>NZ_CDBZ01000233.1:1167-2618 GCF_000819985.1 Aeromonas media | reverse complement strand
TGCGTATTCCGGCGAAGTTGAACAGCCATTCCGGCCAACGTGAACACCCTGATCCTTAACGCGCTCACGTCACCCCGTTTCTAACTCGAGTGTTCAGATTGGGTCAACTCACTTCTCCTCTTTCTCATCGATTCTCCCTTCAGTGACAGCCGGTGAGCGTTGTGCATCAGCCGGTCCAGGATCGCATCTGCCAGAGTGTTGTCCCCCAAGCTCGCGTACCACTCTTCCGTTGGCAGCTGACTGACCACGACCGTCGAGTATTTCCCGTACCGATCATCCATGATCTCCAGCAGGGCGTTGCGCTGCTCGGCATTCACCGCTTCCAGTCCCCAGTCATCCAGGATCAGCAGCTCTATCCTTGCCAGTTGACCCAGCAGTCTGGCGTAACTGCCATCTACCTTGGCCTGGCTCAGCTCAAGTAGCAGACGCGGCAGCCGGTAGTAACGAGTGCTGTGCCCCTGCTGACAGGCTTGGTAGCCCAGCGCACAGGCTAGGTAGGTTTTTCCGCAGCCACAGGGGCCGGTAATGAGCAGGTTCTGGCCCCGGCGCAGCCACTCTCCTTGGGCCAGGTTTGCCACCTGTGACCGCTCCAGGTTGCGTGCAGACTGGTAGTCCACCTCTTGCACCGTGGCCTGGAGTTTGAGCCTCGCCTGCTTGACCAGCCGAGCTTGTTTACGCTGCTCCCGGCTCAGTTGTTCGTGTTCGACCAGCAGGCTTAGCCGCTCGATGAAGGGCAGCCCTTCGTAGGTACTTGCCTGTTCCAGTTGTTGTTGCACGGCATCCGCCATGCCGGTCAGTTTCAGGTGTCTCAAGCGGGTCAGCGTTTGTTGGGTCATGGGACGTATCCTCTTTAGTGGAAGCTCTGGGGGCCGCGGATGTTCTCGTGCTCTTGCGGCAGTTCTGGATAACTGAGCGGACTTGCGGGCAGTTGGTCGCGGCCACTGGTCAGCACCGACTTGAGCTGCTTGAGCCGCACCAGTCCTTCCCGGTTGGCCAGCTGGCAACAGGCTTCGACTCGTGATGGCGGATACTCCCGGCTAAGACTCAGCAGTCCCAGGCAGAGTCGGTATGCCTGCTCGGCATGGGCTTTCTCTGCCAGCCGTTCGCTAACCCAGCACAAGGTGCCCGGTCCGATGTCGGCAGCCCACTGCTTAAGACGCCCTGGCGTCCAGCGTTGCTGCTTGCTGTGACGTTCCGGCATGTGCTCAGGGAGTGTGCTCATCCCCGGGATGGTTTTACGCGGATGGCTCGCGACCAGCTGTTGCTGGTGATAGACCTGAAGCAGGGTATCGCCCGCATGGAGCTCCAGTTGCTGACCCACATACTGGTGCGGCACCGAGTAATGGTGCTGCTCATAGCTGACGTGATAGTCGATGTTGACCTTGACCGTTTTGATGGCGACATAGCGATAGGGATGCACCGGTAGTGACCCCAGTGCCGGGCGGTCCAAC
>NZ_CDBZ01000233.1:0-1061 GCF_000819985.1 Aeromonas media | reverse complement strand
CGGTCCAACTGCTCAAACGCCTCGCGTCGGTTACCGGGCAGCTGCTTGAACGGGCGCTCGTTGAGCTCATTCAACAAAGCCCGGATGCACTGGTTTAGCTCGGCAAGCGAGAAGAAGGTCTGATGGCGTAGACGAGCCAGGATCCAGCGCTCGACGATCTGCACACCCACCTCGGCCTTGGCTTTGTCCTTAGGCTTGTAAGGGCGAGCTGGCATCACCGCCACCTGATAGTGCTCGGCCAACTGCTGGTAGCTGGGGTTGAGCTCGGGATCGTATCGGCAAGCCTTGCTGACACCGCTCTTGAGGTTGTCGGGGATCAGCAGTACCGGTGTCCCGCCGAAAAACTCAAAGGCACGGACATGGCTTTGCAGCCAGTCCGGCAGTGACTGGGACCAGGTGGCCTCGGCAAAGGTGTAGTTGGACGCACCGAGCACGGCGACAAAGACTTGTGCCTGACGGACCTCACCCGTAGTCGGCGACACGATGGGCACCGTGGGCCCGCAGTAGTCGATAAAGAGCTTTTCCCCCGCCTTGTGGATCTGGCGCATGGAGCGCTTTTGCAACTGACACCAGGACTTGTAACGGTCACAGAACTGGGAGTAGCTGTAACAGCTATTGGGATAGCGCTGGGTGTACTCCTCCCAGAGCAGCTGTTTGGAGACCCCCTTGCGCTTGAGCTCCTGATGGACAGAGGGCCAATCCGGCACAACATGGCGGGCCGAGATGGTGGTATCGGCCTGCGGATAGAACAGGGCAGCCAGTCGGCCATCATCAAGCTCGGTAGGTAAGGGCCAGGTAAGGCCGAGCGCCTGGGCACTTTTGAGGAGTTTCTGGATGGAGCCGACACTGACCTTGGTACAGATACTGATTTGGCGAACAGAGAGGTCAGCTTCCAGCCGCAGTCGCAGCACTTCACGAATTTTACGCATTGCAATCCTCTTGGCAGACATAGGCTCTTCCCTGGCAAAAGGGAGAGCGTATCAAAGGTTTTTAAATCAATGCGTTAAGGATGATTCCGGTGAATGTGAACAGTGATTCCGGGATGTTGAACACTGTTTCCG
>NZ_CDBZ01000232.1 GCF_000819985.1 Aeromonas media | reverse complement strand
GGAGATGCCTGATGCAGGGGGCCTGGCCGGCCCCCGGGTTCAACCGTATTGCTCTTCCATCCAGGCTTCGACGATTAGCTGGGCGGAGACCCCGTCCACGCTGCCCTTGTCCAGCGCCTTGTAGCCGCCGCGCTCGAACAGGCGGGCGCGGGCATCCGTGGTGGTGAGCCGCTCGTCCTTGAACTCCACCGGCTTGCCGAAGCGGCCATGGAGGCGGTTGCCAAACTTGCGGGCCCGTACCGTGATCTCCTGATCCGTGCCATCCATGTTCAGTGGCAGGCCGACGATGAGCAGATCCGGCTGCCACTCCTTGAGCAACTTTTCAATTTCGTCCCAGTTGGGAATGCCGTCGTTGGCCTTGAGGGAACGAAGGGGTTGGGCCGTGCCCGTGAGCTCCTGGCCGATGGCGACGCCGATGCTCTTGGTGCCGTAGTCAAAGCCCATGATGCTGCGTGATGACATGGAGTTCCTTAAAACTGGATGTGTAGAAGGGGCCCGGGGGCCCGCTTGGAGAAGGCTAGCTGTGCCCCACCTGGCTGGATAGATGCAGGGGATTGACGCCTATGCTGGCGGCGGCCTGCTGCCAGCGCTGGTGAATGGGGGTGTCGAACACCAGCCTGGGGTTGGGGGGGATCACCAGCCAGGCGCCATCCACCAGCTCCTGCTCGAGCTGCCCTGCGCTCCAGCCGGCATAGCCCAGCGCCACCAGCCAGTGGTCCGGCGCCTCGTCCGTGCCCAGGGTCTCGAGGATGTCCTTGGAGGTGGTGACCATCATCTCGTCGCTCACCTGCAGGGTGGAGTTGAAGCCGGGCCGGAAGCTGTGCAGCACGAAGCCGCGATCAGCATGGACCGGGCCCCCCTGCAGCACCGGCTGTTTCATCTCGGCGGTGGCGGGTGGGCTCAGCTTGAGCTTGGTCAGCATGGCGTCCAGGGACATGTCCACCGGGATGTTGACCACCAGTCCCATGGCTCCCTCGCTGTTGTGCTCGCACAGATAGACCAAGGAACGTTCGAAGTAGGCGTCCGTGAGGCTCGGCATGGCGAGCAGAAAATGGTTTTGCAGTGTTTGCATAGATATCAAAGAGTGCAAAGGTATTTGGGGTGATTATGGCAGTTGACGGCGGCGGGCAAAACCGCTTTTTCGCGCAGAGAAACCGGAAGTCCGGGCGCTGGCTCACATCGTCACGCAACCGAAAAGAGCAGGGGCCGCGTTGGCCCCTGTGGTGTCACTGTCTGGGTGACGGCTTCGAGGGGGCATTCCCCGGCCCGTCAATCAGGGTCACTGTCCCAGCCGGCGTTCGATGGCATCCATCAACATGCCGGTGATATGCACCGGGAAGGCCGCCTCGATTTCGCGGATGCAGGTCGGGCTGGTGACGTTAATCTCGGTCAGGCGATCGCCTATGATGTCGAGCCCGACGAAGATGAGCCCCTTCTCTTTCAGGGTGGGGCCGACAGCACGGGCAATGGCCCAATCTGCCTCGCTCAAGGGGCGCGCCTCGCCGCGGCCGCCGGCCGCCAGGTTGCCACGGGTCTCTCCCTGGGCCGGAATGCGGGCCAGGCAGTAGGGCACGGGCTCGCCGTCCACCACCAGCACCCGCTTGTCGCCGTCCTTGATGGCGGGCAGGAAGGTCTGGGCCATGCAGTACTGGCTGCCGTGGGCGGTGAGGGTTTCGATGATGACCCCCACGTTGGCATCATCTTCCTTCATGCGGAAGATGGAGGCGCCGCCCATGCCATCCAGGGGCTTCAGGATCACGTCCTTGTGCTCGGCGTGGAAGGCGCGCAGCTTGTCGGCACGGCGAGTGACCAGGGTGGTCGGGGTGTGCTCGGCAAACCAGGCGGTGTAGAGCTTCTCGTTGGCGTCGCGCAGGCTCTGGGGCTTGTTGACGATGAGGCAACCCTCGTCCTCGGCTCGCTCCAGCATGTAGGTGGCGTAGATGAACTCGGTGTCGAAGGGGGGATCCTTGCGCATCAGGATCACGTCCAGGCTGGAGAGCGGCTGATCGATCACCTCGCCCAGGCTGAACCAGTGGGCGTAGTCATGCTTGACGGTCAGCGGGCGCATGGTGCCAAAGGCGCGACCGGCCTGCATGTAAAGATCCTTCATCTCCAGATAGAAGAGCTCATAGCCACGCTTTTGCGCCTCTTCGAGCATGGCGAAGCTGGAGTCCTTCTTGATGTTGATGGCCGAGATGGGGTCCATCACGATGCCGAGTTTGATGGTCATCCGAGATTCCTTCTGGTGGCTCGATTGCGAGTGAGATTCTTAAAACCTGTTTCAGGCGAGATCGCCGAAGCGGCACTGCAGCGCAGTGATGGCGGTCAGGGCGGCGGTTTCGGTGCGCAGCACCCGCGGCCCCAGCAGCATCTCCTTGAAATCCTCTTGCACGGTACGGGCGATCTCGTCGCTGGACAAGCCCCCTTCCGGGCCGATCAGCAGCCGCACCCCGTGCTCGGGGACCGGCAGGGTGTTGATGCTGTAAGGGGCGCGCGGGTGCAGGTTGAGCTTGAGCTCCTGGGTCTCTTCCGCCAGCCAGGCGTCCAGCTCCATGGGCATGCGTACCTCGGGCACTACATTGCGGCCGCACTGCTCGCAGGCGCTGATCACCACCTTCTGCCACTGCTCGCGCTTCTTCTCCAGCCGATCGGCGGGCAGCTTGACGCCACAGCGCTCGGAGAAGAGCGGGGTGATGCAGGTGACGCCGAGCTCCACGGATTTCTGGATGGTGAAGTCCATCTTGTCGCCACGGCTGATCACCTGGCCCAGATGGATGGCGAAGGGGGACTCCACCGAGCGGGCCTCGCAGCTGTCGATGTGCACCTCCACCGACTTCTTGCCGACGGCAGTGATGGTGGCGGCATATTGGTTGCCGTCGCCGTTGAACAGCTCGAGCTGCTGACCCGGCTGCATCCGCAGCACCCGGCCGATGTGGTTGGCACCGTCTTCCGACAGGGCGAGAGTCTGGCCCACCTGCAGGGCGGCCGGTTCATAGATACGTGGAATGCGCATGGCTGATCACAGTCTCTTGGCTTGAACGCGTTGGGTGATGGGAGGGGTGACCCTCCCTGTCAAATGGGGCTATTGGCACTGCTTTTCAATGAAGGGGTTGGTATTGCCCTGCAGTTTGCCGATGCGGCTGTTGCGCTCGCACTCCCAGCGGTCGGCCGGGTACTGCCTGTCCCAGGCCTCGAACAGTTTACGCTGTTGGGCGGCCAGGCGCAGCCCATACTGCTGGCCCATGTAGAGGTAGGCGCGGGCTATCTGGCCGCGCACCGGCCCCTTGGGCGGCTGCACCCGGCGATCCTTGAAGTCCACCAGCATCTGGCACTTGCCGTACTGGTTCGGCTTGCCGTTCCAGTCGGAGAAGCGGTAGTTGGCCCGATCGCCGTTCACCTCGCCGATGGCGGGGAAGAGGTTGTGCATGTCCCCCTCCATCTTGTTGAACTCGTCACTCTTGCCGCAGTTCTTGCGCCCGCCCTCCTGCCAGCACTGGAGCTGGTGGCCGAACTCCCAGGCGGGCACCACGTGCTCCCACTCGATACGAGAGGCACGATTGGCCTGCTTGCGCGGCAGGTAGCCGCAGCTCTCCCAGTCCGGGGCCATCTGTTTGCCGCTGAACTTGATGTTGCAGCCGCAATAGAAGGTGGTGGGGTGGCTCTGATAGAGCTTGTTCAGATCCTGCTTGGCGGCGCGAAAGGTCTGGGGGACCTGGGCATGGGCCGGGGCACTGACCAGCAGGGCTAGGCAGAGGGAAATCAGAGGGCGAAACATGAAGATCCTTGGCAATGAAACGAGTGAATGAAGAAGCCGCGTACCCTATC
The DNA here is from genome assembly GCF_000819985.1 of Aeromonas media. Taxonomy (GTDB): domain Bacteria; phylum Pseudomonadota; class Gammaproteobacteria; order Enterobacterales; family Aeromonadaceae; genus Aeromonas; species Aeromonas media. The sequence continues at coordinate 13,961 of NZ_CDBZ01000232.1, read as the reverse complement.
ACAGGGGCGCGACACGGGTTGACTCAATCCGCTGTCAGCACCAGGGGCTGGCGACAGCGGCGGCAGTGATAGCGGGCCTCGCCGCGCACCACCTTGTTGTGACGACGCACCGAGAGCTGATGCTGCTGGCAGGCACAGGCGTAGGCATGGGTGCGCTGGACCAGCACGGCGAGATCGAAGCTGTGGGTGGTGTTGGGGGCGAGCGCAAACACCTCCCGCATCACTGACTGCCACTGGCGGCCGTGGGGCAGCACCCGCGACTTGCCGCGTCCTTCCCCCCAGAGCGCATAGACCAGCAGGTGCGCCACCTCATGGGGCACCACCTCGGCCAGAAAGGCCTGCTGGTTGGCCTGATAGAGGGCGGGGTTGAAGCGCAACTCCCAGGTTTGCAGCCGCGCTGACCCCGCCGCCCGGCCCCGCATGTTGCAGTGGATCTGCGGGCGCGGGAAGGGGCGGCCGAGGCGTGCCTCCGCCTGCACTAAGCAGGCGTCGACCCGCTGGTGCAGCAGCTGGAGCAGGGAAGCGTCGAGTTGGACTCTGGTGGCAGACATCGAGATCTCGTCGGGTAGCGGATAAGCAAAAGGGGAGCCAGGCTCCCCTTTTATCACAACGACCAGCCTTACAGACCGGCGGCGTCGCGCAGCAGAGCGGCCTTGTCGGTCTTCTCCCAGGGGAACTCGTCACGGCCGAAGTGGCCGTAGGCGGCAGTTGCCTGGTAGATGGGACGCTTGAGATCCAGCATCTCGATGAGGCCGTAGGGGCGCAGCTCGAAGAACTCGCGCACCAGCTTGACCAGCAGCTCCTCGGCTACCTTGCCGGTGCCGAAGGTCTCGACGCTGATGGAGGTCGGCTCGGCCACGCCGATGGCGTAGGAAACCTGGACTTCACAGCGGGCAGCCAGACCGGCGGCAACGATGTTCTTGGCCACATAGCGGGCGGCGTAGGCGGCAGAACGGTCCACTTTGGAAGGGTCTTTGCCGGAGAAGGCGCCACCACCGTGACGGGCCATGCCGCCGTAGGTGTCGACGATGATCTTGCGACCGGTCAGACCGCAGTCACCCATGGGGCCGCCGATGACGAAACGGCCGGTCGGGTTGATGAAGTACTTGGTGTCCTTGTTGATCCACTCGGCCGGCAGCACCGGCTTGATGATCTCCTCGCGCACCGCTTCCACCAGATCCTTGTGGCTGATGGAGTCGCAATGCTGGGTAGAGAGCACCACGGCATCCACACCCAGGATCTTGCCTTCGCTGTCGTAGGCGAAGGTGAGCTGGCTCTTGGCATCCGGGCGCAGCCACGGCAGGGTGCCGTTCTTGCGCACTTCGGCCTGACGCTTCACCAGCAGGTGGGAGTAGGTGATGGGGGCGGGCATCAGCACGTCGGTTTCGTTGGTGGCATAGCCGAACATCAGGCCCTGGTCACCGGCGCCCTGCTCCAGCGGATCGGTACGATCCACACCCTGGTTGATGTCAGGGGACTGCTTGCCGATGGCGTTCAGCACGGCGCAGGAGTCGGCATCGAAGCCCATGTCGGAGTGGGTGTAACCTATCTCGCGCACGGTGTCGCGCACGATCTGCTCGATGTCGACCCAGGCAGAGGTGGTTACTTCGCCGGCCACCATCACCATGCCGGTCTTGACCAGAGTCTCGCAGGCGACGCGGGCCTTGGTGTCTTGCACCAGGATGGCGTCCAGCACCGCATCGGAGATCTGGTCGGCGATTTTATCGGGATGGCCTTCGGAGACCGACTCGGAAGTAAACAGCTTTGCCATGATTGGTTCTCGATTCGTATGGGGTTATCGCCTTGGCCATAACCGGAAAATGACAGGATGACTGTAGAGGTATCTACATCTGGACGTCTATTTTAATTAGGTCACAGGGTGATTGCCAGCACTATTTGGGGTTGGACCCGGCCGGGCCAAGGTGCAGCCTGGATCCACCTCCATGGAGGTAAGGGAGGGGGCGGATTGAATCGTTTTCCCGGGCCAGAAAAGCGATTGTGCTCCCAAAGCCACTTTATTCGCCCAGATAATATTTGCACCGCGCCCGCCCTGCTGGGACAATAACGCGCCTTAATCTTGGCCATCAAATGAAGCAATCGCAGGAGATACAGATGCCTTCTCGTAAAGAGCTTGCCAATGCCATTCGCGCATTGAGTATGGATGCCGTTCAAAAAGCCAACTCCGGTCACCCGGGCGCCCCCATGGGAATGGCAGATATCGCCGAAGTGCTGTGGCGTGGCCACCTCAAGCACAACCCGAATAACCCCAAGTGGGCCGACCGTGACCGCTTCGTGCTGTCCAACGGCCACGGCTCCATGCTGCTTTACTCCCTGCTGCATCTCTCCGGTTACGACCTCTCCATCGATGATCTGAAAAACTTCCGCCAACTGCACTCTCGCACCCCGGGTCACCCGGAGTACGGTTATGCCCCTGGCATCGAGACCACCACTGGCCCGCTGGGTCAGGGCATCACCAATGCCGTGGGCATGGCGATCGCCGAGAAGGCCATGGCCGAGCAGTTCAACCAGCCGGGTCACGACATCGTTGACCATTACACCTACGCCTTCATGGGCGACGGCTGCCTGATGGAAGGTATCTCCCACGAGGCTTGCTCCCTGGCCGGTACCCTGCAGCTGGGCAAACTGATCGCGTTCTGGGATGACAACGGTATCTCCATCGACGGTCACGTGGAAGGCTGGTTCACCGACGACACCCCCAAGCGTTTCGAAGCCTACGGCTGGCACGTCATCCCGGCCGTTGACGGTCACAGCCCGGAAGCCATCAATGCCGCCATCGAAGCCGCCAAGGCCGAGACCGGCAAGCCGACCCTGATCTGCTGCCGCACCATCATCGGTTACGGTTCCCCGAACAAGTCCGGCTCCCACGACTGCCACGGCTCACCGCTGGGCAACGACGAGATCGCCGCCGCCCGTGCCTTCCTGAAATGGGACCACGCACCGTTCGTCATCCCGTCCGAGATCGCCGCCGAGTGGAATGCGCAAGAAAAGGGCACCAAGCTCGAATCCGACTGGGCTGCCAAGTTTGCCGCCTATGAAGCCGCGCACCCGGCCCTGGCCGCCGAATTCAAGCGTCGCACCACTGGCGAGCTGCCGGCCAACTGGGCCGCAGAGTCCGCCAAGATCATCGAGACTCTGCAAGCCAACCCGGCCAAGATCGCCACCCGCAAGGCCTCCCAGAACGCTCTGGAAGCCTTCGGCAAGCTGCTGCCGGAGTTCATGGGTGGTTCCGCCGACCTGGCCCCGTCCAACCTGACCATGTGGTCCGGCTCCAAGTCCCTGACCAATGAAGATGCCTCCGGCAACTACATTCACTACGGTGTGCGCGAGTTCGCCATGTCCGCCATCATGAACGGTATCGCCCTGCACGGTGGTTTCATCCCCTACGGCGCCACCTTCCTGATGTTCATGGAGTACGCCCGCAACGCCCTGCGCATGGCCGCCCTGATGAAGCAGCGTGCCATCTTCGTTTACACCCACGACTCCATCGGTCTGGGTGAAGATGGCCCGACTCACCAGCCGGTCGAGCAGATCGCCTCCCTGCGTCTGACCCCGAACATGAGCACCTGGCGCCCCTGTGACCAGGTAGAGTCCGCCATCGCCTGGAAGCACGCCATCGAGCGTACCGACGGTCCGACCTCCCTGATCTTCTCCCGTCAGAACCTGCCCCAGATGGACCGCACCGCCCAGCAGTTGGCCGATGTGGCCAAGGGTGGCTATGTGCTGAAGGATTGCGCCGGTACCCCGGAGCTTCTCCTGATCGCCACCGGTTCCGAAGTGGAGCTGGCCGTTGCAGCTTACGAGCAGCTGACTGCCAAGGGCCGCGCCGTGCGTGTGGTCTCCCTGCCGGCCACCGACGTGTTCGACGCCCAATCTGCCGAGTACAAGGAGTCCGTCCTGCCGTCCAGCGTCACCAAGCGTGTCGCCATCGAAGCGGGCATCGCCGACTACTGGTACAAGTACGTGGGCTTCGGCGGCAAGATCATCGGCATGACCACCTTCGGTGAGTCCGCCCCGGCCGAGCTGCTGTTCAAGGAATTCGGCTTTACCGTGGAAAACGTGGTTGCGACTGCAGAGTCCCTGTAATCGCTGACCATTGGGTCGCACTGGCCTAATAGCCTGAACGATAAAATGCCCTCCATCGCAAGATGGGGGGCTTTTTTATGAGCTTGAAATATAATATTAAAAGTTTGTTATAGCAGCTTATAAAGTGAGTTATCCTTCAATTTAATTTCTTGGAGATATAGTTATGGAAGCATGGGAAAAGCTAACAAATCCAAAGAAGTTGCGAGAGAACTTAATGAGCGCTTCTGTATATATATCATCATATGAAATGTGTAGAGATTTTATTATATCAAAACCAAGAGATTTTTTTACTGATCACTGGGGAATCAATGGTGAGACTCTAAGTGAGGAATACTCAAAGGAGGTTATGTCTTTTAACCAGAGCCCTCTTAAAGCCTCATTGTTATGGTTCAAAGATCAAGGTGCTATAAGCGATATAGATATTGAGTGCTTTGAAAAAGCAAGAGAACATCGTAATGAAATTGCACATAATTTACCTAAATTCATATCAGAGCCAGATCATGAAGTTGATGCTAGTATTTTTAATAGAATGCTTGAGGTCACAAACAAAATTGGTGTTTACTGGGTCATAAATTATGAGTCATCAATCCACCCAGATTACTCAGGTGCAGAGGTAGATGAGAACGGCATTAAAATCGGGACAGTTATGATGATTAAGATGATAATGCAGATCGCATTTGGTCAAGAGCCTGAAGACGGTTATTATTACAATGGAATTAAAAAAGCGATAGAGAAAGATTAAGCGTGAAAATATTATTGTCTCGTAGGTTCGATTAGCGAAGCGTAATCGAACGTTCGCGTTCTTTACGTTGATGCCATAAAAATAATATTCTTTCCTGTTACCAAAAAAGAGACCGACATATAGCCGGTCTCTTTTTATTATTCAGGGCATGTCTTACGCCTGCGGCGGGGTACTTTCCGCGTTGGACATCACCGCATCAATCTGCACCAGGGCGCCGGCGGGCAACTCGCTCACCCCAATGACGGTGCGGGCGGGCAGATAGTTCGGGAAGTATTTGGTATAGATGGCGTTTACTGCGTCCAGATCCTCGATGTTCTTCACCTGGATATTGACCTTGACGATATCGTCCATCACGTGGCCGATACTCTCGACGATGGTCTTGATATGGCCGAGGCACTGGGCGGTCTGCTCACGGATACAGCCGGTCAGCACTTTGCCTGTGGCCATGTCGAGCGGCAGTTGGCCGGCGATATGGTTGTAGTGGGAGAAGGCGACAGTCTGGGTGTGCAGGGGGCTGCGCGGCGCCTTGTCGGTATTGCGGGCGCTGATCACCAGATTGTGTCTGTCTTCTACCAGCTGCGGCGGAGTGCCGTCACCGTGGGAGATCACCGCATCCATCTGCACCCTGGCACCCTGCGGCAGGGCGGAGGCCGCGATCACGCTGCGGGCCGGCAGATAGGCGACGGCGCGGGCGATGGCGGAGTCCGGGAAGAAGGTGCGGTAAACCTCGTTGACGGCGTCCAGATCCACCAGGCTGGTCAGATAGACGGTGACCTTGACGATATCGTCAAACGGCACATCTATGCTCTCCAGCACGTTTTTGATGTTGCGCAGGCACTGGGCCGCCTGCTCCTGGATGCCGCCGGCAACCAGCTGGCCGGTGGTGGCATCCACCGGCAGCTGGGCACCGATATTGTTGTAGTGGGAGAAGGCGACGGTATGGGTCGAGAGCGGATCCTGCGGTGCCTTGTCGCTGTTGCGGGAGAGTTTCACCAGCGGGCAGGGTGCCTGCGGGAAGGTGCCTTCCCCATTGGAGAGCAGGGCGTCCATCTGGACGGCTGCACCGAGCGGCAGACCGGCCACGGCGAGCACGGTGCGGGTTGGCAGATGGTGGGGGAAAAATTCCCGATAGACGGCGTCGACCGCCTCCAGATCCCCCATGTCTTTGAGGAAGAGGGTGACTTTCACCATGTCGTCCATGACGTGGCCGATGCTCTGGACTATGGCCTGGATATTGGTCAGGCACTGTCTGGCCTGGGCTTGGATATCGCCACTCACCAGTTTGCCTGTCTTGGTATCGACGGGGAGCTGGGCGGAAATATTGTTGTAGTGGGAGAAGGCCACGCTCTGGGTGCAGGGGCCCAGATCCTGCGGTGCATTGGGGGTATTTCTGGCGGATTTGATGATGGTACCACTCATGGCGATACTCCTTTCTCTTTATTGATGTAGGGTCAACGCCTTCCTTCCTCGTTTGCCGCACACCTCGCTTTATTTCGGCAACAGTTGCCCGTTCCCGACGAATGACGACGGGTGATACGGAAAACAGTCATCGCTGTTTCGAGTCTGGCTTCGACGTCGCCTGCGTGGGCGAGCGGCTGATGGAGAAATGGATCGGGTTGATGATTCAGACAGGGGGATTCTATGGGGGGCCGACCAGGGGATGCAAACCGGGATCGCATTTCTATGAGGTGGCTCAATGCTCTGAAATATAGCTAAAATGCGGTTCAATTCACCATATATAACGGCTGACCGGGTGTCATAACGCGCCTTATAAGGGAAATGGCCGCAGTACGTGGGTTTGTACCGGGCCATCGTTGATCAATTCTGTGAATAAAGGGTTAATCATCGGCAATATTTTGCTGTTCATGCACTCCAATATGAATGGCTATGCATTTTATGCCCATGGATGGGGCTGTCAGCAACATCAAAAATATGTTAGCCAGTGCCCGTTTTCGACCCTTGAAACAGCGGCGGGAAATATCATTCACCCAGGCTGCATGACGACGATGTCATTGACGCAAGCGAGCCGCTGCAATCAACCAATACGGGCTGCATATGACATCCAGATTTATGCAATGAAATTGCAGCGGGAAAAGAAGGGGGATGAACACGGTCGATAACGTCTGCCGGCAGAGCCGGACAATGACAGAGAGGGCGGCATGTGCCGCCCTCTCTGTGCGTGTGCGCAGGTTGCCCGCTCAGGCGGGGTAGAGTGCGCCCAGCACCGCCGGTCGGCTGGCGCCGGTGACGGCGGGCAGGTTGCCGGGCTGGCGCGTCATGAAGCGCTGTGCCAGCCAGGCAAACGCGGCCCCTTCCACCCAGTCGGGGGCTAGCCCGAGCTCAGCCGTGCTGGTAAGGCGCCAGCGGGGCAGCAGGGCGGCGAGTTCCGCCAGCAGGGGACCGTTGTGGGCGCCGCCGCCGCAGACGAACAGCTCTGGCCTGGTTTGCGTCTCATCCACTGCGGGCAGCTGGCGGGCTATGCTGTGGCAGGTCAGCGCCTGCAGGGTGCGCTGTACATCCACCGGGGCGTATGCCGTGCCTGCCAGCTCGTGGTCTAGCCACTTCAGGGTGAACATCTCCCGACCCGTGCTCTTGGGGGCGGGGGCGGTGAAGTAGGGGTGAGCCAGCAGTTTGGCTAGCAGCTCGGGAACAAGCTGGCCGCTGGCCGCCCACTGGCCACCGGCGTCATAGCTGCCGCCGTCGGGCTGATGGCGGCGATACCAGCCATCGAGCAGGGTGTTGGCGGGACCGGTATCGAAGCCATATACCCCTGAACCAGAGCCCCCGTCGGCATGGCCCGGCAACACAGAGATATTGGCGATGCCGCCGAGGTTCAGCACCACCCGCAGGGCGCCCGGTTTGGCAAAAATGGCCTGATGGAAGGCGGGCACCAGCGGCGCCCCCTGACCGCCGAGGGCCATGTCCAGGGTGCGAAAATCGGCAATGACGTCGATGCCGGTCAGCGCCGCCAGCAGGGCCGCATTGCCGATCTGCAAGGTAAAGCCGAGCTGGGGGCGGTGGCGCACTGTCTGGCCGTGGGAGCCGATGGCGCGGATATCCTTGGGCTCACGCCCTGCCTTGGCAAGCAGCGCCAGGGTGGCGGCGGCAAATTCCTGCGCCACGCGATTGTCGGCCACACCCATGCGGTCTATTTCGTTCTCCCCCGGGGTGCAGAGGGCGTGAAGCTCGCGCGCCGTTGCCTCTGGCCAGGGGTGGCAGAGCGCCGCCTCCACCCGAAGAGTTTCCCCATCCAGAGTGACCAGCACGGCATCGATGCCATCCATGCTGGTACCCGACATCAATCCGATATAGCGCTCGCTCATGGCCTCTCCTTGTTATCTGTTCATTTACAGCAGCCACGATGGCAGTGGGGCGACTCTTAGCTGCCGTTGCTGTCCCGCTGGTTCTGGGCCAGTTGCAGGTCCGTGCTGTCAAGCTTGGCCAGTTGCGGTCTGGCCTGTGCCTTGAAGCTGGCCAGTGCGCGCCCGGTGAGGGTCTCGGCCTGGGGCAAGTTGAGGGTGCGCGGGTTCTTGTGCACGCCGCCCACCACGAATTCATAGTGCAGGTGCGGGCCCGTGACGCGGCCGGTGCCTCCCAGCAGGCCTATGGTCTGCCCCTGTTTCACCCGCTGCCCCTTGTTCACGGTGCGCTTGGAGAGGTGCAGGTACTTGGTCACATAGTTGCCGGCGTGCTTGATAAAGACATAGTTGCCGTTGAACTGGTTGTAACCGGCCGCCACCACGCTGCCGCCCCCCGCCGCCATGATGGGGGTACCCACGGGCGCCACGTAGTCGATGCCGTTGTGGGGGCGCACCTTGCCGGTGACCGGGTGCAGGCGACGCGGGTTGAAGTTGGAGCTGATGTATTTGAAGTTGACCGGGGCGCGCAGGAAGCTCTTGCGCATCGCCTTGCCTTCCGGGGTGTAGTAGTTGCCATCCTGGTTCAGCACTGCGCGATAGATGGCCCCCTGGTTGATGAACTCGGCCGCCAGGATGTCACCGGAGGCGACCCGTTCGTCATCCTGAAACTTGTCTTCGTAGACCACCCGGAAGCTGTCTCCCGGCTGCAGGTCCTGGGCAAAATCGATGTCCCAGCCGAAGATGGCGGCCAGGTCCATGATCTGATCCTCCGTCATGCCTGCCTCGCTGGCGGCGCCCCAGAAGCTGGATCGGATCTCTCCCTTCGCCACCTGCTCGCGGGTGTCGAGCTCGAGCTTGACCGACCTGGCGACGAAGCTGTCGTCCTTGCGGCTCACCTTGAGCGCCTGTTCCAGGCTGTGGGGGTAATAGAGGCTGTGCAGCTCGCCCTGTTCGGTAAGCTTGAAGGTGAGCTCCTGCCCCGGCTGCAGCATCCGCAGGGGATCGCTGCCATCGAGCTGATCGATCAGGTGCAGGTCCGTCGTGCTCAGGCCAATGCGCTGGAAGATGACCCCCATGTTGTCGCCCCGGCGCACCTTCACCTGCTTGGTGATGTAGCGCGGCTTGGGCGGGGTGAGGGGCTGCGCGGCCTCGAGTTCATCGTTTGCGGCGGCCGCGTCGGCGGGCTGGCGCAGGGCAAGCTCGTTGCCGTTGTCATCGACCCGGGTGGCGACGGCCTGTTCGCTTGGCCAGGCTGCCAGCATCATCACCAGGATGCTCAGAATAAGCACCATCTTGCGGTGCCAGGTAGGAAGAGAGTTGAAGGCGTGCCAAATGACCATGAGAAGCTGACGAAGTTGAACCCAGAAGAAGGTCGGAGTTTACCGCCTTTCCAATTGGCCTGCCATTCCAGTAATATGTCTGGCCCTGTGGAATCGTGATTGGAGAGTCAAAAAATGTCCCAGCTCGAGGTGGCGCTAGCCGAGATCAAGCGCGGAGCGGAAGAAATTCTGGTTGAAGAAGAACTTGTCGCCAAGTTGAAGGAAGGGCGCCCGCTGCGCATCAAGCTGGGGATGGACCCGACGGCTCCGGACATTCACCTGGGTCACACCGTGATCCTCAACAAGCTGAAGACCTTCCAGGATCTGGGCCACGAGATCATTCTGCTGATCGGTGACTTCACCGCCATGGTGGGGGATCCCTCCGGCAAGAACAGCACCCGCCCGCCGCTCTCCGAAGAGGCCATCAAGCACAACGCCCTCACCTATGCGGAGCAGGCGTTCAAGATCCTGGATCCCGCGAAGACTCGGATCGAGTACAACTCCAGCTGGCTCGGCGAGCTCGGCGCGACCGGCATGATCAAGCTGGCGGCCAAGCAGACAGTGGCCCGCATGATGGAGCGCGACGACTTCAAGAAGCGCTACAGCGGCGGTCAGTCCATCGCCATTCACGAATTCCTCTATCCTCTGCTGCAAGGCTATGACTCGGTCGCGCTGAAAGCGGACGTGGAGCTCGGCGGTACCGATCAGAAATTCAACCTGCTGATGGGCCGCGAGCTGCAAAAAGATGCCGGCATGGCCGCCCAGTGCGTGCTGATGATGCCGCTCTTGGTGGGGCTGGACGGCGTCAAGAAGATGTCCAAGTCCGCCGCCAACTACATCGGCGTGCACGATGCCCCGGGGGAGATGTTCGGCAAGATCATGTCCATCACCGACACCCTGATGTGGAACTACTACGAGCTGCTCTCCTCCCGCCCGCTGGCGGACATCGAAGGCTTCAAGGCCGGCATCGAAGCCGGTACCCTGAACCCGCGCGACGTGAAGATCTGGCTGGCGAAAGAGATCATCACCCGCTACCACGACGAAGCGGCGACCGAAGCGGCCCACGAAGACTTCACCCAGCGCTTCTCCAAGAACGCCATCCCGGACGAGATGCCGGAGGTCGAACTGGCCCTGGAAGGGGAAGGCCTGGCGATTGCCAACCTGCTCAAAGACGCCGGCCTGGTGGAGACCACCTCCGAGGCGCTGCGCATGATCAAGCAGGGCGCGGTCAAGCGTGACGGCGACAAGCTGGAGGATGGCAAGGCGCTGGTCGGCGCCGGCACCGCCGTCTATCAGGTCGGCAAGCGCAAGTTTGCCCGGGTGACCGTCAAGTAAGCGCGATCCGCTGATAGAAAGAAGGCCTCCATGATGGAGGCCTTTTTGTTGCGTCATTCCCGGGGGCTGCGGGGATCAGCCCTGCGTTTTAAGGAAGTTGCGATAGAGCATATAGAGATGGGCCGAGCTCCAGCTGAAGTTGCTGGCCCCCTGCATGGCGCCGGTTTCCGGGTTGTAGTTCTCGCGGATGGGGCCGCTGCCCGCCAGCCCCTCGGCGTTGGCAAACAGCTTGTTGACCAGCAGTTGGGCGTCGTCGCGATAGCCGTAGTTCTCCAGCCCCTTCACCCCAAAGTAGAACTGATCCAGCCAGACCCGGCCGCGCCAGTAGATGTCGGGGTCGTAGGCCGGGTTGGTCAGCGCCGCCGTGCCGAGCGGCACCTTGGTGTTGAACTCTTGGGCATTGAGCATCACCTCGCGCACCCGAGCCGCTTTTTCTTTGTCCGCCACCTCGGCCCAGAGCGGGCTCCAGCCTTCCGGGCCACGACCTCGGGCGGTCAGCAGCTTGCCGACGCAGCCGTTGGCATCTGCCACATCGCCCTGGGCAATCTGGCGATCGTAATAGAAGCCAGAGGCCTCATCGAACAGGCAGCTGTTGATGTAGCCAGCGAGCTGGCTGGCGCCCTCGCGATAGCGGATCCCTTCGTCCGGTTTGCCGAGCAGATCTGCCATGTCCGCCAGGATGCGCTTCTCCTTGGCGAGGAAGGCGTTGAGTTCCACCGACTCCTGATCGATGGAGAAGCCGATGAGGCTGCCGTCGTCCTCGTGGTTTTCGAAGAAGGCGACGTTCCAGTCCTGGCGGGCCTTGTCGATGTCGCCACCATAGGCCTTGTCGGCGTAACGTTGTAACTGGTCTTGCTCGATGAAGCCGAAGCGGGCGGCGTTGTCCATGCCGGACTCCCAGCCAGCACCGTGCTGGGCACCTATGTCCATCTCGTCGTACCCGCCTGTGTTCAGCACCTGCTGGTAGAGCGTCATACCGGCGCAGCCATACCAACCGTCCCCTTCGTCGGTACAGCTCGCGAGATCCAGCCCGGCGGGCACTCCGCTCCCATATCGCACCTTGAAGGTGATGTTGCCGAACTCGTCGTTGTGCTCGACGTGGCGGGTGGCGCCGTATTCGATGATGCCGTTGCGGTTGTTGTCCCGTGCCCTGTACCACCAGTCGTGATAGGCCTGGATCTTCGGATACATCTCGGCGATGAAGGCCTTGTCTTTAGTGGCGCTGTAGATCTCCCAGATTGCCCAGGCGGAGAGCGGCGGCTTGGTGTCCCGCTCGTTCCAGTTGCCGCCGTCGCCACCTCTGTCCGACAGCTTGTTGTAGAAGACGGCGTCGATCACCATGCCGGCATCCTGCGGACGCACCGGGTCATCCGGCTGAACCTGGTAGTCATACATGGCGCGCACGTTGTTCTTGGCTACCTCGGGGTTGAAGTGGGCCATGGCGTAGGCGTGCTTCCAGCTGTCCCAGGCCCAGACGCCGTCGAACCAGCGGGCCGTGTTGGAGGGGGTGACCCCGTCGTGGAGGATGGCGCCAGCCGGCGAGCGCCAGTTGCCGTTGAGGGTCTCCATCGCCTTGACCGCGATGCGACGCTCCGACTCCGGGATGCCCTGGTTGGAGAGGCCGCGCGCCAGGTAATCCTCCCAGCGACTAATAGAGGCATCGAAGGCGTCGGCCGGGTCGGCCAAGAGCGCCTGGCGGCTCTGCTCGAAGCGGCTCGCCTCCTCGCTGCTGTGGACATAGCTCTGCAGGGTGTAGATATCCTGCTGACCCTTGGCGGCCAGGGTGAGGCTGGCCTCGCTCACATAGCCGAGCCCCTTCTCGTCCAGGGTGGTGCGGCTCGGCAGGGTGCGGTCGATGCGATAGCGGGCGCTGCCGCTTTGCATGATGTTCCAGGTGCTGCGCAGTTCGCCGAACTGGAACTCGATGCCTTGCTCGCTCTGGCTGATGGTGCGGGTCCAGTCGGGATACTGCTCGGCGACCGTCTTGTTGGCATTCCACTGCTGGAGCAGCTCCCCCTGCCAGTTGAGGGTCAGGGTGAGGGGCGCATCCTGGTTGTTCACCAGACGGGTGCGGATAAGGGCGGTGCGAGCATCGCCGTAGCGCAGCTCCAGCTCCAGGGTGAAGGGCTCGAACTCGAAGCGCTGCACCAGGGCGCCGGGGATGGCGTAGATCTCATGCTTGCTGGCGCTGGTGAGCGGGAAGGCGCGGCCGCTCTCGTCGCTCAGGCTGAGCCGGTCAAGCTCGCTTGCAAAGAAGAGGCTGTACTCCTCGGCGATCACCATGGGGCCGGTGAAGCCACCCCATTCGCCGTCGCTTTTGGGCAGCAGGAAGCCGTGCCAGGCCCCGAGATCGAGTAGCGGGTTGTATTTGAGGTTGGAGTAGCTGTCAAAGTCACGGAACTGGAGCGGGGTGCCGGTGCGATCGATCACGTTCCGATACTGGTTCGCCAGGGTGGCGCCAGGCGGGGTTGGGGCACTTGAGTCATTGCCGTTGCAGGCGGCCAGGCCAAACAGGGCGACACCCAGGGCGATGGAAAGTAAATTTTTACGAAACATATCTCGCTCCAATGACGATTTTGTAGGTTAAGGAAGGTGCTTTTTTGTGTTTATTTTAGTAAAAACGTTTTCATGGCCATTCTAGGGGAAAGAAAGCGGAAAGATTGGCGCTGCGTCACAGTATGGATGGGGAGACGTGTGATCGAGATCACCGGGTTACATGAGGTTACACAGGAATCGTTTTTAGTAACTATTTACTTGGCATCGCGGGGCAGTTGCGGGGCAGGTGCGCAAATATTGGTGGGGAGTCAGGCCGAACTCCTGCTTGAAGCGGGCGGCGAAGCGGCTGGGAGAGTCGTAACCGCAGGCGAGGGCGGCCTCCAGCGGGCTCAATCCCTGTTGCAGCAGGGTGAGGGCGTGGCTCATGCGCACCTGGGTTTGGGTGGTCTGACTCAGCTTGCGGCTAGCCATGGAGCAAACCTGCTCGAAGCAGAATGTCAGCGCCGGGCTTATCTCAAGGCGCGGCTTCCTCTGCGGGGTGGCCTGGGCGTCAGTCAGCCACTCGGCGGGGAGCGGGCCGGCCATAAAAAAGGCGCTGTCCCAGTT
>NZ_CDBZ01000231.1 GCF_000819985.1 Aeromonas media | reverse complement strand
GCTTGGGGCGCACGACCACACAGGAGCGGAGCGGGCCGGGGTGACGGTACTGCGGGGGGATCCGGCGCTGTTCGCGGCTGTGGCCGACTCACTGCCGTTCCAGCAGCGGTACTCCAGCGCGGTGATTTCGTGGGCCGCTGAGGAGGCACCGACCACTGCCGAGATCGACGAGGTGCTGGCCGATTTCGAGGCGCTGGCATTTGCCGGACTGGAGCCGGAGGACTACCACATGACCGTCGTCCAGCACGACGAACCGGATGGCGGGGCGCATGTGCACATCCTGATCCCCCGTGTTCACCTGGGCAGCGGAAAATCGTTCAACCCGGCCCCACCAGGTCAACGCGACGACTTCTATGCGGTCAGGGATAAACACAATCATGCCAAGGGCTGGGCGCGACCAGACGACCCGCTCCGGGCACGGCTGCTGCGGCCGGATTTCGAGGCATACAAGGGTGACCACCCGGCCATCAAAAAACAAATCACCGACCACCTAATCGGGGCCACCGCGCAGGGGGTGATCACAAACGCCGCCGAGCTGCGGGCCTACCTGCAAGAATCGCTCGGGTGCGAAATCACGCGAACGGGCATGGATTACATCAGCATCAAGCCGGAGGGCTACCCCAAAGCCGTCCGGTTAAGGGGAGAGTTATATGGAGCATCTTGGACCGCAAAAGGCGCAATTGAGCGAGAGGCTCAAGTTGCAGCACGAGCAGGCATTGGGCGAGGTGGAGAAGTTAGCGAAAGCGGTGCTCGACGAGCTCAAGAAAGACTTAAAAAAGCGTGTGAACGACGAGCTGAATACAACTGTGGGCGCTATCCGGGACGGGATCGAGGGATTGCCCCAACAGATCACCGACTCGGCCGACCCATTGAGGGAGGTCTTGGAGCAGGCACGGAGCGAGGCCAACACCCTCAAGCTGATCTCCAGCGTCTGGCTCAAAGCCTTGCTGGTCGGGGTATGCACCTCCGTGGGGATCGGGCTGGGGAGCTGGGGGGTGTTGAGCTGGATGGGCAGCGAGGTTCAGCGGTTGAACAGCGAGATCAGCAGCGCGAAAGCCACGTTGGCGGAGCTTCCGACCGGAGTGACCTTCGTCCATCAGGGGGGCAAGAGCTACATCCTCGCCCCCAGCATGGGGGAACCGTTCGAAACGAAGAGCGGCAAAATGGCCGTGGAGGTGAACTGAATGACCGAACTGGAGCGGATATTGATCGACAGGTTGGAGCGGATGGAAGCGGCGCACCAACGGCAGACGGCGGCTTTGGAGCAGCGATTGCAGCAGCAGGCGCTCTCTTTGAACGAGTTGCAGACCGCTTGCACCAGCGCGCTGGTGAGCTGCGGGACGTTATGCAGCGAGCTACAGCGTTCGTTCGAGGCGTTGCAGAGCGGGGTAGAACGGTCGAACAGAGCGACCACGACAGCGTTTGGCAGCTTGAACAACAGTGTCAACGAGTTGAGCAAGGCGCTGGACGCCTTACACAAGGCGCAGAGCTGATCGCCAACAGGGCTAAAGCGCTGCGTGAAGAGCAGAGCCAGAGTAGCGGGTTGAGTATGTGATATTTTGTCACTGTGACGATAAATATAGGGAGCGGGGCAATGGAATTCGATAAGCACGATCTTGAGATTGATGGTGATCGGGTATGGCTATTGGACGCAGACGGTCAGCGGCTGTGCGACCTGAACGACATGCGGTTGCTCGATTTTGAATGGCGGATCAGCGTGGAAGGCGGCTTGCTCAACTTCGATTTGGAGGCCAGCGAGTGGCGGCAGCGGCTCCTCGATGCGGGCCTTCAGTTGGATTGAAGGGAGGTGGTGCCGATGTGGTTGAGCGATAGATTTCCGGGGTTGATGTTGTGGCATACGGTGGCGGTACTGGCCGCCGTGTTCGCGGCGAAAGCCCTGCTGTACTGGGCTGCGGACTGGTTGGTGCTGGGGCCACTTTACAGCGTCTTAGCCGGGCCTTCGTGGGATGTGGCGGCATGGATTGCGGCGCTGGCCCTGCTGCTGCGCTGGATGCGGGTCTAACTGCCTGCCGCGCTGCGCTTGGCGACTCCCGAAGGGGGCGCGACAGACTGCGCTAGTCGTCCCCGTTCGGGAGTGTGGCCAGATCCAGAAACACCCTGCAGGATCCGGCCCTAAAACCGCCTCAGAAGCGTTGCAAACTTTCAGGCAGCAAATGCACTGCCTTGGGTGTTGCAATGAACCAAAACGCGATACAGGAGGCTGGTTTTGACTGGAGTTGCCGTTTTGGTATGCGAAATCGGCTATTGAACATAAAAGGCGTTATGCGCATTAAATACCGATAATAATTTTTTTTGCAAAAAGTAGGTGATGCCTATGACGCACATTTGATACAATAATAAAACTTTTTATTTGAGTGGCAATTTATGTTGGCGAAATCAAAAGAAAGAATAATGCATATTGCCGTATTATTCGTTTCTATTATTATTGCAGCTATGACAAAAAACTATTTTATGCCAAATACTGGTGATTTTGGTAGGGCAATAGGTTGGTACCTATCATCAGATGTAGAAGGCCAATATTTAACACTTAAAATTGGTGATGTTTCAGCACGCAACTTCCTGAGCGGCTTTGGCTATAAAAGCTCATACACTCTTCTTGTTTATTGCTACACAGTGTTTTTAAGTTATTTTACAGATGTATTTGATTTGATGTTGTTGTCTGCATCACTAAAAGTTACATACATATTTTCTTTGTTTTTTTTATTTTCAAGGGTAATGAAGCTTAATAACGAGACGCCTCTATCACAATTTGCAGTGTTCCTCGTCGCCTTAATTCCATGTATTTCATCATCTAACCTAGCATTCTTCTCTTCGTTTTATCAAGAACAAGTAGTGTTAATTTGTCTACCAATTTTGTTACTTTGTTTAATCGCTGACAAGCAAAGGTATTTTTTGTTTGTTGTGGCTACAGTAATTATAATATCGTGCAGTAAAAGTCAGTTTTTTTATTTCCCCATAATTATCGCCATTTATTATTGGATATACGGAGATAGAAACGTAAAGAAAATACTTGTCATGATTTCTATTTTTATATTAGCATGCACCGCAATTATTAAAACAAATGGGACCGTAGAGTTAAATAAATATCACGCAACATATTTTGGAATTTACCAACTAGCTGAGACTAATGGGTATGAGCTCCCAGTGGCGGTAGAAAATTCATGCATTGGGATTGATGCATGGGGGAATAAGTTTAATTTTGAAAGCGGAGCTATCCCTACAGAAATAGGCATGACCTGTTACAATGAACTAAAAGATAAAGTATCACATTTAGATGTCATCACTTTCTTTATAAAAAACCCACAAATAATATTTACCCTACCATTCGACAAAGGTATTTCAACTCAACTTAGTGAAAACTACTTCCATGTTTACTTTGGTTATAAAATAATTGCAAACAACACAGGTGTGCTAGCGGACTTAACAAGAATAAAGGATTTTTTATTTGATGGCAGTAGGTTGCCTGTTCTATTCCTTGTTTTACCTTTATCAATACTATTTCGCAAAAAAAGAACCTCTGGTGCGCATTTCATATTGGCGTCATTTGCTATAACTCAGTTTTATATTTCATTCATTGGTGAGGGGTACAGAGATCTATCAAAGCATCTGTTTGCAATGAACTTTGCATTTGATTTGATGGTGTCAATCATTGTCGTTGCATGCGTGGTTGAATTAATAAATAAGATTGGCGATCATAAATGATCGCAATGCTATTTATAACACCTTGCCAGATTTGACCAATAGCAAGCCTCTACAACGGAGTTGAGCCATCAAATACTCCAACTTTCGAACGTATATGCGCATAAGTGCGTATTCCGGTGAAATTGAACAGCGATTCCGGAATTTGTGTACACCATTTCCGGAAAGGATGCCGAAAGGGAGACACTGAGCTTTGAGGGGAGGCGTCTTTTCGGCTCGCCGAACAAGCCAGCAGCCAAGCGCAGCGCGGCAGTTATCATGGGTCATGACCGTTCATTTGGCACCAGAATTCGTGTTCAGAGCAGTCCAGAATCGGTGTACGTGCAAGCTGGAATCAGCGTTCATTTTAAACCGGAATAGGTGTTCATTTATGGCCTGAATATGCGCATAAGGGGGCGTTACGTTAAATCGGACGCCCTTTTTGCTGCCTGTTGTCCGTGCCTGTCATTCAGTAAAGGTGTAGTATCATGTAAACATTGTGGTTTGGTGGGGTGTGTATGAGTGTTATGTCTGTCCGTTTGCCGGATGAGGTAGAGCAGCAGTTGGGGCAATTGGCCCAGTCCACAGGCAGAACCAAATCATGGTTGGCAAACCAAGCTATCCAGGATTATTTGGCGCGAGAAGCCTGGCAGATCACGGAAGTTGAAGCCGCATTGCGTGAAGCGGATGCGGGCGACTTTGTGCCTGAAAAGGAGATGATGGCGAAGTTCAATCGGTGGGGTATCAATGCAGGTTAAATGGCTGCGTAAGGCTGCACTGAACCTTGAGGATGCTCACGATCACTTAGCAAAAGAGAACTCCAGGGTGGCCCAGGAGTTTGTATTAGAGGTGTATCGCTTGGTTCACTTGTTGGTAGATCAGCCAGCAATGGGACGGCCAGGGCGCGTTCCTGGTACACGAGAGCTTGTGCTGCAACCCTATCCGTTCCTCATTCCATACCGAGTGAAGGGCGAGGAGATCCAAATTCTGAGGGTGTTTCATACCCGCTTGCGGCTACCAAGCCACTGGTGAAGGGTGCTTGTAGGTAGGGCGGTATGCGTTTGCGTATGGAGGGGGTCGTGCGGTAACGTACTGCCTAGAAAAGACAAACCCCGAACTTCTGTTGATCAACTTGGCGGGAGATTACAGAGAGTTCGGGGCCGTACTTATGCAATAGGTGAAATATATCACATGGATCACACCAGACAACCCTTTAGCGCCGCCAATATGCGCGGTGGTCATTGAATCGAGCACAGCTTGACCTGTTCCGGGAGCGCCTGCCCCGGAAGCCCTACCACACCGACGAATTTACCACGGGTCTGTCCATTGCGGATGTCAGCCGTGCCCTTGGGGCTCGTTACATCCAGCCGAACGGGCCAACGCATCGGCATTGGCTCGTGTTTGACGTAGACCATGCTGCCGCTACGTTATCCTGGGATGACGTAGGCGCCCCGGCACCGAACATCACGGTGACGAACAGGGCCAACGGCCACGCCCACCTGATCTACGGACTGGAGACCCCGATCCGCACTGCCCCGGACGGCAAGGTGGCCCCACTGCGGTATGCCGCCGCCATCGAGGCCGCCCTCCGGGAGAAACTGGGGGCGGATCTGGGCTACTCCGGGCTGATCTGCAAGAACCCCCTGCATACCCACTGGCTTGTCCAGGTATGGGAGCCCGCCTCCTACGATCTGAGCTGGCTGGCCGACTACCTCGATTTAAGCCCCTACAATGGCCGCAAACAGCTTCCAGCTTACGGGTTGGGGCGTAACTGCACCTTGTTCGAGAAAACGCGCCAGTGGGCTTACAAGGCGATTAGGCAGGGGTGGCCGGGGTATGAGGCTTGGCTCTCTGCCGTTATAGATCGGGCGATCGGGTACAACGTCCAGTTCGAGCCGCCGCTCCCGGCCAACGAGGTCAGGCACATCGCTAAGTCCATTGCGAAGTGGACGCACCGTAACCTAACCCCCGCAGGGTTCAGCGCCGTACAGGCCGCCAGAGGGGCCAAGGGTGGGAAAGTATCCAAGGGTGGGGGCAGGCCCAGTAATAGCGGTAAGGCTCGTGCAGACCTCTTACCGGAGGTGCTCAGGCTTAAGGGTATGGGGTACAGCAACCGCGACATAGGTGAGGATCTTGGGATCTCGTCCAGTACGGTCAGCCTGTACCTGAAACGCGAATCTGAGTGATCGAAACAAGCCTTATCAGATAGTAGCCCCCGCAGGGGGTTCTTTGAGCCCTTAAAATCATTCCAGAGAGAGGATTGGTGCGAGGGGGGTAAGGCCGATCCCGAAGGGCTGTCCATCAGGCCATGTGTTTGGCCTGTGGGCAGTAGGTCTTATCCCCGGAGCTGTTTGTTCTCTGCCGTTCGCAGTGCCCGCAGGATCTCCCCGGCCTGCTCCGGGGTCAGTACCACCGCCGACCCTCCATCCCGGATAGCCTGCATCTGGGCATCCAGCCCCTCTACCAATGCCCGATTTATCGTCACAGTAACGTTATTGTCCTGCTGCTTTGCACGGTAGGCTGCTTGTCGTTCTGCCCCTGTTTTGGCTGATCCGGTTTTTGGCCTACCCCGTCCGCGCTTGATGCCAAACATGTCCCCAGTCCCCTGATCCTTGGTGTCCTTCATGGTGTTATTTCCTGTCACTGTAACGGTAATTGATTATGTGTCACTGTGACGATAATTGGCAAGTTGCCGACCCCCTGTTTTTTTGCTGTACTGGCATTAAGCCAGCGTACCCGTATTACTTTTCGCCCGCTTCGCGGCCTCCAGTAATACGGGGCTGGTGAGGGGCTTAGCCCCTTCAATCCCCCACACAAAACAGCCGGAGGCACCGTGTCCAGAGTCCCGAAAACGACCACCATCAGCCTACGGATCGACAAGCCCACTGCCGCCGAATGGCGGGAGCGAGCAGCAGCCTCTGGGCTCAGCG
This sequence comes from Aeromonas media, assembly GCF_000819985.1. GTDB lineage: Bacteria > Pseudomonadota > Gammaproteobacteria > Enterobacterales > Aeromonadaceae > Aeromonas > Aeromonas media. The sequence goes on along the minus strand of NZ_CDBZ01000231.1, from coordinate 365 downwards.
TGTCGGACTGGATCAGGGGGGCGGTGGATGCTGGCCAGCAGACGAACTTGCCGACGCCACAGCGCCGCCCCGTCCGTGTCCGTGACACCAGCAACGATGCCGATCCGGCGCTGATGCGCCAGCTGGCCGCGTTGGGATCGAACCTCAACCAGATCGCCCGTAGCCTGAATGAGTGCCGGCTAGTCGGTGCACCGGTCCGACTGGTGGAGGTGCTGGCCCTGCTGCGCAGCATCGAGGCGGAGGCGGCCCACCTGCTGCCCCAGTTGCCTCCGCCCCCCAAGCCGACCACCAAGGAGAGCAGCAGCGATGCACGTTAAATTCCTAGCCCACGGTACGGGCAGCGGCGCCCGCGCCTCGGCCTACCT
>NZ_CDBZ01000230.1 GCF_000819985.1 Aeromonas media | reverse complement strand
ATCCCGGGGCGGGAGGCGGAGTTTCGCGCCCACCTGCCAAGCGTGCGTGACTACGCCCTGGCGCTCGGCTGCACCAAGGTGCACGCCATGAGCGGCATCGTCGACCCGGCACACAGCCTGGCGGCCCACCGCCAGACCCTGATCGAGAACATCCGCTTCGCCGCCGACTTCCTGGCCGCAGACGGCATCAAGGTGCTGCTTGAGCCTCTCAACGATCGGGACGTGCCCGGCTACTTCCTGGCTCACCAGCTCGACGCCCTGGCCCTGGTGCAGGAGATAGACAGACCCAACGTGGGGGTGCAACTCGACCTCTACCACGCCCAGATCATGGACGGGGATCTCACCCGTCTCATCGGCAAGCTGGGACCGGCCATCGGCCACGTCCAGATAGCCTCGGTGCCGGATCGCCACGAGCCGGACGAGGGGGAGATCGCCTACCCCCACCTGTTCAAGGTGCTGGCGCAGGCGGGCTACCACGACTGGATAGGCTGCGAATACAACCCCAGAGCCGGCACCCGGGAAGGGCTGGGCTGGCTGACACAACAATAAGAAACACAACCTACACATGAACGAGTCTGAGGATAACGAGATGCAAATCATCATCACCGGCGGCGGTGGCTTCCTGGGCCAGAAACTGGCCCGGGCCCTGCTGCAAGGCCCCCACCCCTTCACCGAGCTGCTGCTGGTGGACATCCAGCAGCCGCAATCCCCCCTGCCGGATCCCAGGGTGCGCTGCCTGAAGGCCGACCTCACCGAAACCGGTGTCGCCGAGTCCCTGATCAGCGAACGGACCACAGTTGTCTACCACCTGGCAGCCATCGTCAGCAGCCATGCAGAGCAGGATTTCGATCTGGGTTGGAAGGTCAATCTGGACACCACCCGCACCCTGCTGGAGGCCTGCCGCCACACCCGCCCCGGCATCCGCTTCGTCTTCACCAGTTCGCTCGCCGTCTATGGCGGCCCGCTGCCGGAGCTGGTGAACGATGGCACCGCGCTGACCCCGACCTCCTCCTATGGCGCCCAGAAGGCCATGGGGGAGCTCTTGGTCAACGACTACAGCCGCAAGGGCTATGTGGATGGCCTGGTGCTGCGCCTGCCCACCATCTGCGTGCGGCCGGGCAAGCCGAATCGCGCCGCTTCGTCGTTCGTCAGCAGCATCATCCGCGAGCCGCTGCAAGGAGAGAACGCCCTCTGCCCGGTGAGCCCGGAACTGCGTCTCTGGCTCTCGAGCCCCGCCACCGTAGTCGCGAACTTCCTGCTGGCAGCCAGACTCCCCGCGACCGGTGACGCCCGCAGCATCAACCTGCCCGGCATCAGCGTCACCGTCGGCGAGATGCTGGAGGCCCTCGCCCGGGCCGGTGGTCAGGCGGCCCGGGATCGGGTGCAGTTTGCCACCGATCCGGCCATAGAGCGCATAGTCGCGAGCTGGCCGGGACGCATCGACAACCAGCGGGCCAGCGCCCTCGGCTTCGCGGCAGACAGGACGTTTGCCGACATCATCGACAGTTTCATCACCCATGACATGCAGGAGGCATCATGAGCGACATCCCTACCCCCATCATCGGCCTGGTTATCGCCGTCTTCGTACTGGTATTCCTGGTGGTCCGCACCCGGGTGCACGCCCTGATCGCCATGCTGGCGGCGGCCTGCATCGCCGGGATCACAGGCGGCATGAGCATCGACAAGACCCTCACCGTCATCACGCAGGGCTTTGGCTCCACCCTCGGCAGCATCGGCATCGTCATCGGCCTCGGGGTCATGATGGGCCGCCTGCTTGAAGTCTCCGGCGCCGCCGAACAGATCGCCTACAGCTTCATCAAGTGGCTCGGCAAGCGCCGCGAAGAGTGGGCACTGGCCATCACGGGCTACATCGTCAGCATCCCCATCTTCGTGGATTCCGCCTTCGTTATCCTCTATCCGGTGGCCAAGGCGCTGGCGAAAAGCGGCAAGCGCTCCCTGCTGACCCTGGGGGTCGCGCTGGCGGGGGGCCTGGTGGTCACCCACCATACGGTGCCGCCGACCCCGGGGCCGCTCGGTGTTGCCGGTCTGTTTGGCGTGGACATAGGCGCCATGCTGCTGATGGGCATGGCCCTGGCCATCCCCTGCGTGCTCGGCATCGTCTTCTACGCCCAGTGGCTCGACAAGAAGTACCCCGAGTTCGGCGCGAACGCTGCCCAGACCCCGGACGAGCTGCAAGCTACCTATGAGCAGTACCTCAAGGAGAAGGAGGGCAAGACCCTGCCGAGCCTGACCCTGTCGCTGCTGCCGATCCTGGTGCCCATAGTACTTATCTTCGTCAAGGCCATCTTCACCACCCTCGCCACCCTGGAGGGGATGGACGGCCTGATGGCGAACCCCCTGGTGCAGGGCATCAACTTCATCGGCACCCCCATCATAGCGCTCGCCATCAGCGTGCTGCTGGCGGTCTATACGCTGGTGCCGCACATGGACAGACACGCCACCGCCGCTCGCCTCGAAGAGGGGCTGCAATCGGCCGGCATCATACTGCTGGTGACCGGTGCCGGCGGCGCCCTGGGTGCCGTGCTGCGCGACAGCGGTGCGGGCCAGCAGCTCGCCGAGCAGATAGCCCAGCTGCCCATCTCCCCCATCCTGATCCCCTTCATCGTCGCGACCCTGGTGCGCCTCATCCAGGGCTCAGGCACTGTGGCCATGGTGACGGCGGCCTCCATCTCCGCCCCCATACTGGCGCAGATCCCCGGGGTCAACATGCTGCTGGCGGCTCAGGCTGCTACCATGGGGTCGCTCTTCTTCGGCTACTTCAACGACAGCCTGTTCTGGGTGGTCAACCGTATGATGGGGATCTCGGACGTCAAGCAGCAGATGATCGTCTGGTCCATCCCGACCACCATCGCCTGGGCCATCGGCGGCACCGGCGTCGCCCTGCTGAACCTGGTATTCGGCTCCGGCGGCACCTGGTTCGACCCCGTGCTGCCGCTGCTGGTGCTGGCGCTCATCGTCTGGTACGTCAGGGGCCAGTCCCTGGCACCGGCGGCCAGTGCAGTGCCGAGCCGGGAGTCCTGACCCGCAGCGTCATGGCAACGCTGTGTGACGAGGGCCAGTCTGCTAGACTGGCCCTCTTTTTATTCATCTTGCAAAGGAGTGTTGGATGTCTGCTTCTTCCTGGTGGGACAGGTCCACCGGTTTTGCGCTGCTCACCATCTTGCTGTGGGCCTCGCTCGCTGCCCTCACCTCTCGGATCACCAGCGTGTCACCGCTGGTGCTGGTGGGACTGGTGCTCTTCTTCTGTGGCGCGGGTGCCCTGCCGTTCTGGCGCCAGTGGCGCGCCAGCCCCCTCACCTGGCTGGTGACCATCACGGCCCTGCTGCTCTATCACCTGCTGCTGTTCATGAGCTTTCGCCACGCCCCCGTGCTGGAGGCGAACCTCATCAACTACCTCTGGCCCCTGTGCATCATCCTGTTTACCCCATTGTTGCTGCCGGGCCACCCCCTGAGCCTGCACCATCTGCTGGCCGGGGCCCTGGGCCTTGCGGGCTCGGTGCTGGTGATGGTCGATGGTCGGCTGCAACTGCAGCAGGCTCATCTACCGGGCTACCTGCTGGCGCTCGGCGCCGCCATCGTCTGGGGCGCCTATTCAGTGCTCTCCCGCCGTCTGCCCCCCGCCCCCGCCGTGGTCACGGCCGCCGCCTGCCTGCCCGCAGGGCTGCTGGCGCTGCTGCTTGCCTGGGGGCTGGAGGGGCCGCTACCCTTCGACCAGATCCCGCAGGCAGACTGGCTGCTCATCGCCGGGCTGGCCCTCGGCCCCATGGGGGCGGCCTTCGTCACCTGGTATCTGGCGCTGCGGGACGGGGATCCGCGCCGCATCGGGGCGCTCGCCCGCGAATTCAACTTCGAAGT
>NZ_CDBZ01000229.1 GCF_000819985.1 Aeromonas media | reverse complement strand
TTGTTCGCACCTTCCCAAGAAATACCAGTCCGGTGCTTGGTATGTATTGGTTGTCGATGAAAAGCCGGTCTCTTCCCTTATCGTCTATAGCGACCTATTTGGCCTCGGCCAGGGTTGTTTTGGTATCGGCTCCCTGGCAACGGATCCGGCGATGAGAGGAAAGGGGTTTGGCTCCCAGCTGCTGCGCGGCGTGACAGAAATGCTCCTGAACGCTCCAAATACTGTCGCTACTTTTCTGCATGCGGATATCGGCCATCACTACTACGAGAGGCTGGGATATAGGCGCATTCCGGGGGGGGAGGATTGCATGTATTTCTCTCTTGGGCTGTCACGCTATGTCGGTGAACCGCCGACCTACTTTTAATCCACCTCCAGCCACCATCCATAATGGCTGCCACCCGATGGCTAACGACTTTTCTCCACCTTTCCCCTCGCTTGCTTCTCCTCTCAACCTCCCCATGACCGCCATTTACGTGAGTTGGCTCACATCTAGAAGCCTCTTCGTACCTCACAAATTTACAGAAATGCAGCTCCCCTCGCTCAGGTGAGGACTAGCTCAATGGATGATAAATATCGGCAAGAATATCTTCAATCAATTGATTTATAACTATAAAAATTCATTCCTCGATTCAGTTTAGACCTATTTAATCAGCTGGTCTGCTGTGAGATCGGGGTCACACTCAAGTCTATAGCGCACAAAAATCCAGTCATTCGCACATTTGTCCGATAGGGTGGCGTTCGCCCCGGCGCGATAATAGTCGTGTCAATTTTGTCTGCATGCCGTGCCAGCACGGCAATGCCAACAGGCTCCATCAAGGGAGCAGGGAGAACGCCATGATCACCACCCTTATCAACGAGCAGCTGATCGCGCTCGATTTAAAGGCCACGGGCAAGGAGGAGGTCTTCACCGAGATGACCCGTCTGCTCGCGGCGCAAGGCAAGGTCAGCGACGAGCAGCAGTTCATCAAGGACCTGTGGGCCCGGGAAGAGCTGGACAACACCGGCTTTGAAGAGGGCGTTGCCCTGCCACACGCCAAGAGTGCGGCAGTGAGCACCCCGGCGGTGGCCATCGGCATCAGCCGTGCCGGCATCGACTACGGCGCCGAGGATGGCAAGCCCTCCCGGCTGTTCTTCATGATTGCCTCCCCGGCGGGTGGTGCCAACCACCATATCGAGGTGCTGGCCGAGCTCTCCGCCAAGCTGATTGAAGAGGGCTTTATCGATGCCCTGCTGGCAGCCAAGAGCCCGGCCGAGGCGCTGGCCCTGCTGCTCGAGAAGAAAGAACCGCAAGTGGCCACCCCGGCCGCCGACAAGGGGCTGATCATCGGCGTCACCGGCTGCCCGGCCGGTATCGCCCACACCTATCTGGCGGCAGAATCCCTGGAGCGCGCCGCCAAGGAGCTGGGCTTTGAGGTGAAGGTGGAGACCAACGGCTCCATCGGTGTCAAGAACAGCCCGACGGCGGCCGAGATCGCCCGCGCCAGCGCCATCGTGGTGGCCTGCGACAAGCAGGTGGACATGGCCCGCTTCAACGGCAAGCCGCTCATCAAGACCGGCGTGAAGGCCCCCATCAAGGATGGCAAGGGCCTCATCGAGCAGGCGCTCAAGGCCCCCGCCTATGTGGCGGACAAGGATGAGCGCAAGAGCGAGGAAAAGAGCGCGGGCGGCAGTTCCGATCTCTACCGTTATCTGATGAACGGCGTCTCCCATATGATTCCGTTTGTGGTCACCGGGGGCCTCTTGATCGCCCTGGCACTCGCCATCGGCGGGGATCCGACCCCGAGCGGCATGCAGATCCCGGCAGGGAGCATGTGGAACCAGATCCTCAACGTGGGCGTGGCCGCCTTCACCCTGATGATCCCCATACTGGCGGGCTACATCGCCTACGCCATCGGTGATCGCCCCGCGCTGGCACCGGGCTTTATCGGTGGCTGGATCGCCAACAACGGCAGCTTCTACGGCGCCGATGCCGGTACCGGCTTTATCGGTGCCATCATTGCAGGCCTCTTGGTCGGTTATCTGGTGCGCTGGATTGCGACCCGCCACTACCACAAGATGGTGCAGCCGCTGGTGCCTATCCTGATCGCCCCCATCGTCGGTTCGCTCTTTATCGCCGCCGTCTTCATCTTCATCATCGGCGCCCCCATCGCCGACATGATGACGGGTCTGAACGCCATGCTGCTCTCCATGAGCGGCGGCAGCCTGGTGCTGCTGGGCATAGTGCTGGGCGGCATGGCCGGCTTTGACATGGGCGGCCCGGTCAACAAGGTGGCCTTCCTGTTCTCCGTGGGCATGATTGCCTCCGGCCAGACCCAGTTCATGGGCGCCATGGCCTGCGCCATCCCGGCCGCGCCCCTTGGCATGTCGCTGGCTACCGTGCTCGGTCGCAAGCTCGGCATCTTCGACGCCTCCGAAATCGAGGCGGGCAAGGCCGCCGGTGCCATGGGTCTGGTGGGGATCTCCGAGGGGGCGATTCCGTTCGCCGCCCGGGATCCGCTGGCGGTAATCCCCGCCAACGTGCTGGGCAGCATGACCGCCGCCGTGATGGCCTTCCTGTTTGGCATCACCAACAGCGTCGCCCACGGCGGCCCCATCGTGGCCCTGCTGGGTGCGGTCAACAAGCCGCTGCTGGCGCTGCTCTGCATGATCTGCGGTGCCATCGTCACCGGCGTGGTGGCGGTTGCCCTGAAAAAACTGCGGGTGAAGAAAACCGACCAGGTGGCGCTGGCCAAGGCAGCCTGATCCTTTGCTTACCCCACGCACTTGAGCTGACAGCAGGCCACCCCCGGGTGGCCTGCTTGTTTGTGCGCGTCCCCTTGCCGCCGGTTTGCGAGCCTGATGGCTCCCCCCCTGCGGCGCCGCGCCACCCCGGGCGCGCGGGCCCGTGAGCCGACTCTGTGATCCCCTTCACGCTTCAGGGCCACAAGCCGCCAAACTAGGAAATTTTCCTAAGTCTCCTAGGGATGGCTCTCACGCCATCTACAACCCGCCTCTTTACAGTCGACCTACCTGATGTAGTTACCCGACCCCAGCGCAGGTGCCAGGGCCGGGCATGGGTTCAATCGACAGGGGAGCGCTCTAGCTGTTCGCCCTCTTCCTGTCGCCCTTCCCGTGGCGTGACCTCCCATAACAGATTGAACGAGTTCAATACACAAATGAGGAACGCGGCGGGAATAGCGTCTATCTCGCAGAGGATGAACGAAGATGTTTAAACTGCTCGAACAGGTCCGGATCCCCACTCTGGACCTGCCGGTCGAAGCCCGGCGCAAGCTCTGGTTCAAGCCATTCATGCAATCTTATCTAGTTGTATTCATTGGCTATCTGACCATGTATCTGATCCGCAAGAACTTCAACATCGCCCAGAACGACATGATCCAGGAGTACGGTCTCTCCATGACCGAGCTCGGCATGATAGGCCTTGGCTTCTCCATCACCTACGGGGTGGGCAAGACGGTCGTCTCCTACTATGCCGACGGCAAGAACACCAAGCAGTTCCTGCCGCTGATGCTGATCCTCTCCGCCCTCTGCATGCTGGGCTTCAGTGCCAGCATGGGGGGCACGGGATTCAGCCTCTACTTCATGATCTTCTTCTATGCCCTGAGCGGCTTCTTCCAGAGCTGCGGCGGCTCCTGCAGCTACTCCACCATCACCAAGTGGACCCCCCGCAACAAGCGCGGCACCTACCTCGGCATGTGGAACCTCTCCCACAACGTGGGCGGCGCCGGTGCAGCCGGTGTGGCGCTGTTCGGTGCCAACTACCTGTTCGATGGCAACGTGCTCGGCATGTTCATCTTCCCCTCCATCATTGCGCTCATTGTCGGCTTTATCGGCCTGCGTTTTGGCAGCGACTCGCCGGAGGCCTATGGCCTTGGCAAGGTGGAAGAGCTGTTTGACGAGGTCGCCAGCGAAGAGGACATCGCCACCGAAGAGCAGAAACTGACCAAGTGGCAGATCTTCGTGAAGTACGTGCTGATGAACAAGGTGATCTGGCTGCTCTGCTTCGCCAACATCTTCCTCTACGTGGTGCGCATCGGCATCGACCAGTGGTCCACCGTCTACGCCCACCAGGAGCTCGGCTTCTCCAAGGAAGTCGCCATCCAGGGCTTTACCTTCTTCGAAGTGGGCGCCTTGGTCGGCACCCTGATGTGGGGCTACCTCTCGGATCTGGCGAACGGTCGCCGCGGTCTGGTGGCCTGCGTGGCACTGGCGCTCATCATCGCCACCCTGGGGCTCTACCAGCATGCCACCACCCAGTTCATGTTCCTGGGCTCCCTGTTCCTGCTGGGCTTCCTGGTGTTCGGTCCGCAATTGCTGATCGGCGTGGCCGCCGTGGGTTTCGTGCCCAAGCAGGGCATCAGCGTGGCCGATGGCGTCAAGGGCACCTTTGCCTACCTCATCGGTGACAGCTTCGCCAAGCTGGGCCTGGGCATGATAGCCGACGGTACCCCCATCTTCGGCCTGACCGGCTGGACCGGCACCTTCGCGGCGCTGGACATGGCCGCCGCCGCCTGTCTGGTGCTGATGGCCTGCGTGGCGGTCGCCGAGGAGCGCAAGATCCGCCGCATCAAACGGGAACTGCGCGCCGCCGAGCTGGCTACCCAGTCCGCCTGATGGCCATCATCCGCTTTATATCCTGATATGTATTCGGCTCGCCCTCTGGCGGGCCGTTTTTTTACCCGCACAACCCCACACTCAAACGGGGCCATGCCTTGTGCAAAGCGGCACCAGAGCGCCGCCAAGATCCCACTTTCACCCCGCACCTTTGGCAAAAACCGCCCCTTGGCGCTATCTTGTTGCCCCACCTCAATTCGCTTCGAGAGCCCATGAAGATCCTCGCCGTCACCGCCTGCCCCACCGGCATAGCCCACACCTACATGGCCGCCGAGGCGCTGCAAAAAGCTGCCGACAAGCTGGGGCTCAAGATCAAGGTGGAGACCCAGGGCGCCATGGGGCTGGAGAACGTGCTGACCGCCAGGGAGATCGCCAGCGCGGATCTGGTGCTCATTGCCTCCGACATCGAGATAGAGCAGAAGGAGCGCTTCCTCGGCTGCAATGTGCGCCAGGTATCCCTGGAGTCCGTGCTGCTGGACGCCTCCGCCGTGCTCAAAGCCAGCACCCCCGGCGCCTGAATGCTGCGCCGCGAGCTCACCTTCTGCTGCCACCAGGGCTTGACCATCACCCAGGCCAAGCAGCTCTGTCGACTGGCCGGGCTGTTCAAGTCCCAGATCCTCTTCATCAACATCAGCCGTCGCCAGCGGGCGGAGGCGACCAGCCAGCTCGCCCTGCTCACCCTGGCCACTCAGCCCGGAGATATCTGCCAGTTGCTGATCGAAGGGCTGGATGCCGAGCTCGCCCACATGGCCTTCACCTGCTGGTGCGTGGAGCTGGGCCAGCCACTGGGGCGCCCCGCTACCTCGGCCCGGGCCGAGCAACGTCTGGCCGCCGCCCTGCCCGACTGCGGTTTTTCCCTCGCCCAGCTCGGCCACAGCTCGGCCCCCCTCGACAAGGCGCTGGCGTTGCAGGTGCTGGTGGATCTGCTGCCAGCGGAGCGGGTGCGCGACAGATCCGCGCTGGAGCAAGCCATAGCAGATCGGGAGCGACTCGCCGCCACCATCATCAGGCCGGGCCTCGCCATGCCCCATGTGATCTGCCCCGCCATCGCCAGGCCAAGCCTCTCGCTGCTTAGCTGCGATGATCCCCTCCCCTGGGGATCGGCGCTCGGGCCTGTGCAGACCATCATCTTGCTGGCCATTCCGGCCGGGCTCGCCCCCGAGCAGCTGCGCCCCCTCACCCGACTGGCTCGCGCCCTGATGGACGAGGTGGTCAGCACGGCGCTCTTACACGCAAGCTCGGCCCCCGCCCGCCAGGCCATCGTCATCGACAGCCTGCTCGGCTGAGAGGCGCCGGGCTACCCGGGTGCGCTCATCCCCGATGACCCATGGCGAGCGCCGCCGTGATACACTCCGGCATCCCCTGTTTTTGGTATGCACGCGATGAAACCTGCCCGTCCCCGCCTCTCCCTTTCCGGCCGCACCAGTGCCGCTGGCCGCCCCGCACAGGATGAGGCTCACAAGCCCGGCCTTGCACGCTCACGGGCTGGCACCCGGCAGGCGGGCGACGCCAGAGTGGCGGGGCAAAAACCAGAGGTGGCACCGGCAGATCGCAGGCTCTTGCTGCTGAACAAGCCCTACATGGTGCTCTGCCAGTTCACCGACGAGGCGGGGCGCGAGACTCTCAAGGACTACATCAGGGAGCCCGGCATCTATGCCGCAGGCCGGCTGGATCGTGACAGCGAGGGGCTCTTGCTGCTCACCAACGACGGCAAGCTGCAGGCGCGCCTCACCCAGCCGGGGGAGAAGACCCCCAAGACCTACTGGGTACAGGTGGAGGGCATTCCAAGCGAGGAGAAGCTGGCGAGTCTGCGCGCCGGGGTGGAACTCAACGACGGCATGACGCTGCCCGCCGGGGCGCGGATCATGGCTGAGCCCGATGTGTGGCCGCGCAATCCGCCCATACGGATGCGCAAGGAGATCCCCACCAGCTGGCTGGAGATCACAATCATCGAGGGGCGCAACCGTCAGGTGCGGCGCATGACGGCCCATATCGGCCACCCCACCCTGCGCCTCATTCGCTACGCCATCGGTGACTGGACCCTCGATGGGCTCGCCCCCGGCGAGAGCCAAAGCCTGCCCGCCCCCGAGCTGGCACAGGCCAGGCGCCAGCCGTCATCACACCGAACCAGTGGCAACGCAGCCAAACCGGCAAGCAAGGCGCCGAGCCTGGGGAACCAGTCCCAGCGAAACGATAAACCGCGCGGCACGGGCAAATCCAAATCACCCACGGCGGGGGAGAGCAAGCCCCGCAGCAGCGGCCGGGGCACGGCCCGCAGACCCGCCCGTCGCCCCAGCGACAAGGAGTTATCATGATCGAACACCCGCC
>NZ_CDBZ01000228.1 GCF_000819985.1 Aeromonas media | reverse complement strand
TAACTGATCAGCATTGCGCCACAGTGCGGGGTCTTTTGTTTGTGCCGAGCGAGAGCGTGGAGAGGGCTCAGGGCTTTTGATAGCGAGTGTCGATCAGAGTGACGGGAGGGAAGGTCTTGCCCTGCTTGATGGCGGCTTTGGTCTCCGCTTTCAGCTCCTCGTCAATCCAGAGCAGGCCACCGAAGCTGTAGCCCGAGTTGGCGCCATCCAGGGGCCAGTAGAGCAGATCGCTCTGGGGGGTTGCCGGGATCTTGGGCAGTTTTATCCAACGCCAGGCGCCTGCCCGGGTATAGGGGACCTGATAGGCAGGGACGAAGCTGGCCAGCTCATAGAGCCGCTGCTGGATCTGCCGTGAGAGTTCGGCCTTCTTGCCGAAGTCGAAGGCCTTGTCATATTGCTCCACCAGGGCCGAGATGGCGTCGTCATCGAGGTTCATGATGTTGTTGGTCTGGGGCTTGTTGGCGTTGACCTTGTGGAAGTGCTCCCAGTAGGCGGGATAGCGGCCACTGCTCCAGGCCATCCAGGCGCTCTGGTGCTTCTTCTCCAGCATGGATTTGAAGCCGGCGGAGGCATCCATCAGATTGAGCTCCAGATTGAGACCCGCCTTCTTCGCCTCTTCCCGCAGCAAGGTCAGGCGCTGGGCATGCTCGGCCGTGGTGTAGGTGATGCTGAGGGAGAGGGGTTGGCCCCTGTCGTTTTGCAAGATGCCATCCGGTCCCGTCTTGGTGAAGCCCGCCTTGGTGAAGTAGTCCCGCGCTAGCTTGGGATCGAAGGGGCGTGTCTTGATGTCGGTGTTGGTAAAGGCTCCCTGGCCCGAGCCGTAGCTGTTGAGGCGTTGGTAGTCCCCCCGCAGCAGGGTGGCGATCATCTTGTCGAGGGCGAGGGCGTACTGGATGCCGAGCCGCACATTGAGATCCTTGAGCAGCGGGTCGGTGGTGTTGAGGTAAAGCCCCATGGGGGACTGCGGGGTCTGGTTGTAGAACCAGAGCCGCTCGATATAGCCCTTCTCGAATTCGGCTGTCTTGCTCTTGTCGTGCCACCAGTTGGGCATGACCAGCGGGAAGCTGTCGAGATCGCCACGCAGGAAGTGCTGCCAGGCGATGTTCTGATCCCTGAGCACCTTGATCTCTATCCGGTCCGGGTTGAAGCGGTGCTGGAAGTAGCGCTCCCCGTCACCCCACCAATCCTTGACCCGGTTGAAGGTGACCGACTTGCCCTTCTTCAGCTCGCCAATCTGGTAGGCGCCGGTGACCGGCAGCACCTTCCAGTTGTACTCCTTGACCCAGTTGGCCGTGAGCTTGATGGCATGGCTCGGCTCCGGGCTGAACGGCAGGGATTCCAGCAAGTCCTCCCGGCTCTTCTCGGTGCCGCTGGTGATGGCGAGGGTGTGATCGTCGAACCTGGTCACCTCGCTTATCTGGGTGCTGTAGTAGTTGTTGTACCAGGGGTCGCTTATCTCCTTGCTGCGCATCATCTTGAGGGTAAATAGCCAGTCATCGGCGGTGACGGGCTGACCGTCCGACCAGCGTGCCCTGGGGTTGAGGCGAAAATAGAGGGTCTTGTGATCGGCGCCGAAGGCCCACTGGTTGGCCAGCATGGGAATGGGATTGCCGGTCACCGGATGGGTGGCGAGCAGGGGCAGATTGGTTTCACGAACGTAACCGGCGAAGCTGCCGTTGGAGTCGGGCCCATACTTGCGCAAGGTGAGCGGGAAGCTCGACATGAAGTCACGGAAGGTGCCGCCCCGTTTGGCCTGTGGATCGGCATAGACGGGGTCTGTGTCGTTGCTCTCCCACTTGAGATCCGCCGGCAGGGTGGCGCTCCAGCCAAAGGCGCTCCAGCAGAGGGGGAGAATCATGGCCGAGACCCGCATGACACGCGGCAAAGTGGGGATGACCGAGGGTGAACTGTGCAGCATGTCCTTGCTCTCCTGATGGTTGGCGTCCTGCCGGGGTCAAGCTGTGAGGCCCGTGAGGGCCTGATCCATCATGGGAAGTTTCCCCATCGAGGTCAATGTTCGGCTTGTGCCTTGAACAGCCTCATTTTTCCGCCCAGCAGATGGACCACGAAGCCGAGCAGCACCAGGCCCGAGCCCAGCCACTGCAGGGTCGTGGGGTGCTCATCGAGCAGCAGGGCGGCCGCCACCATGCCGACGCAGGGCACCAGCAGGGAGAGTGGCGCCACCTGGGCCACCGGATAGCGCATCAGCAGCCGCCCCCAGAGGCCGTAGCCAAGCCAGGTGGCGACCAGGGACAGATAGAGCACGCACAAGAGCCCCTGCCAGCTGAAGTTGAGCAGGCTGGTGGCAATGACATCGGGCCCCTCGAACAGCCAGGAGAGCGCGAAGAAGGGCAGTATGGGCACCAGGCCGCCCCAGGCGATGAGGCTGGGTAATGAAGTCTGATAGCGCAGCCCAATCTGGCGATTGATGACGTTGCCAAGGCCCCAGCAGGCGGCGGCGCACAGGGTCAGCACGAAGCCGAGCAGGGTAAGGTTGCCCTCGCCGTTGGTGGCGATGAGATAGAGGCCGGCCCACGCCAGCGGCAGCGCCACCCAGTGGTGGGGCTGCCAGCGCTCCCCCAGCCAGATCATGGCGAACAGCAGGGTGAACACCACCTGGGATTGCAGCACCAGGGAGGCCATGCCCGCCGGCATGCCGAACTTCATGGCGCAGAACAGGAAGGCAAACTGCCCCAGGCTGATGGCACCGCCATAGGCCAGCAGCCAGCGCCAGGGCATGGCGGGTCTGGGCACCAGCAAGATGGCGGGGAAGACAACGCCGACGAAGCGCAGCGCTCCCAGCAGCAGCGGCGGTATGCCCTCGAGCCCCCATTTGATCGCCACGAAGTTGAGTCCCCAGCAGAGAATGACCAGGGCAGCCAGACACTTGTCCTTGGCTTGCATACAGCGTCCTTGTGTGAGAAGCAGAGCCATGAGTTGACATCCTCCCCCACCT
>NZ_CDBZ01000227.1 GCF_000819985.1 Aeromonas media | reverse complement strand
GTATTTGGCGAGCCGGGGCGCTTTTTGTTGTCACGGGGCGGGGGGACTATAGTGCAGCGAGGCGAGGGTGCCTCGTTTGGCCCGCGTGAGTTGGGGCTAACCACAATGGATAGATGGATGGGAGTTTGTCATATGAAGCGGATCCTGATGGTGTTGAGTCTGTGTTTGACGGTGTTGGGCATGGGAATGGGGGTGGCCCAGGGCGCGACCCCTGGCGCGCAGCAGGAGTGCGAGGCCCAGGCAGCGGCCAAAAAACTGGCGGGGGCCGCCAAGACCAGCTTTGTGGGCAAGTGCGTCAAGGATGCCTCCGCCAGCGCCAAGGCGAGCCAGTGTGAGAAGGCGGCCGCCGACAAGAAGCTGGCCGGGGCTGCCAAGAACAGCTTTATCCAGAAGTGCGTGAAGACGGACGGGGCCGCTGACAAGGCGACCCAGTGCGAGAAGGCGGCGGCGGACAAGAAGCTCGCCGGGGCGGCCAAGAACAGCTTCGTGCAAAAGTGCGTCAAGACCACCTGAACCCTTGGGGGCCAGGAGTGAGCGCCTTGGGAAGATCGTCGCCCGAGGGAGGAGAGGGGCCATCGGCCCCTCTCTTGTTGTGGTGCCAGAACCGGATTGACGTGACCCCGGCGCGCCTCAGCAAGGGCTGCGAACGACGCGTTGATGAGGGACAGCAGGCGGAGCTTCACTCCGCCTCTTTTTTGATTAAATAAATATCCATTTAAAAACAATGCCTTGCTGGCTTTTTATGGGCTTTTTTTCAGGCTTTTTCAATTTGTCGGAAATCTTTTCTCCCCGGCGCCGGTTCTATTGGACGTAGCCGGATGACATGCGCCGGAGACATCACTCTCGACAATAAGGAATAGGGACATGAACGTGAAAAAGAGTACTGCCATCGCCTCTGCCATGACGGGTCTGCTGGCCCTGGGTGCCCAGTTCATCGCCGCGCCAGTCATGGCGGCGGACGACAAGGAGAAGTGCTACGGCGTGGTCAAGGCGGGCAAGAACGATTGCGCCAGCAAGGGCGGCTCCTGCGCCGGTACCGCCAAGATGGATGCCCAGGGGGATGCCTTCGTGGTGGTGCCCAAGGGCCTGTGCGAGAAGCTGGCGGGCGGGTCGCTGCAACCCAAGTAAGCCCCATGCCATGGTGTGGCACCCGCCGCACCATGGCCCCTTCCTCTGAGGGAGCCCTGCCATGAACCCACTGATCGGTATAGGTTTACGTCCCCCCCACTACGACGAGATCCGCCAGACCCTGCCCGCAGTCGGCTGGCTCGAGGTGCACAGCGAAAACTACTTCGAGCGCCACAGCAAGGGCTTCGAGGTGCTGGCCGAACTCGCCGCACACTACCCCGTCAGCCTGCACGGGGTTGGCATGTCGCTGGGCTCTGCCGACTCGCTCGATCCCGCCCACCTGCGCAAGCTGGCGGCTCTGGTGGCGACCATCTCACCGGTGCGGGTCTCCGAGCACCTGAGCTGGGGCAGCATCGGCGGGCGCTATTTCAACGATCTGCTGCCCATGCCCTACACCCGTGAGGCCCTCTCGCACATGAGCGACAAGGTTGACAGGGTGCAGCAGGCGCTGGGCCGGCAACTGCTCATCGAGAATCCCTCCTCCTATCTGCAACTGCCCGGGGAGATGGGGGAAGCTGAGTTTCTGGCCGAGCTGGCGCGGCGCAGCGGCTGCGGCGTCCTGCTCGATCTCAACAACCTTTATGTCAGCAGCATCAATCACGGCTTCGATGGCGCCGACTACCTGGCCGCCATCGACCTCCAGACGGTCGGGGAGATCCATCTGGCCGGTTTTACCGACAAGGTGTTGCCACAGGGGCACCTCTATATCGATACCCACAGCACTCCGGTGGCGCCCCCCGTGTGGGAACTCTATCGGCAGGTCTGCCAGCCGCGCGCCATCCCCACCCTGATCGAGTGGGATCAGGACATTCCACCGCTGCCGGTGCTGCTGGGGGAGGCCGGGCGTGCCGACGCCATACTGAGCGCGGCGCAGCGAAGCTCCCGGGAGGCCGCCCATGTCTGAGCTGGCCTCCCTGCAAAGCTGCTTTGCGAGCGGCCTGCTCGGCGAGGATGACACCATCCTGGCGCACCTCCAGCCGGGGCGTTTTCCTGCCGACGCCGTGCTGCAGATCTATCGCAACAACGTCATCCTCGGCCTCACCGAGGTGCTCGCCAGCAGTTATCCCGCCGTCAAGGCCATGGTGGGAGAAGCGTTCTTTGCCGCCGCCGCCCGGGGATTCGTGCTGGCCGAGCCCCTGCGGGAGGGGAGCGTCATGCACTATGGGGAGGGCTTCGGCGACTGGCTCACCCGCCTGCCGACCACCCGGGCCCTGCCCTGGCTCGGGGAGCTGGCCCGCTTCGAGTGGATGCTCGAGCGCGCCTCCCTGCTGGCGCCCGAGTCCAGGCGCTGGCCTGCCGAGCGACTCGCCGGCCTCTCTCCTGCACAGTGGGAGCAACTGGTGCTGCACCCTGCCTGCGATCTGTTGCTGCTAGAGAGCCGCCACCCCGTGCTGGCGCTCTGGCAGATGGCCCTGCACGGCGGGGAGACGGTCAGCGAGCTGGGTGCCCCGAGCTGGCTGGCGCTCAAGAAACGGCTCGGTCACAGGGTGGACCCCATCCCCCTGGATGCAACCTCCTGGCGATTGCTGCAAGGCTGCCAGCAGGGCAGGTCGCTGGCCAGCCTGCTGGTCCGGGAGCCGGCCATGGCCGAACACCTGGCCCCCCTCATCACCCTCGATCTACTGGTCGATCTGGAGCTTGCCCCATGACAACACAGACTCTCTCCAAGCCGCTTGGCCTCTTTGCCGAGCGCATCCTGCCCTGGTGCAGCGGCGCCCTGCTGCTGCTGGCCAGGCTCTGGGTCGCCGCCGTCTTCCTGCGATCCGGCTGGCTCAAGTTCACGGCCTGGGACTCCACCCTCTACCTGTTCGAGTTCGAGTATCAGGTGCCCCTGCTGCCCTGGCAGTGGGCGGCCTACGCGGGCACCGCGACCGAGCTGCTGCTGCCGCTGTTCCTGCTGGCGGGCCTTTTCACCCGCCCGGTCGCCTTGCTGCTGTTTGGCTTCAACGCCATGGCGGTCATCTCCTATCCCGCCCTGTGGGCGGGGGGCTTTCACGATCACCAGCTGTGGGGCTGGATGCTGCTGACCCTGGCGGTGTGGGGCGCAGGCCCCCTGGCGCTGGACAGCTGGCGCCTTGCCAGGGGGCGTCGCGGCCATTAATGTGGGTGCCAAATGAGTGATGGTTGGCCCCTCTTGTCATGGTGACAGGGGCAAAGAGCCCCGTCATGCCACCCGAGGAGAGAAAGATGATGGTTCGCGAGGCCCTGGCTGCCGATATTCCCGCCCTGGTGCGGCTGCGCATGGCACTGTTTTGCGAGGTGGGGGAGCTTGATGACCCGCTGGCGGATGCGGCGCTGTGGCAGGCGACCCAGGCCTATTTCAGCGCGGCGCAGGCGGATGGCAGCGCCCGCTCCTGGCTGGTGGAGGTCGAGGGCGAAGCGGTGGCGTGCGGCACCCTGGCCCTCTTCGTGCGACCGCCCTATCCGGGCAACCTGGCGGGGCACGAGGCCTATCTGCTCAACATGTACACCCGGCCTGCCTGGCGCAAGCGGGGCATGGCGAGCGCCTTGCTCGACGCCATGGCGCGCCATGCCCGGGAACAGCAACTCGGCAAGCTGTGGCTGCACGCCAGCGACGAGGGACGCCCGCTCTACGAGCGGCTCGGTTTCGTGGCCAATCCGGCCTGCCTGGAGTGGTGCCCGGCGCCCTGAGCGAGGCGCAGTGATCCGGAGAGGATTCTGCTACGTATTGGCAGCCCTTGGCGGCCTAGTCGCTTTTCTCTGCACTGCGCGCCCCCATGATCCAACGTCATCTGACCACTCATATCGAGGTTGGCGGGGCCGATACAGTCAGTGGGGTCAGGCTGTGGTGCCGATCCGGATCGTCAACGAGGTAGGAGTGTCATGTTCAATCACAAACTCAAGGCGCAGTTGCTGGCCTGTCAGACCCGGCTCGATGAGCAGCAGAGTGTCGTTGAGGCGATCAAGGATGGCGCCGCGACCATCATCTTCAGCCCGGACGGGGAGATCCTGGAGGTCAGCGAGCCCTTCCTGAGCCTGATGGGGTATGGCGCGAGCGAGCTGCTGGGGCGCCACCACCGCCTGCTCTGCCCCGAAGGCTGGACCGGCTCCACCGACTATCAGCAGTTCTGGCGCCGCCTCGCCCAGGGGGAGGCGCAGTCCGGCACCTTCGAGCGGGTCAACCGGCAGGGGGAGACGTGCTGGCTGGAGGCGAGCTATTTCCCGGTGAAGACCCAGGGCAGGGTGACCCGGGTAGTGAAGATGGCCAGCGATGTGACGGCCCGACATCAGCGGCTGCAACACATGGAGGCGCTGTCCCAGGCGCTGGACCGCTCCCGGGCCATGATAGAGTTCACCCCGAGCGGCGAGATCATCAGCGCCAACGCCAACTTCCTCGACACCATGGGCTATCGCCTGAGCGAGCTGGCGGGCAAGCATCACAGGATGTTCTGTGACGAGGCCTTCCTGCGCGAGCAGCCCACATTCTGGGAGGAGCTGGCCCGTGGCCAGTTCAAGTCAGGCCTCTTCATGCGCCACAACAGCCGGGGAGAGCCCGTCTGGCTGGAGGCCACCTACAACCCTATCCGGGACCAGCGCGGCAAGGTGGTCAGGGTCGTCAAGTTTGCCAGCGACATCACGGCCCGCATCGAGCAGAACAATGCCACCCGGGAAGCGGCCCGGCTCGCCCACAGCACAGCGCAGGAGACCCTTGGCAGCGCCGAAGCCGGGGCCGAGCTGCTGCGCGCCGTGGTCGATACCTCTTCCCTCATTGCCGCCCAAGTGGATGCGGCCATCGCCCTCATCGGTCAGCTCAACGAGCAGTCCAGGAGTATCGAGGCCATCGTCTCGACCATCAGCGCCATCGCCGATCAGACCAACCTGCTGGCCCTCAACGCGGCCATCGAGGCGGCGCGGGCGGGGGAGCAGGGACGGGGCTTTGCGGTGGTGGCCGACGAGGTGCGTCAACTGGCGGCTCGCACTTCCCTCTCCACCGGCGAGA
Organism: Aeromonas media; assembly: GCF_000819985.1. Taxonomy (GTDB): domain Bacteria; phylum Pseudomonadota; class Gammaproteobacteria; order Enterobacterales; family Aeromonadaceae; genus Aeromonas; species Aeromonas media. Next base: position 11,151 of record NZ_CDBZ01000227.1, on the reverse strand, counting down.
TAGCCAAGGTGGTGCAGAAGAACCGCGAGCTGACCGCCAGGGTGACCGACGACATGGCCGGGGTGGCGGGCAGCGCCGAACTCGGCAAGCAGCAAATCAGCGAGGTGGACAAGCTGATGAGCGACATCCACCGGGAGGCGAGCCGGGTTTCGCAGACGGTCTCGGCACTCTCCATCTGAGTCGTCGTCCCTGACGACACCGTCTGGCTAGATCGCCAAAAGAGTGAGCGAACGAGCACTCAAGCTGAACCTTGGCTGTACGACCCCGTCCTTGTGAATTGTGGCGCCCCGCCGCCTTGTTTAGGCTGCCGCCTCTTTTTTCAATGAGCAGGTAGAGAACAATGGCAGTACGACAGAAAGGCAGGGCCCTGGCCCTGCTGCTGGGGACGGTGGCGAGCATGGGGCTCGGCGGTTGCATGGGGCAGATGGGCCTCTCCTCCATGGTGACCAAGGGCAACCTCAGCGTGGTGGACAATCGCTACGGTCGTGCCGGTGTCTTCGTCCTGCTCTCCCCCGTCTATGGTCTGGCGGCGACGGCGGATCTGTTCGTGTTCAACACCATCGAATTCTGGTCTGGCAAGAACCCCATCACCGGCAAGTCCCCGGCGCTGGTGGATCACAAGGCCGATGCGGTGATCAAGGTCAACCAGCATCTGGATCCGGCCCTCAACAAGGTGCCGCTCGCCATGCTGCCGCAAGGGGTGCGCGAGGTGAAGGTGAGCTACCCCGACGAGCGCACGGCCCAGATGGAGATCCACTACATCGACGGCCATCGCGACATGATGCGGGGGGAGATGCGCGGCGAACTGCTGGAGATCTATCTGGACGACAAGCTGGTCTCGACCCTGACCCGCAAGCAGTTGGACGAAACGGCAAGCTCAGGCAAGGCTGACGTTTAAGTTCCTCAGGAACCTGATCTTTTCTTCTCTGGAAAGGGTATACATAAGCTGGTGGCAAGATCGCCATGACGTACAAGGAAGCAGGTTATGACGGTGAGGGGTTTGCGATTGGCAGAGTTGATTGGTTCCCTCAGCCATGCTTTGGACATGACTGAGGGTCAACCCAGAGGGCACTGCATCCGCTGTTGCTGGATAGGTTCTCGTCTGGGGGAGCGGCTGGGACTGGATGCCCGGCAACGCCACGATCTCTACTACACGCTCCTGCTCAAGGATCTGGGTTGCAGCAGCAATGCCGCCCGTATCTGCGAGCTCTACCTCACCGACGATCTTCACTTCAAGCGCGACTTCAAGCTGGTGGATGGCTCCCTCTCCGAGGTAGTCAACTTCGTGTTGGGTCATACCGGCTTGCAGACGGACCTGCTGGGGCGCTTTCGCAGCCTGTTCCATATCTTTCGCAACGGCGATCAGATAGCCAACGAACTGATCCAGACCCGCTGTCATCGGGGGGCGGACATCGCTCGCCAGCTGCGCTTCAGTGACGAGGTGGCCGCAGGCATTCTCTCCCTCGATGAACACTGGAACGGCAAGGGGCGGCCACTGCAACTGGCTGGCGAGGCGATCCCGCTCTTCTCCCGCATCGCCCTGCTCTGCCAGGTGGTCGATGTGTTTCACGCCGCCGCAGGGCCGGATGCTGCGCTCAGGGAGCTGCGCGAGCGCAGCGGCAGCTGGTTTGATCCCGCCCTGGTCAGCGAATTTGAAGCGCTGGCCGACGACGATTTCTGGCAAGGGCTGACCGACCCCAGGCTGACCGAGTGGGTCTTCGACCACCCGGCCGGTCAGGGGGAGGTGGCGCTGGATGAGGATTATCTGGACGAGATAGCGGCGGCCTTCGGTCAGGTGGTGGACTCCAAGAGTCCATACACCGCGGGCCACAGCGGCAGGGTCGCGCTCTATACCGACATCATTGCCGCTCAGATGGGACTGTCTGAATCGAGGCGGCGATGGCTCAAACGGGGTGCCCTGCTCCATGACGTGGGCAAGCTTGGGGTGAGCAACGCCATTCTCGACAAACCAGACAAGCTCAATGCGCAGGAGTGGGCCGCGGTGCAGATGCATGCCGCCTATACCGAGGAGATCCTGAGCCGGATTGGCGCCTTCGAGGAGCTGGCGCAAGTGGCGGGGGCCCATCATGAACGCCTGGATGGCAAGGGGTATCCAAAAGGGCTCAGCGCTGCGGACATCGCGCTCGAGACGCGCATCATCACCACTGCCGACATCTTCGATGCCATTACCGCCAAGCGTCCCTATCGCGGGGCCATCCCGGTGCCCCAGGCGCTGGAGATGATGGCCGAGCATCTGGGCACCGCCATCGATCCCGACTGTTTCACCGCCTTGCAGGCGGGGATCCGGGATTTTTCCATCTACCTCAGTCCCGAGCAGCCGCTGGCGCAGGCCGGTTAAGGCCTTTAGCCCCGTCATGGCCAAGCGGCCAGATGCAAAGACAGACACACCCCGCATTGCGGGGTGTGTTGTTTTGGAGCGCTGGCTGAGGGGGGAGTATTACCAGCCCAAGCAGGGGACAGGCTGGCGAGCAGCTACTGATGGCTTTAGCTCGGCAGAGTGACGCGGGCGAGCGCTGTGTTCGGGCGGCACCATCTCATGTCGGGTCGAACTTCTTGTGTGGGAGGCCGCAGCGACTGTTACTCCCCCGACAAGAGGCGGATCCGGACCCGCTCGCCGGGGGCAATGGCCGAGTTGGTGGCGCATTCGATCAGGCAGTTGGCCGCAGGCAGGGTAGAGGGCATGACAGCACTGGCCGGACGGACCAGCAAGCAGCCGTCGGCATCCTGGCTGAGGTAGCCGGGCAGGCAGGTCTCCCCCGCCGGATTGGGGATAGCCTCCTGGGCGCGGGCGAGCAGGCGCAGCGGCGGGAGAGGGGGCTGGGCGTCCCGGATGGGCAGCCGGGCACAAATGAAGTCGGCGATGGCATCCAGATCCTCGAAACGAAACTGGGGCAGCGTCGTGGCCTGAGGCCGATCGCTGATGAGGGCGACGATGTCCGGGTCATCCGGAAACAGCAGCGGCCGGCCGATGGCGCCGCGGTGCAGCTCAATCTTGGGAAAATGGCGATGCTTGAACCCCTCGATCAGCAGCAGATCGAGCTGGTTCCGGTCGAAACGTGCCAGCAGCGCCTCCAGGGGGGGCTCGCCCTCCGGGGTCTCGCAGATCAGGGCGTGGCGCCGGTCGGAGGCCGCCATCACCTGCCGGGCTCCCGCCTGGCGCAGGCGATGGCTGTCTTTGCCGGGCTTGTCCATGTCGAAGTCGTGATGGGTATGCTTGAGCACCCCGAGCCGCAGGCCACGCTGGCCGAGCAGGGGGATGAGCCGCTCCAGCAAGGTGGTCTTGCCGGTACCGCTCCAGGCGACGAAGCCGAGCAGGGGGAGGGTACTCATGGCGTGTCTCCGCCCGCCAGCAACCTCGCCTCGTAGGCGGCGAGCTCGGCCGGGCTGTTGAGATTGATGAAGGCATCCGGCGCATCGGCAAAGGGCACCACCGTCATCCGGTGGCGGGCAAACCAGGCCCCGGTCTTGCGCTCTCCCTCTGCCAGTGCCCGTTGCAGGGAGGGCAGCAGGCTGCGGTGCAGCAGGGCGACCACGGGTTGCAGGTGCTCCCCGTCGTGGGCCACCACCAGTTCGGTCTGCGGCGTCAGGGCGGCGCGAAAGCGGGCCATCAGATCCCGTGGCAGGGCGGGCCCGTCACAGGGGACAAACAGCACCCAGTCGTGGCAGGCGGCGGCCAGGCCGGCCTGCATGCCCGCCAGCGGCCCCTGGAAATCGGCCTGCGTGTCGCCGATGACGGGGGCCAGTTGCCGGTAGCGATCCTCGCTGCGGTTGGCGTTGATCAGCACCTCGTCCACCTGGGGGCGCAGGCGCTCCAGCACATGGGCTACCAGGGGCTGGCCCGCCAGGGGCACCCAGCCCTTGTCGTCGCCCCCCATGCGGGTGGCACGGCCGCCGGCCAGGATCACGGCGGAGACGGGGAAGGTGGGGTCGCTGCGGCTCATGGGGCTCCAGGGGTCTGTGAGGTGATATGCCGCGTGTTCAGCGTCTGCTCTAGCAAAGGCGCTCGCGGCATCGAATGTCTGCCGATCTTGCGCCAAGCGCCCCGCCGGGGCAAGCCCGACGGCCATGAGCCCGGCAGGAGAGGGGGCTTTGGCCGCAGGGTATGCCCAAGCTCACAAAACCGAATCCCCAAACGTCATATGATCCCCTGCAATCTGAGTCTTGCTCTCCTGCCGAATGGCAACTTCATGTAAATCAAAGAGAATGACTATGGCTACCGGACAATATCTGCTGTGGAAAGACGCACAGGGAGAGGACTTTCGCCCCGTTGCACTGACAGGCACCGATCTGCTCAACGATCGCAATCTCAACAAGGGCACCGCCTTCACCGAACAGGAGCGCGCCGATTTCGAGCTCGACGGCCTGTTGCCGCCCCAGGTACAGACCTTCGAAGCCCAGCTGGACAGGGTCTATCAGGGCTTCCTGAGCGCCTGCAGCGACATCGAGAAGTACCAGAACCTGCGGGCATTGCAGGATCGCAACGAGACCCTGTTCTACGCCCTGCTGTCGCGTCATGTGGAGGAGATGACCCCCTACATCTATACCCCGACCGTGGGCAAGGCGTGTCAGGAGTTCAGCCACCGCTTCCAGAAGCCGCGCGGCCTCTACATCACCCCGAAGAACGTCGATGACATGGGTTCGCTGGCGCGGCACATGGACGCCAAGGCGGTACGCATCATAGTGGTGACCGACAGCCAGGGGATCCTCGGCATCGGCGATCAGGGGGTGGGGGGCATGGGCATCCCCATCGGCAAGCTCTCCCTCTATACCCTGGGGGCTGGCATCCATCCCGCCTGCTGCCTGCCCATCGCGCTGGACGTGGGCACCGACAATCAGGCGCTGCTGGATGACCCCATGTACCTGGGTCAGCCCCACAAGCGCATTCGTGGCAAGGAGTACGACGACTTCATCGACAAGTTCGTGGCCGGGGTCAAGCGCCACTTCCCCAACGCCGTGCTGCAGTGGGAGGACTTCAGCAAGTCCAACGCCTTCAACAATCTGTCGCGCTACCAGCAGACGCTGCCCTCGTTCAACGACGACATCCAGGGCACCGGAGCCGTGGTGCTGGCGGGCATCATCGGCGCCGTCAAGTCTAAGGGTGAGACCCTGGGCCAGCAGAACTACCTGGTCTATGGCGCCGGGGCCGGCGGGGTCGGGGTGGCGGATCAGATCTGCGCCGGCATGATCCGCGAGGGGCTTGACCCGCAGGCGGCCCGGGATCGCATCTACATCCTGGATACCCAGGGACTGGTGTGCGACAACCGCGAGGGGCTGGACGAATACAAGCGTCGCTACGCCAAGCCGGGCCTGCTGCTGGCCCAGTGGGATCTGCAGGGCAAGGCTGGGCTGACCGAGGTGCTGCGCCACGTGCCCATCAGCGTGCTGCTTGGCACCAGCGGCGCCGGTGGCGCCTTCCAGGAGGAGCACATCCAGCTGATGCTGGCCCACTGCGAGCGCCCCATGGTGTTCCCCCTCTCCAACCCCACCGCCAACTGCGAGGCGCTGCCGGAAGACATCTATCGCTGGAGCCAGGGCCGCGCCATCGTCGCCACCGGCAGCCCGTTCAAGGACGTGGAGTTCGAGGGGCAGAGCTACCGTGTCGGGCAGGGCAACAATGTCTTCATCTTCCCCGGCGTGGGGCTGGCCGCCATCGTCAGCCAGATCCGCGAGATAAGCCCGGACATCTTCACCACCGCGGCCTTCGCGTTGGCGGAGTGCGTGGATGAGGCGGATCTCGCCCGCGGCACCGTCTACCCGAGGATCAGCGAGCTGCGCAGCATCTCGGTGCACGTGGCGACCGCGGTGCTCAAAGACATAGTGCGCAAGGATCCTTCCCACCCGCTCATCGGCCAGGATCTGCAGCAGCACCTCCTGAGCCACATGTGGGAGCCGGTCTATCTGCCCTACCGCCGGGTCTGACGGGGTGTCGAAAAACTCGACGGGGTGGCGCCAGCCACCCCGTTTTTTTGTGTCCACCGACCACAGCGGGACCATGGTCGGTGGATGCTGCACTTTTTTGAGCCCAGCTCCCGACGCAGGCGCTGGGTGATGGCCCGGGCTGAAAACCTTGTCATCACACCCGGCCAGAAAAACGATTGGCGTCGGCCACAAAAGTGCGTAAAATCGCATACTCGATGCTTGTAGCAACGAATCCCGCCTAAAAAGCCAGTTTCATGCCCTCCCCAAGCAGTAAAAGGTAACAAATGACGCCAACAGGCTCATTTCATGCCTTGAAAAAGTCTTGTGATAACTGAAAAGTGTCAATTATCCCTGTCAGTTATCAAAAAATTAAGGATACCCATGTTTTCCTTGGTCAAGCAAAGTGTCGCCGGGCTGCAAATTCTGTTTGTCGCCTTCGGTGCCATGGTTCTGGTGCCCCTGCTCACCGGATTGAACCCCTCCATGGCCCTGCTTGGCGCCGGTGTAGGCACCCTGTTGTTCCAGCTCTGCACCCGTCGCCAGGTGCCGATCTTCCTCGGCTCCAGCTTCGCCTTCATCGCCCCCATCATCTATGCCACCCAGACCTGGGGCCTGCCCTCCACCATGTTCGGTCTGTTTGCCGCCGGCTTCATGTACTTCATCCTGGCGGCCCTCATTCGCGTGCGGGGCATGGGTTTCGTGCACAAGCTGCTGCCCCCCGTGGTGATTGGTCCGGTGATCATGGTGATCGGCCTGTCGGTGGCCCAGGTGGCCTGCAACATGGCCATGGGCCGTGCCGGGGCCGAGCAGGTGGTGGCCCCTGCCACCGCGCTGACTCTGGCGGGGATTTCGCTCGCTGTCACGCTGATTGCGGCCGTGTTCTGCAAGGGGTGGATCAAGCTCATCCCCATTCTCTCCGGCGTCATCGCCGGTTATGTGGCCGCGGTGCTGATGGGTCAGGTGAGTTTCGAGGGCATGGTCAACGCCCCCTGGCTGGCGCTGCCCCACTTCGAGACCCCCGAGATCAACTGGGCTGCCGCCCTCTTCATGCTGCCGGTGGCCATCGCCCCCTGCATCGAGCACATCGGTGGCGTACTGGCCATCGGCGGTGTGACCGGGCAGGACTACACCAAGAACCCGGGCCTGCACCGCACCCTGGCCGGTGACGGCATCGGCGTCTGCTTCGCCGGTTTCATCGGTGGCCCTCCCGTCACCACCTATGCAGAAGTGACCGGCGCCGTGATGATCACCCGCAACTTCAACCCGGTCACCATGACCTGGGCCGCGGTGTTCGCCATCATTCTGGCCTTCTTTGGCAAGTTCAACGCCCTGCTCACCTCCATCCCCATGCCGGTGATGGGGGGTATCATGCTGCTGCTGTTCGGATCCATCGCCGCCATCGGTCTCAAGACCCTGGTGGAGTCCAAGGTGGATCTGGGGCTGTCCCGCAACATCGCCATCGTGGCCGTGACCCTGACAGTAGGGGTCGGCGCGCTGGAGATGAAGATAGGTGACTTCGCCCTGGCCGGTGTCGGCCTGGCCTCGGTGGCCGCGATCCTGCTGAACCTCATTCTGCCCCAGCACTCCGAAGAGGGCGCGATGGAGTCTGCCAAGGACTGAATGACGACCCGTCAGCCACTGCAATGCCAAGAGGCCACCCCAGGGTGGCCTCTTGCTTTTGTCGCTCCCGGTCGGAGGGCCTTGACTCATCGTGGCTCGGCCTGGCGACTACAATCAGGGGCGTTGTTCACAGTCAAGGAGACGAACATGAAGACGAGATGGATCCTGGCCCTGATTGGGCTCATCTGGGGGGGCGCGGCCCAGGCCGGTGCGGTGCGCTACCAGGTCGATGGTCAACCCTTCGAGGGCTATTACCTGGCCGCCGCCGACAAACAGGCGCCCTTGGTGGTGCTGGTTCATGACTGGGACGGGCTCAACGACTACGAGATCAAGCGGGCCGAGATGCTGGTGGCGCTCGGTTACAGCGTGTTCGCGGTGGACTTGTTCGGTGCAGGGATCAGGCCGACCGCCATGGAGGAGAAGAAGAAGCTGACCGGGGCGCTTTATCAGGACAGGGCCAGGATGCGCAAGCTGTTGCAGGCAGGGCTCGCCGAGGCGGGCAAACAGGGAGGGCGGCTAGACAATGCGGTGGCACTCGGCTACTGCTTTGGCGGCGCCGCCGTGCTGGAGCTGGCCCGCAGCGGCGCCAGCCTCAAGGGGGTCGTCAGCGTGCATGGGGGGCTGGAGACCCCGGCCGGACAGGACTACAAGCAGACCCGGGCCAGCTTGCTGATCCAGCATGGCAGCGCGGATCAGGCGGTGTCGCTGGGTCAGTTCGCGGCGCTCATCACCGAGCTGGAGAGCGCCGGGGTGAAGCATGAGGCGACCAGCTACAGCGGCGCTCCCCATGCCTTCAGCGTCTTTGGCTCGGACAATTACCGCAGCGATGCCGATGCCAAGTCCTGGCGGCGCTTCACCGAGTTTCTCGGCGAGGTGACCAAGGGGTAGGGCGGTGAGCGGCGGCGTGCAAGGGGTCATGCCATTCATCTGTTGCGGGGCCCCACTCCTTGCTGGCCGGGTCAGCAGAAGTTCAGTGGCGCTGGTTATACTGACGCGATGAGGGACTTGCATCTGGCCAGAGCCATGCTCCGGATGTTGAACACAAATAGCGGGTCACCGGGATAGTCCTGACTCGATTCTGGATCGGCAGAGGGCCCGTCAGCCCCCGCACATGAGATACGAAGGAGTAATGACATGCGTCTATGGACTCATATTCTGGCCGTTCTGCTGTTGGTTGGCTGTGCCAAGGGCGATACCCCCGCCGAGCAGCGCAGCCACATTCAACAGATGCGCCAGCAGACCCTCTCCACCCTGTATGGGCAGGATGGGGGCACCAGACAGGAGGTGGCAAGATCCAAGGGGTATGCCGTCTTCACCAATGTGAACAACAACCTGCTGGTACTGAGCGCCGGCAGTGGTTATGGGGTGCTTCGTGACAACCGCACCGGTCGTGACACCTACATGAAGATGGCGACCGCCGGGATGGGGATCGGCATGGGGATCAAGAAGTTCCAGGCCGTGATCATCTTCAACGATGCCGCCGCCCTGGATCGCTTCATCACCACGGGCTTCGATGCCAGTGCCCAGGCGGATCTGGCCGCCAAATCGGCGGAAGATGGCAAGGTGGTGGTCAGCGAGGCGGCCAACGCCGACTTCCAGAAGGTGAAGATGTACCAGCTCACCGAGCAGGGGCTCGCGGCGCAGGCCACCATGCAGGGCTACAAGTACTGGCCGGATGATGAACTCAACGGCACCAGATAACCTCCAACCACAGCTTGTCACTGCGCGGCGCTCATCAGAGCGCCGCGCGCATTTCTGCAGTCTTGAGGCCTGCTAGGCGGGCTTGTCCAGCCTCAGCACCCTCACCCACATCGCCCCTTCCCCCACGGGGTGGCGGGAGGAGAGGCTGAGCTCGCCCGTCTGCGCCGCGATGCGGTGTACGGCCACGCTGCGGGAGCGCTGCCCGGTGGCGATCAGATAGTGGCCGCTGTGGTCGATGGCAAAGCCACGGGGGCAGGATTCGGTCGGGAAGTGGTCAAGCGGGGTCAGGGCACCGTCCTCCTGATCAACACCAAACAGGGTCAGCAGGCTGCTGGTCCGCTCGCTGGTGAAGAGGAAACGGCCGTCCGGGGTCAGGTGCAGATCTGCTCCCCAACGCTTTCCCTGATAACCCTCGGGTAGCATGTCCAGGCTCTCCCGCGCGCTGATGCGACCGTCCGCCTCCCTGTGGTAGCGGTTGAGGGTACAGTCGAGCTCATTGAGACAGTAGAGATCCCCGTTGGTCGGGTGCAGGGTCAGGTGACGTGGCCCGGCGCCGGGGGCGGTGTGGATGTCGCCCAGAGGATGGGGGCTCAGGTGGCCATCCTCTCCCAGGGTGAAGCGGCGGATGACATCCTCCTTGAGGCAGGCGACCAGCAGCTCCTGCTCCCCGTTTTGCCCCGCCAGCCAGGTCACCGAGTGGGCGGCCATCAGCCGGTCGATGCGCTGGTGGGGTGCCAGCACCCGGCCCCCGTCATCCATGGGCGACACGCTGACGTGGTCGAAGGCGTAGGAGGCGGCGAAGAAGAGGCGCCCCGTCCCATCCGTGCAGGTGTGGGAGGCGCTGCCCGCGAGCGGGGCCGAGGAGGGCGCCCCGAGCTTGCCATCCGCGCTGATGGGGTAGCTCAGCACCCGAAAGTCGGGGCGTACTCCCGCATAGAGCCAGCGCTGGTCCGGGCTGATGACCAGGGGCTGCACCTCGCCGCCGGTCTGGACTTCCTGCAGCGGGACCAGCTCGCCCTCTTCCAGTCGAAACACATGGATCAATCCGCTCACCGGGTTGGCGACATAAACGACTTGCTGCATTGTGATCTCCTTCATGTTCTGGCGCTCATCATCGGATGATTGTTCCAGGCCAGGCAAGTAGTTGTGCAGGGTATCGTCGTCATTGGCCGGCCCTGTCTTTGTTGTGGGACGGGTTATTTTTCCAGGCTCAGCAGGTAGTTGCGCAGATTGACGCCGCGATTGGCCAGCCCCAGCTTGATGCGCACGCTGTTGCGATGATTCTCCACCGTTTTGCGCGCCACATTGAGGGCACTGGCGATCTCCTGGCTGGACATGCCGCTGCGAATGAACTCGGCCACCTGCATCTCCGAGGGGGTCAGCACCTCCAGCAGGCGTTGGTTGCCGTCGGCCTGCAGGCTCTTCTCCATGCTGGCGCGGATCAGCTCCAGGCACATCTTGAGGGCCGGATCTTGAATTTGGGTAAGTTTTTGCTCCACTTCGGGCAGGTGGCGGGCGATCAGCTGCTGATGCTGCTCACCGGGCGCCGCTCCCTGGCTGTCGCTGAGTACGGCCAGGGAGTGACCGAGTTCGTTGATGAGCCGGTGATCCTGCTCTATGCCTGAGGCGTCCTGGCTCTCGCTCGGCTTGATCTGCAGGCACCAGATGCGGGTGCCGTCCGGTCCGTCATGGGCGAAGAGCTCGAAGGCAAGATTGAGGATCTCGAAATGCAAGGTGGGCAGGTTGCCCCGGATCCGCTGGCGTATGGCCTTCAGGTAGTCGGGACCTACCAGGAACACCAGATCGTCTAGGGAAGGTGCGAACAAGTCCCTGATATGAGATCATGTTTGTCATCTGGAGCCATGAAAAAGGGTTCATCATGAGTCATCA
>NZ_CDBZ01000226.1 GCF_000819985.1 Aeromonas media | reverse complement strand
TTAACTGATCAGCATTGCGGGATGATCCCGGGCTTTTCATTGCCTGCCGTGCAGGCTTATTTGCCGATGCAGAAGCTGGAGAAGATGCGACCCAGCAGATCGTCCGAGCTGAACTCGCCGGTGATCTCGCTGAGGGACTCCTGGGCCAGGCGCAGCTCCTCGGCCACCAGCTCGCCGGCCACGAAGACCTCGAGCTGCTCCCTGGCCACCAGCAGCCGCTCGGCGGCGCGCTCCAGGGCGTCCAGGTGGCGGCGGCGAGCCATGAAGCCCCCCTCTGTGTTGCCCTGGAAGCCCATGCAGGCTTTCAGGTGCTCGCGCAGGGCGGGCAGCCCCAGCCCGGTCTTGGCGGAGATGCGGTAGACGGCGTGACCCAGCTCCTGACTCGGAGCCAGATCCTCGCCGGTCAGGTCGGCCTTGTTGCGCACAACTGTGAGACCGATCTTTTTTGGCAACCGATCAACAAATTCCGGCCAGATCTCCCGCGGGTCGACCGCATCCGTGGTGGTGCCATCCACCATGAAGAGCACCCGGTCGGCCTGCTCTATTTCGGCCCAGGCACGCTCGATGCCGATCTGCTCCACCTTGTCCTGGGTATCGCGCAGGCCGGCGGTATCGATGATGTGCAGCGGCATGCCATCCAGATGGATGTGCTCGCGCAACACGTCGCGGGTGGTGCCGGCGATTTCGGTGACGATGGCGGATTCGCGCCCTGCCAGGGCGTTGAGCAGGCTGGATTTGCCGGCGTTGGGACGACCGGCGATCACCACCTTCATCCCTTCCCGCAGCAGGGCGCCTTGCTTGGCTTCGCCGCGCACCGCATCCAGCTCTGCCATGATGCCGTACAGATCCCCCGCCACCTTGCCGTCTGAGAGGAAGTCGATCTCCTCATCCGGGAAGTCGATGGCGGCCTCCACATAGATGCGCAATCGGGTGAGACTCTCCACCAGCTGCTGGATCTTGCCGGAGAACTGTCCCTGCAGGGAGTGCATGGCACTGCGGGCCGCCTGCTCGCTGGAGGCTTCGATCAGATCGGCGATAGCTTCGGCCTGGGCCAGATCCAGCTTGTCGTTGAGGAAGGCGCGCTCGCTGAACTCGCCGGGACGAGCAGGGCGGATGCCCTCGATTTGCAGAATGCGGCGGATCAACATGTCCAGGATGACGGGGCCGCCGTGGCCCTGCAGCTCCAGCACATCCTCGCCGGTGAAGCTGTTGGGGGCCTTGAACAGCAGGGCTATGCCTTGATCCAGAGGCTGGCCCTGCTCGTCCTTGAACGGCAGATATTCGGCATAGCGCACCCTGGGCAGTCGACCGAGTACGATTTCGGCGACTCGTTCGGCGGCGGGGCCCGAGACGCGGACTATGCCGACGCCACCCCGGCCGGGGGCGGTGGCCTGGGCCACGATGGTATCTGTTGTCATCTTGCTTGACTCATTTGTTCGCTGATGGTTCACAGCAGTGGGGTCATTGTAATAAAAAAGGCGGCCCGAAGGCCGCCTCTTTTGTCATCCATCTTGCCATCGGGAACGATTAGCTGCGGGTATGCAGGCCTTTCTTTTCCAGCTGACGATAGATGATGGTCTGCTGGGTGATGGAGATGACGTTGCTCACCAGCCAGTACAGGGTCAGACCTGCCGGGAACCAGAGGAACATGAAGGTGAAGATGATCGGCATGAACTGCATCACCTTCTGCTGCATCGGGTCCGTGATGGTGGTCGGGCTCATCTTCTGCAGATACCACATGGAGGCACCCATGAGGATTGGCAGCACGAAGAAGGGGTCCTTCACCGACAGGTCGGTAATCCACAAGGCGAACGGCGCGTGACGCAGCTCGACAGACTCCATCAGTGCCCAGTACAGGGCGATGAAGATGGGCATCTGCACCAGGATCGGCAGACAGCCACCGAGCGGGTTGACCTTCTCCTTCTTGTACAGCTCCATCATGCCCTGAGACATCTTCTGGCGATCGTCACCGAAGCGTTCCTTGAGCGCCGCCAGCTTGGGCTGGAGCATGCGCATCTTGGCCATGGAGGTGTACTGGGCCTTGGTCAGCGGGAACATGATGCCGCGAACCAGCAGGGTCAGCATGATGATGGCTACACCCCAGTTCTGGACGAAACCGTGGAACACGGTCAGCAGCCAGTGCAGCGGTTGGGCGATGAACCAGAGCCAGCCGTAGTCGACGGTCAGGTCCAGGTGGTTTGCCACCTTGGCCATCTGATCCTGCAACTTGGGACCGACCCACAGCTTGCCGCTCACTTCGGCCTGCTGACCTGCAGCCACGTCAACCAGCGGCGCCTTGTAGCCTATGATGGCCTGGTCTTTACCCGGGATCACGCGGCTGTAGAAGCTGTTGGTGTCCTCGGCATTCGGTGCCCAGGCTGAGACGAAGTAGTGTTGCAGCATGGCGACCCAACCACCCTTGGTGGTCTTGTTCAGGTCGGCATCCTTCATCTCGTCGAAGGTGTACTTCTTGTAGCGGGTATCTTCGCTGGAGAAGGCACCACCACGGTAGGCGCTGGCCACCATGGCATGACCTTCCTGGTCCTTCGGCGTGGTCACGGTCTGCTTCAGCTGACCATAGAACTGCACCTGAACCGGCTCGGCAGACTTGTTGTCGATCTTGTAATCGACACCGATGGCGTAGTCACCGCGCTTGAGCACGAACTCCTTGGTGAAGACGACGCCCTTGCTGTCGGTCCAGGTCATCGGTACGACGACTTGATCCTGACCGTCGGCCAGCTGGTAGCTGGTCTGGGCGGCTTCATAGGTGGGACGACCCTGGGGCTGGCTGTCCGGGCCATCGCGACCCACCAGACCACTCTGGGCAACATAGAGGTGCGCAGGCTGGCTGGTCAGCAGGGTAAATGGCTGTTCCTTGCCTTCTTCCAGCTTGTGGGCCAGCAGTTCGGCAGAGACGATGTCACCGCCCTGGGTATCCAGGGTCAGCTTGAGCACGTCGGAGGAGACGGTGACCAGCTTGCGTGCGGTGGTGGCGTTGGCTTGCTCGGAAACCTGAGGAATATCACCGGTCTGACCGGCTTCAGGTACGAAATGTTCGGTTTGGGCCACGGTAGTCGGGGCCGGCTTCGGAGCCTTGTCGGACTCCCACTGTTGCCAGAGCAAGAAGCTCACGAACAGCAAACCGATCAGGAGTAAATTGCGTTGTGATTCCATAGTCTTCAGTTTCTTCGCTTTGGTTGCGGAACCGGGTCATAACCACCCTCGGATAAGGGATGGCATTTTAATAGACGTTTGCTGGCTAACCAAACGCCTTTTATGAAACCGTGAAGTCGGATTGCTTCTATCGCAAATTGGGAACAAGTCGGGGTGAAACGGCAGCGCGGCCCGAGCAGGGGACTAATGATTAGCTGATACAGGCGTATCAGTTTGATAGCTACCCATTGCAACGGCGTGACAGAGTGCGCCATAGCTTTTCCAGTAACTTGAACAGCTCTTCGTTGTCCATCTCCTTCACGCCACCCTTGGCTATGACGACGATGTCGATAGCGGGCAGATTGGCTTGATTGAGACGGAAGCTCTCCCGTACCACTCGTTTGACACGGTTACGCCAGACGGCACGCTTGAGTGCTTTTTTGGGCACAGCTAGGCCAAGACGGGGGTGTTCGAGGGAATTGGGGCAAGCAAGAAGCGTAATTTGCGGAGAAGCGGCCCGGACAGGCTCGGCGAAAACGCGTTTGAAGTGTTCGGGAGTTAACAGACGTAACTCCCGAGAGAAGGTGTGCTGGGTAGGCATTAGACTACCAGGCGGGCACGACCCTTGGCACGACGAGCGGCCAGAACTTTGCGGCCGTTGGCAGTAGCCATGCGAGCGCGGAAACCGTGAGAGCGCTTGCGCTTCAGGTTGGACGGTTGAAAAGTACGTTTCATGATTCGATTCCGTATTTCTGTACAGTTTTGATTGTCACACTTAGCCGACGCGCCAGCTATAGCGTGTGACGACTAGCAAAAGAGGCCGAATTCTAAACAGAGTTCGGCTTCTCGTCAATCCGCCGTTCCCTCTCATCTTCTTCTGGCTCAACAATAAGCAGGAGAAGCTGGCAGGATCCAGAGGATCAAGGGCCCCGAATTATACTGGCAACCCCGGGTTAAACAAGGATCCACCAAGAAAAAAGGCGGCCAGGCCGCCAAAGAGAGAGCTATTTAAGCACTTTTCGCAGGAACTCCCGGGTGCGGGGATCCTGCGGATCGACCAATATCTGATCCGGCGGGCCCTGTTCGACGATCCGGCCCCCCTCCATGAAGATCACCCGGTCTGCGACATCACGGGCAAACTCGATCTCGTGGGTCACCACCACCATGGTCTGATGCTGGCGGGCAAGCTCCTTCATCAGCCCCAGCACCTCGTCGACCCATTCGGGATCCAGGGCCGAGGTGGGCTCATCGAACAGGATGACCTTGGAGTGAGCCGCCATGGCGCGGCCTATGCCGACCCGCTGCTGCTGGCCGCCGGAGAGGGAGGCCGGATAGGCATCCTGCTTGTCGGCGAGGCCGATGTCCTTGAGGATGCCAAGGGCGGTGGCACGGGCCTCCGCCTTCGGCTGTTTCCAGACGGTGATCAGCCCCTCGGCTATGTTGTCCAGCGCCGTCTTGTTGGCAAACAGGGCATAGTTCTGGAACACGAAGGAGGCTCGCTTGCGCAGCTCAATGGCCTGCTGCTCGCTGGCATGGGCCAGATCCAGCTGCAGATCATCGATGGCAAGGGTGCCTGCATCCGGGGTCTCCAGCAGGTTGAGACAGCGCAGCAGGGTTGACTTGCCGGTGCCAGAGGGGCCGATGATGACGACAATGTCACCCTTCTTCACCTCCAGATCGATGCCGTTCAATACCTGATTGCCGTCATAGGCCTTGGAAAGACCCGTTAACTTGATCATGACAGGTCTCCTTTAACAGGCGCGGCCGTTGAGAGGTACTTCCAGCCTGTGCCGCAAATGGGTAATGGCGTGTTCATCATCGCTGGCATCCTCTTAGTAAGCACGATTGAGGCGTACTTCCAGCAGGTGCTGCAAGCGGGTGAAGAAGATGACTACCACCCAGTAGACCAGGGCCACTGCCATGAAGCTCTCGAAGAACTTGAAGGAGGAGGCCGCTTCCATCTGCGCCTTGCCCATTATCTCCGCCACTCCCAGGGTAAACGCCAGTGAGGTGCTCTTGATCATGTCGATGAAGTAGTTCATCAACGATGGTGTCGCGATGCGGGCAGCTTGCGGCAGTATGATCCGCTGCATCGCCTGCAGCCGGCTCATGCCGATGCTGAGAGCGGCTTCCATCTGGCTCTTGTGGATGCCGAGAATGGCGGCCCGGATCGACTCGGCCATGTAGGCGGCGAAGTGCAGGGTCAGACCTATGATGGCGGCGGTAAAGGCATCCATTCCCACGAAGATCGGAAACAGTTGCGGCAGCCCGTAGTAGAGCAGGAACAGCTGGACGAGCAGGGGGGTCCCCCGGAAGAACGAGATATACAGCATCGCCAGCCAGTGAATTGCGGGAACGCGAAACACTCGTACTATCGCCAGGATCAGCGACAGTACGAGTGCCAATACGAATCCCCACAGGGCCATTTCCATAGTAGTGCCCAGGTATTTGAGCAGGATGGGAAACAGCCCTAGCGTGTACTCGAGATCAAATTCCATCATTTATTTGCTGGTGATGTCCGCTGCGAACCATTTTTCCGAGATCTTGGTCAGGGAGCCGTCTTTGCGCATGGCGGT
Source organism: Aeromonas media (assembly GCF_000819985.1). Lineage (GTDB taxonomy): Bacteria > Pseudomonadota > Gammaproteobacteria > Enterobacterales > Aeromonadaceae > Aeromonas > Aeromonas media. The sequence continues at coordinate 77,052 of NZ_CDBZ01000226.1, read as the reverse complement.
CAGGGCTTCGTCGACCTTCTTCAGCACGGCCTGTTTTTCCGGGGTCTTCAGGAAGGGCAGGGCGTTCTCGATAGTTTCGAACGGTGCGCCTGCCTGCTGCAGCGGCAGCTTGGATTCCTTGATCAGCTGGGCGGTGGAGACGCGGTCCATCACGAAGGCATCGATGCGACCCAGGGCGACGTCCTGCTCGAAGCTGGAGTCATAGGTACGGATGTCGATCTTCTTGTTGGGGTCGTTCTTGCGCAGCAGCTCTTCGAAGTTGGAGCCCAGGTTCACCGCAACTGTCTTGCCTTCCAGATCCTTGAGACCGTGGATGGTGCTGTTGCCCTTGCGCACTACTATCTGGGCGCCGTCATAGACGTAAGGCTGGGAGAAGGCGTACTTGGCCTTGCGCTCGTCGGTAATGGTGATCTGGTTGGAGATGGTATCGACGCGACCGGTTTCCAGCATGCCGAACAGGCCTGAGAAGCTGGCGGTGACGAACTCGACCTTGTAACCGGTGCGCTCACCGATCTGGTTCCACATGTCCACCTCGAAGCCCTGCAGCTTGTCCTGCTTGACGAAGGTGAACGGGAAATACTTGCCGGACATGCCGACCTTGATGGTTTCCTGGGCGATGGCCTGGCCGGACAGGCTGGCCAGCAGAATGGCGGCGCCGGAAATCAGCTTGATGGTGGTTTTCATGGGGATTCCTCTCTCTGTAGTTCTGTATTTTTAGTTGTAATCACGGGTTGGCGCTGATGTTATTGGAATAAAATATAAAGAATAAATGATATTTGGTTATATAAAATAACCGCAGCAGCAGGCTCTCATTCTGTCCACATCACCGGTCGGTGGCTGTGGGTAACTTTGGGGATGAAATCAGATCCTGGGGCGTTGGATCCTTGAAAGTCAAGGATCTTATTTGCTGGATCCGTGCGGCGGCAACTGGAGATCCAGCCACTAAAAACGTAGAATAGCCGGTCTTTACTTAATCAATTGACGGGAGTCTAGAGTGACTGCTTCGCTATGGCAGCAGTGCCTTAACCGGCTGCAAGATGAGTTGCCCTCGGCAGAATTCAGCATGTGGATCCGGCCGCTTCAAGCGGAGTTGAGTGACAATACTCTGACCCTGTATGCACCGAATCGCTTCGTTCTGGACTGGGTACGCGACAAGTACCTGCTCCGGGTCAATGGCATCATCAACGAGCTGTGCGGAGCCGATGCTCCCACCCTGCGTTTTGACATCGGTAATCGTCCCCATCCCGTCGCGGTCGCAAGAGCGCCGGCGCGCGGTGTCGATCCTGTGAATAACTCTCACAAGAGCTGGGAAAGCAAGGCTGAAACCAAGCCCGAGCCGAACCACAAGAGCAACACCAACGTGAACTACACCTTCGAGAATTTCGTCGAAGGTAAGTCCAACCAGTTGGCCCGTGCGGCGGCCCGTCAGGTGGCCGACAATCCGGGTGGCGCTTACAACCCGCTGTTCCTCTATGGCGGCACCGGTCTGGGCAAGACCCACTTGCTGCACGCCGTTGGCAACGCCATCAAGGAACGCAAGAAAGACGCCAAAGTCATCTACATGCACTCCGAACGGTTCGTGCAGGACATGGTGAAGGCGCTGCAGAATAACGCCATTGAAGAGTTCAAGCGTTATTACCGTAGCGTCGATGCCCTGCTCATCGATGACATCCAGTTCTTCGCCAACAAGGAGCGCTCCCAGGAGGAGTTCTTCCATACCTTCAACGCCCTGCTCGAAGGCAACCAGCAGATCATCCTGACTTCGGATCGTTACCCGAAGGAGATCAACGGTGTCGAAGATCGCCTCAAGTCCCGCTTCGGCTGGGGCCTGACGGTGGCGATCGAACCGCCCGAGCTGGAGACCCGCGTCGCGATCCTGATGCGCAAGGCGGACGAGAACCAGATCCATCTGCCGGACGAAGTGGCCTTCTTCATCGCCAAGCGTCTGCGCTCCAACGTCCGTGAACTGGAAGGCGCCCTCAACCGGGTGATCGCCAACGCCAACTTCACCGGCCGTGCCATCAACATCGACTTCGTGCGCGAGGCGCTGCGCGACCTGCTGGCTTTGCAGGAGAAGCTGGTCACCATAGACAACATCCAGAAGACGGTGGCGGAGTACTACAAGATCAAGCTGGCGGATCTGCTGTCCAAGCGTCGTTCCCGCTCCGTTGCCCGCCCGCGTCAGCTGGCGATGGCACTGGCCAAGGAGCTGACCAACCACAGTTTGCCGGAGATAGGGGATGCCTTTGGTGGCCGTGACCACACCACTGTTCTTCATGCCTGCCGCAAGATCGAGCAGCTGAAGGAGGAGAGTCACGACATCAAGGAAGACTATTCCAACCTGATCCGTACCCTTTCGTCCTGATAACGGAACGGAGTGGACAGATGGGGCTCGAATATTCCAACCTGATCCGAAAATTTTCCTCCTAATCACAACGGAGAGCACAGATGCAGCTCGAAATTAGCCGTGAGGCCCTGTTACGTCCTCTGCAACTGGTGTCCGGTGCCCTGGGTGGCCGGCCGACCCTGCCCATCCTCGGCAACGTCCTGCTCGATGTCAGCAATGGCCTGCTGTCGCTGACCGGGACAGATCTCGAGGTGGAGATGATAGGCCAGGTCTATCTCAGTAGCGACAGCCAGGATGGTCGCACCACAGTGCCGGCCCGCAAGTTGCTGGATATCTGCCGCGGCCTGCCGGAAGGGGCGGATATCCGTCTCAACACCGAAGGCGAGCGGTTGATAATCCGTTCCGGCCGCTCCCGCTTCAATCTCTCGACCCTGCCGGCGACCGAGTACCCGAACATCGAGGACTGGGAATCCGTGCTCGAGTTCGACATCAGTCAGCTGGAGCTGAAGAAACTGATCGATGCGACCCAGTTCTCCATGGCCAGCCAGGATGTGCGTTACTACCTGAACGGCATGCTGTTCGAGAGCGAGGGCCATGGCCTGCGCACCGTCGCCACCGACGGTCACCGCCTGGCCACCTGCCGCCGCGAGGTTGTCGGGGAATCGCTGCCCGATCATCAGGTCATCCTGCCCCGCAAGGGTGTGCTGGAGCTGGTGCGCCTCCTGGAGGCGGAAGACAAGCCGGTGCGCTTGCAGGTCGGTCGCAGCAACCTGCGTGCCGCCCTGGATGGCTTCATCTTCACCTCCAAGCTGGTGGATGGCCGCTTCCCTGACTGGCGTCGTGTCATTCCCCGGGGGAGCGACAAGGCCCTGATCGCCGGTCGTGAGGATCTGCGCCAGGCCTTCGCCCGTGCCGCCATCCTCTCCAACGAGAAATTCCGTGGGGTGCGTCTCAATCTGCAGGAAAACCTGCTGCGCATCACCGCCAACAACCCGGAACAGGAAGAAGCCGAGGAGTTGCTTGACGTACAATATGCCGCTGGCGAGATGGAGATCGGCTTCAACGTCTCCTATGTGCTGGACGTGCTGAATACGTTAAAATGTGACCAAATCCGGATCAGCCTGAGCGATTCCATCAGCAGTGCCATTATTGAGGATTTTGACAGCCAAGATGCCCAGTATGTGGTGATGCCGATGCGGATCTAGTCGTGTCCCTGGTCAAACTCCAGCTCAGCGACTTTCGCAACATCCAGCATGCCAGTCTCGCGCTGTCCCCCGGCCTCAATATTCTGGTCGGGTGCAATGGCAGCGGCAAGACCAGTGTGCTGGAAGCCATTCATTACCTCGGTCTCGGTCGTTCTTTTCGTACTCACCTGACCGGGCGGGTCATCCGCCAGGGGGAGAGGGCCTTTACCCTGTTTGCCCAGTGTGAGCTGGAAGGGCGTCAGGTGCCCATTGGGCTTGCCAAGGACAAGGGGGGCGAGACCCAGCTCAAGATCGCCGGGGCCCAGGCCCAGCGATTAGCCGATCTGGCAGAGCTGTTGCCGGTGCAGTTGATCCACCCCGATGGCTTCAACCTGCTGACCGGCGGGCCTCAGGCTCGCCGGGCCTGGCTGGACTGGGGCGTCTTCCATCAGGAGCCGACCTTCTTCTCCCTGTGGGGACGGGTGCGGCGTCTGCTGAAACAGCGCAATGCTCTGCTGCGCCAGAGCAGCCAGTATCGCCAGCTGGCGTTCTGGGATCAGGAGCTGGTGCGGCTCGGGGGTGAACTGGCGGAGTTTCGCGCCAGTTATTGTCAGGCCATTACCCCCCTGATCAAGGAGATGACGGCGGATTTTTTGCCGGAATTCGACATCAGCCTCGGTTTCTATCGGGGCTGGGAGAGAGAGACTCCCCTCGGCGACTTGCTGGAGGCGGGGTTCGAGCGGGATCGTTCGCTGGGGTACACTGGGGTCGGTCCGCAGAAGGCGGATGTGCGGCTCAAGGCGAACGGGGTACCCGCTCAGGATATTTTGTCCAGGGGTCAGTTGAAGTTGCTGGTCTGTGCCATGCGACTGGCTCAAGGGCTCTATTTGAATCAACATAGCAGCCGTGGCTGTATTTTTTTAATTGACGATTTTGCCTCTGAACTGGATGTCGACAAACGTCGCCTGCTGGCCGCAAGGCTGAAGCAGTGCGCGTCCCAGGTGTTTATCACCGCCATCGATACCGGTCAGCTCGCAGACATGATGGATGCGAGTGACTGCAAGCTGTTCCACGTGGAACAAGGCAAGATCTCCGAAACGTTAGAGAAGGCAGAGAGTAAGCTATGAGTGAAAATACTTACGACTCCTCGAATATCAAGGTGCTGAAGGGCCTGGATGCGGTCCGCAAGCGCCCGGGGATGTATATCGGCGATACGGATGATGGCTCGGGCCTGCACCACATGGTGTTCGAGGTCGTCGATAACTCCATTGACGAGGCTCTGGCTGGCTACTGCTCCGATATTCAGGTCAAGATCCATTCCGACGGTTCCGTCTCCGTGCGTGACAACGGCCGGGGTATTCCGGTCGATATGCACGAGGAGGAGGGCCGCTCCGCCGCCGAAGTCATCATGACGGTGCTGCACGCCGGCGGCAAATTCGATGACAACTCCTACAAGGTATCCGGCGGCCTGCACGGCGTGGGTGTCTCCGTGGTGAACGCCCTCTCTGACAAGCTGCTGCTGACCATACGTCGCAACGGCCACGTCTACGAGCAGACCTATCACCTGGGTGAGCCGCAGGCGCCGCTCAAGCAGATTGGCGACAGCACGGGCACAGGTACCGAAGTCCGCTTCTGGCCGAGCCCGACCATCTTTACCGATACCCTGTATCACTACGAGATCCTGGCCAAGCGTCTGCGTGAGCTCTCTTTCCTGAACTCCGGTGTTTCCATCCGCCTGATGGACGAGCGGGATGGCCGCGAGGCTCACTTCTGCTACGAGGGCGGCATCAAGGCCTTCGTCGAATACCTGAACCAGAACAAGACCCCGATCCATCCCAAGGTGTTTCACTTCACCACCGAGCAGGATGGCATCGGCGTCGAAGTGGCGATGCAGTGGAACGACGCCTATCAGGAAGGGGTCTATTGCTTCACCAACAACATCCCGCAGCGGGATGGGGGCACCCACCTGGTGGGCTTCCGTACCGCGCTGACCCGTACCCTGAACTCCTACATGGACAAAGAGGACTACAGCAAGAAGGCCAAGTCTGCCGCCAGTGGCGACGACGTCCGTGAAGGCCTGATTGCGGTCATCTCCGTCAAGGTGCCTGACCCTAAGTTCTCCTCCCAGACCAAGGACAAACTGGTCTCTTCCGAAGTGAAGACTGCCGTTGAACAGGCAATGGGCGAGAAGTTGGCGGACTTCCTGCTGGAAAACCCGGGCGACGCCAAGATCGTGGTCAACAAGATCATCGATGCGGCCCGTGCCCGTGAAGCGGCCCGCAAGGCCCGCGAACTGACTCGCCGCAAGGGTGCTCTGGACATCGCCGGTCTGCCCGGCAAGCTGGCTGACTGCCAGGAGAAAGATCCGGCCCTCTCCGAACTCTACATAGTGGAAGGGGACTCTGCTGGCGGCTCCGCCAAGCAGGGTCGCAACCGCAAGAACCAGGCTATCCTGCCGCTCAAGGGCAAGATCCTGAACGTGGAGAAGGCCCGCTTCGACAAGATGATCTCCTCGCAAGAGGTAGGCACCCTGATCACGGCGCTGGGCTGCGGTATCGGTCGCGACGAGTACAACCCGGACAAGCTGCGCTACCACAACATCATCATCATGACGGATGCGGACGTCGATGGTGCGCACATCCGTACCCTGCTGCTGACCTTCTTCTACCGTCAGATGCCGGAGATCATCGAGCGTGGCTACGTCTTCATCGCCCAGCCGCCGCTCTACAAGGTCAAGAAGGGTAAGCAGGAGCAGTATCTGAAAGACGAAGATGCGCTGCTGCAGTACCAGACCTCTATGGCGCTGGACGGTGCTACCCTGCACGTCAACGAGTCTGCCCCGGCTATCGGTGGCGAGGCGCTGGAGCGTCTGGTCAACCAGCACCGTGCCGTCTCTCACCTGATCACCCGCATGTCCCGCCGCGCCCCGGATGCCGTGCTGACCCAGCTGATCTATCAGCCTGAGTTGAACGAGACCCTGCTGGCCAGCGAGAGCGATCTGCTGGCCTGGTGCCAGGGAATGGAAGCCGTGCTCAACGAAAGCAACCACGGCATCCAGTACCAGATCCAGGTTCGTCGTGACGAAGAGCGCAGTCTGTTCGTGCCCCACGCCGTGGTACGTCAGCACGGTGTCGACCGCGAATACCCGCTCAGCTACGACTTCCTGCAGTCCGGTGAATACCGTCAGCTGGTCTCCCTGGGCAAGGAGATCGCCAACCTGATCGAGGATGGCGGTTTCATCAAGCGTGGCGAGAAGGTGAAGCCGGTGGCCAACTTCGTGGAAGCCGTCGACTGGCTGATGGGCGAAGGCAAGCGTGGCATCTACATCCAGCGTTATAAAGGACTGGGCGAGATGAACCCGGATCAGCTGTGGGAAACCACCATGGATCCGGAAGCCCGTCGCATGCTGCGCGTCACCATAGACGACGCCGTCGGTGCTGACCAGCTCTTCTCCACCCTGATGGGTGATGCGGTCGAACCCCGTCGTGACTTTATCGAGACCAACGCCCTGCGGGTCGCCAACCTCGACGTCTAATCGACTCGGTCAGACAGTAAAAAGCCGCTCCTTGTGAGCGGCTTTTTTGTTTTCAGGGAGAGGGAAATAGCACGTTCCACGTGAAACATGAAACCACCTTGGTGTTGATAATTCCGGCTCAGCCTAGTCCCGGTGCCAGGCAGTAGAGGCGCAGGCGATGGCCATCGGGATCAAGCGCCATGCCGGTATAGCCAAACTCCATCCGGGTCGGCTGCTGGATGATGGTCAGGCCGTGAGCCTGCCATTCGGCCAAGCCCGTATCGACACTGGTTTCGTCGGGCAGCGGGAAGGCCAGCTCCATGGCCCCTGCACTCTGGGTAGCTGCGGGTTCGACGGTGGCGTTGGACCAGAGCGCCAGTTTTGCTCCAGATTCGAACGCGAACATGGCAAAGGTGGGGGACTCCTCTACCGGCGGGCGGCCGAATAGCTCGTGATAGAAGCGGGCGCTGCGCGCCGGATTGGCGACATAGAGAATGGTGAGTGGTGGGACTAACAACATGGTGACGCTCCTTGTTTCGGGGAGGGCGCATCTGCGCCGACCCCGTCAGCATGGCGTCACCTGCTGTCAGTTTCTGTCAGCAATGAATTTGGGTTGCGGGATCTGCTGGGTGGCGCGCCATGCTTTCAGCAAGCTCTCTCTGTTTTTGGGATAGCGGCTCTCTTCCTGTTTCATCCAGGTGATGCGATCTACCCGAAAGTGACGAAAGCCCTGGCGCAGCTGGCACCAGGCGACCAGTACCCGCACCTGTTCGAAGTAGCCGAGGGCAAAGGGCCATACGGTGCGCTCCGAACTCTCCTCCTTGAGATCCCGATAGCTCAGGGTTACCTTGCGCTGCTGGCGGATGGCGCTGCGCAGTGGAGCCTCGTCGACGGGGCTGTCGCCGCGAGAGGTGCCGATCAGCAGGGCATTGCTTTGGAGCTGCTGGCGATAGTCGGCGGGCAACACGGCTTCTATCTTGGCCAGCGCACTGCTGGCCGATGCACTCAAGGCGCTGTCGCCGTGGGCGACCACCCAGCGCGACCCCAATACCAGCGCATCCAATTCCTCCTCGCTGAACATCAGCGGCGGCAGCATGAAGCCGGGGCGCAGTACATAGCCGATACCCGGTTCCCCCTCGATATGGGCGCCTTGCGCCTGCAGGGTGGCGATGTCCCGATAGAGGGTGCGCAGACTGATGCCAAGCCGGCTGGCCAGCTCTGTGCCTGTGATGGCGTAGCGGTGGCCGCGTAGTAGCTGGAGCAGGGCCAGCAGGCGTTCGGAACGGGACATGGGATGTATCCTCGGGATTTTTGGTTATCCTGCCATAGCGGGTTGATATGGGCCGCCAGAGTATCCAGGGTATGGGGTTCGGCCAGATGAGCGCGCAGATGATCGAGCAACTGGTTCATCCTGGTATCGCGGGTGGAGGCGGGAACCGGCTGCTCGATAAACTGGGCCTGACCTCCTTCCCGGTAGGGCGGGATCACCAGCCGCCGCGCCACCTTGTTGGCGATGGCCGAGCCGTAGTACTGCCGCACCAGATAGAGGCAGCAGTCCAATCCGGCCGCGGTGCCTGCCGAGGTGACCAACCCCTCGTCATCCACATAGAGAGCATTGGTATCGAGTTGCACGGCGGGAAAGCGGCTCATGAAGTCTTGCTCGTACTCCCAATGGGTCGAGGCCCTGCGTCCCTCCAGCAGGCCGGCATAGGCCAGTACATAGGTGCCGAGACAGAGTCCGACCAGCCGGGCGCCTCTGGCTCTGGCGGCGATCAGGGCATCGAGTAGCGCCACGGGCGGCCGAACTGCCGGATCGTGCCAGAAGGGGATGACGATGATGTCCGCCTCTGTCAGCCCCTCCAGCCCATAGGGTGCCTGAATGGTGAAACCTTGTGTCGAATGGGAATGGATGCTGGCGTCACCACAGCAGAGCCTGAGCTCGAACAGCGGCTGACCCGGCAGGATATCGCCGAAAATGAGGCAGGGGACTGCGCAGTGAAAAGGGCTGAAGTGATCGAAGGTCACCACGGCAACGATGGGGGAAGGCATGGCGTTGGCATCCTCTCTGCGCAGAGCAATCATCATAAGCGTTTGCAGCCGAAAGCCTAAGGGCCATGCTCGATGTTCGGCATGGCCCTGTTAGTTACAGTGAGAGAGCCTCGCCATCCTCCGGCACTCGTACCCGATCCGTCATGCCTCGATCTGTCAGATAGGTGCGCAGCTCCTGGCGTGACAGCACGGCGTGGTTGACCGCTTCCATGTGGCTGGCGATCAGGGTGGCCTGTGGTGCAGCCTGATATACGGCGGCGACATCCTCCTTGCCCATGATGATGGAACCGAGCCCCGGCACCTGGGCATCACCGCAGTTGAGGATGATCACCTCGGGCTGGTGCAGTTGCAGGGCCTGTTTCACCTGAGCATTCCAGACTGTATCACCGGCCAGATAGAGACTCGGCTCATCTGGGTGGGAGAAGACCACGCCGCACACTTCACCCATGCGCTCGCCCAGTACCGCCATCAGTTGATCGCTGCCGTGCTGGCCACTGGTCTGCTGCAGGTGTATACCGGCAAATTCGGCCTGCTCGCTCAGCAGGCGGACATCCTCAAAGCCACTGGCACGAATGGCATCGGCATCTTTCTGATGTTGTACAAAGAGCGGCAGATGCTTGGGGACCAACGTTCTGGCGGCATCATCCCAGTGGTCAGGATGATCGTGGGTGACAATAACGGCATCCACATCGACAAGCTCATCGATCGGCAGCGGCAGCTCGACCAGTGGATTGCGCAGCTGGCTGTTGGCGGTGCCCTCAAAGCCGGGGAAGGCACCCTTGGCTGAGAGCATGGGGTCGATCAGAAAGCGGGTGCCGGCATAGTCGAGCAGCAGGGTGGCGTTGCGAACCTGGGTAATCTTCATGGGATGGTTCCATATTGGCTGGTGTATATGCAACCCATTATGGGGGGCGGAGCGCGTTGCCATCAGTGGCCCATGGGTCGATTATCATCACTATCGGGCCAACAGGGTGATGTGCTAAAGGTCGGCGCGGCCATTTAAAAAATCTTAAAAAAATCCCTTGAAAGGAAAACGTGAGCCCCTATATAAGTAACAAGGCCGGAACGCTCGACAGAGGTTTCGACCAGGAGCCCGTCCATATGGAGGGCAAACAATCCGTTATCGCTCACAAGAGGGTAATACTATGCGTTCTATCGACTTTTCTCCGCTCTATCGTTCTGCCATTGGTTTCGATCGTCTGGCCAATCTCATCGAATCTGCGGCCAGCAATGGCAATGCTGGTTATCCCCCCTACAACATCGAGCAGCTGGGTGACAACGACTACCGCATCAGCATGGCGGTGGCGGGCTTTACCCAGGAAGAGCTGGAGCTGAGCTTCCAGGAAAATCTGCTGACGGTGAAAGGCAACAAGCAGGCTGACACCGAGCGCCACTATCTCTATCAGGGCATAGCCGAGCGCGGCTTCGAGCGTCGCTTCCAGCTGGCCGACTATGTGCGGGTGAAAGGGGCCGATCTCAAGAATGGTCTGCTGCACATCGATCTGGCCCGTGAAGTGCCCGAGGCGATGAAGCCCCGCAAGATAGAGATCAACGGCTGACAGCCTGAACTCACTGCGATTTTCACATTTCCCGGGTGCCGATGACGGGCCTGTGGAGAGTCAAACCTGTTGCTTATTAGAAGGATAGGATTATGCGTAACCTCGATTTTTCTCACCTATCTTCCAATGCCGTCGGCTTCGAGCGGATGGCCCGCGAGCTGGAAGGCCTGTTCGACCAGAAGGCGGCGGCCTATCCACCTTACAACATCGAGAAGCGGGAGCATGACGGCTACCGCATCACGGTCGCGGTGGCTGGCTTCGAGCGCGACGAGCTGGAGCTGGAGACCGAAAACGGCACCCTCAAAGTGAAGGGGCGCAAGGCCGTTGCGGCTGGCGAGCGTCAGTTCCTCCATCAGGGGATTGCCGAGCGTGACTTCGAGCTCGCCTTCAAGCTGAGCCAGCACGTGGAGGTTAAAGGTGCCAGACTGGAGCATGGTCTGCTGACCATAGATCTCGCCCGCGAATTGCCGGAGGCACTCAAGCCTCGCGCCATCCCCATCGGCAAACCCGATCAGCTGGCGCTGCCGAGCTAAGCCGGGAATGTCAGGCCGGGGAGCCTGACACCAGAGACGAGAAAGGCCTGCGATTGCAGGCCTTTCTTTTATCTGCAGGCAAGTCAGCTGCCGCGGTAAATGGCGTTGATCTCGTCCGCCAGTATGGCGATGCCGCGCCGCACCAGCTCCTCGCTCTGGGAGTAGTTCAGGCGGATGCACTCCTGACTGTGGCGCCATTCGGGATCGTCGATGCCGGGGAAGAAGTAGTGACCCGGCACTATCAGCAGGTTCTTCGCCTTCAACCGCTCGTAGAGCTCCTGACAGTGGATCGGCAGGCCTTCGAACCAGAGCCAGAGGAAGAGGGCGCCTTCCGGCTTGTGGATGTGGAAGCGCGGATCGGGAATGGCTTCTCGCAGCAGCTGGACCGCGAAGTCAGCCTTCTGCTTGTAGAAGGGTTTCACCACCTGCTCACTCAGGGCGATGATCTCGCCGCTCTCTATCATGGGGATGGTGATGGCGGGCCCCAGGCTGCCCGGTGCCAGGTTGATGATGCCGCTCAGGTTGGTGATGGCCTGGATGATCTTCTCGTCGGCGATGACGATGCCGCAGCGGGTGCCCGGCAGGCCCAGCTTGGAGAGGCTCATGCAGAGTATGGTGTTGGCATTCCAGAACGGCTTGGCCTCGCTGAAGATGATGCCGGGGAAGGGCACACCGTAGGCGTTGTCGAGCAGCAGCGGGATCCCCTTGTCGCGGGCGATCTGATCCAGATGCTCTATCTCTTCATCGGTCAGCACGTTGCCTGTGGGGTTGGTCGGGCGGGAGACGCAGATCACCCCTATGTCGTCGCCCACCTCCAGGCTCTCGAAATCCACATGGTATTTGAACTGGCCGTCGGCCAGCTTCTCTATGGTGGGCTTGTAGGCGACGAAGTGATCCTCCGCCAGGGCCGAGTCCGCATAGCCGATGTATTCGGGGGCCAGGGGGAAGAGCACCTTCTTCTTGCGGCCATCGGCGAACTCGCCGGCCAGCAGGTTGAACAGATAGAAGAAGGCATTCTGGCTGCCGTTGGTCAGGGCTATGTTGCGGGCCGAGATGTCCCAGCCCAGCTCTCTCTTGAGCAGGGCGGCCAGCGCCTTGGTGAACCTGTCCTTGCCTTGCGGGCCATCGTAGTTGGCCATGGCCTTGATCAGCTCGCCATTGTCGAGCAGCTGCTTGGCCTCGGTCTGAAAGCGTTCCAGCATGGCGGGGATGGGGGCCGGATTGCCGCCTCCCAGCATGATGGCGTCCGGATTGAGCAGCCCCTGATTGAGGTCATCCATGAGTTGGGTAATACCGGCGTGGCGAGTGAACTTCTCGCCGAACAAGGAGAATTCCATTCGGTGACAGATCCAGAGTCAGTTACGGGGGAGCTAGCACCATAGCTCAGTTTAAAAGCGGGTGTCGATCAAAATCATGGGACGTTCCACGTGGAACGGGCCCAGGAAAATGGATGTGGTAAAAATAACCACTTATGGGTTTCAAAATAACCGACAAGATGGGAAGGAATGCCTCAAATGATATCTGTTTTGATTTTATTTAAACAAAATCAACTGTTTATATAGTTGGCACGACTATTGGAATAACTCTCTGGTCATCTCAACCATACCGGAGCAAACCAGATGAAGACCCTGATCGCCACCCTGATAATGAGCACCCTGAGCCTGAATGTCATGGCAACTGAAAACCTCAGACCTGAGCTGGATACCGCCAAACTGGGGCAGGAAATGCTGGCCCAGCAGCAGCAGGCATCCCGGGCTGTGGTGCTGGATGCCCTCAGCAACTTGAAGCCACTGGCGCTCGATACCCTGGTGGTAGAAGCTAGCTCGGCTGATGCGACTCACCCCGAGAGTTGAGGTAACGCAGGGGAGTTTGTCCCGTGTGTTGCTTGAAGAAGCTGATGAAGGCGCTGTCGCTGGAAAACTCCAGCGCAGTGGCAATCCGGCTGATGGGCACGGCCTCGGCCAGCAGCTCCATGGCGCGCAACAATCGCCACTGCTGGCGCCAGGCCTGATAGTTCATGCCGGTCTCCTTCATGAAGATGCGGCCTATGGTCTTGTCACTGGCACCCACCCGCTCGGCCAGCCGGTTGAGCCGCTCGGGCAGGATGTTGCCCCGCTTTATCTCCTGTAGCCAAGCCCCCAGTCGCGCATCCGTTGGTAGTGGCAGTTGCCAGGTTTCCCGCGGTGCTTGCGCCAGCTCCTCCATGAACAGCGCCAATGTCAGGCGCTGTTCCGCTTCAGGCTTATTCCATGGCCAGAGCGCCATTCGTTCAATGATTTCCCGCAGCAGTGGATTGACTGCCACCACCTGCACGCTGGCTGGCAGCTCTGGCTGTGGCGTGAAGTAAAGGGAGCGATAGGCCACCACACCGCGCATCAAAACCTGATGGGGCACACCAGCCGGCAGCCAGGCCGCCCGGCTGGGTGGCAACAGATAGACTTGGTTGCCCAGCTCTATCGTCATGCACCCGGCCTGGGCAAACAGCAGCTGGTGGCATTGATGCACATGTTGGCCGGAATCATGCCAACCCAGCGCGGAGGCAATGCCGATCACGCCGCCATTCAGGCGGTCGGGGTCGAAAGGGTGATCGGGAAGAATAAAGGCCATGTGTCCGATTCTTGATGTATATAGTCCTGCTTATTGTAATCAGACAATCGGCATCTCTCTAGAATGACGACCTCTTGTGAAGGAGGTTTGTCATGAACAACAAGTTGCCACCGCTCTGGCTGGTGGTGGGATTGATGATGTTCCCCCAGATAGTGGAGACCATCTACAGCCCGGCGCTGACCCAGATCGCTACCCAGTTCAGGGTGAGCGACGGGCAGGCCTCCCAGACCCTGTCGGTCTATTTTCTGGCGTTTGCCGTGGGTGTGGTCTGCTGGGGTCGGCTCTGTGATTTGATAGGGCGGCGCCCGGCCATGCTGGCCGGTCTGTTGACCTACGGACTCGGTACCTTGCTGGCGTTGCTGGCGACCGAATTTGAAACTTTGCTGCTGGCCAGGATCATCTCGGCCTTTGGGGCCGCCGTGGGATCGGTCGTGACCCAGACCATGCTGCGTGACAGCTACCAGGGCAGTGATTTGGCCAAGGTCTTCTCTGTGATGGGGGCGGCCCTGTCCATCAGCCCTGTGCTGGGGCTGGTGAGTGGTGGTCTGCTGGCCGAGCAGTTTGGTTATCTGGGGGTCTTCAGCGGCCTGATGGTGCTGGCCCTGGTGCTGGGATTGATCGCCAGTTGGCGGTTGCCGGAAACCCGTCCAGAAACCACGACCAGTATTGCCCTGTGGCCACTGGCGTGCCGGATGGCTCGGGATGGTGGACTCTGGCGCAGCGCCCTGCTAGTCGCCCTGTTCAATACCATGCTGTTCGGTTACTACAGCCTAGCGCCCTTTCTGTTCGCAGAGCAGGGGTGGAGTGCCAGCGAGTTTGGTTATTCCGGTGCCGTACTGGCGTTGGCGACCCTGCTCGGCAGCCTGCTGAACAAGCGCCTGCTGGGCAAAGGGTGGCAACCGGCCTCACTCATCCAGTTGGCCGCATCGCTGGCACTGGGAGCGGGTGCTGCAGTGTGGGTTAGTCAGAGTTCGCTCTGGTTCCTGCTGCCCATGATGGGCGTTGTGGTGGCCTACGGTATCGCTATCCCCAACGTATTGAGTCAGGCCTTGCTGGCTTATCGGGAGGTGGCAGGCAGCGCCGGTGCCCTGTTCGGGCTGGCCTACTACCTGCTCCTCAGCCTGGGGCTGGCGTTGGCCGCCGGTTTGCAGGATCTGGGTCTGCTGATCCTTGGCTGTGGTCTGGTGGCCGTACTGTGCAGCGGACGGCGTTCCACGTGAAACGTCAGCTACCGATAAAACGGTAACCGATACCGGGTTCGGTTTCGATCAGACTGGGTTGCTGGGGGTTATCCCCCAGCTTCTTGCGCAGGCTGGCGATGACGATGCGCAGATAGTGGGTATCTTCCTTGTGGCTTGGCCCCCAGATGTCGTTGAGCAGCTGGGTCTGCATCACCAGCTTGCCGGGGTGACACACCAGGGCCTGCAGCAGGGCGAACTCCTTGCGAGACAGGGAAATCTCTTCATCCTTCATGGTCACCTTGTGACTGCCGGTATCCAGGCTCAGACCACATTGCGGGAAGTGGCGGCATTCGCCGCTGCTGACCCCGGCTCGCTGGCGCAGCAAGGCGCGGATGCGGGCCATCATCTCCCCGATGCCGAACGGCTTGCTCATGTAGTCGTTGGCCCCCGCATCCAGCAGCCGTACCTTCTCCTGTTCCGAATCCCGAGCCGACAGTACCAGCACTGGGTTGGGCTGGTGCTCGCGGATGGCCTGCAAGATCTGGATACCGTCCCCGTCCGGCAGACCGAGATCCAGGATCACCAGATCGGGATTGAGGTGGCGATACTGCGCCAGCCCTTCGTTGACACCCACCGCCTCGCTCACCTGGTGCCCTTCGGCAATCAGGCTGATCCGCAGAAAGCGACGAATGGCCGCTTCATCATCTATGACCAGGATATGAGCCATCTAACCTCCAGAGGCGAGTGTTGAAGGGTCAGGAACCCGAAATGTACGCATCATACCTCAGGTGAGTTGAGGGAGAGCGGCAGTGAGATGCGCATGCAGGTGCCGTTGCCGTTGGGGCCGGCAAATGCCCAGATGCGACCACCGTGGGCCTCTATCATGGCGCGGGAAATGGCGAGTCCAAGTCCGGTGCCGCGACTGCCGCAATCCCCCACCGGCTGGGTGTAGAACAGATTGAAGATCTTGTCCCGATCCGATTCCGCGATGCCAACCCCGATATCGATGATGTCGATGATGAGGTCGGGGTCCGCCAGCATCACCTTGAACTCTATGGGGGTGCCGGCTGGCGAGTAGCGGGAGGCGTTGTCGAGGATGTTGACCAGCACCTGCTCGATCAGGGCGCCATGCACATAGAGCTGTGGGATCTGCTGATCGAAGTGGATCAGCAGCCTGTGCTGGCGCCAGGAGGAGTCCAGCCGCTTGCGGGCACTCTCCACCAGGTCGGCGAGGTCGACCCACTCCCGCTTCAGCTGGAAGTCCGGGGAGCCGATGCGGGTCATGTCCAGCAGGTTCTGCACATAGCTGTGCAGGCGGCGCGCCTCCTCCTGCACCGAGTGGAGCAGCTCGTTGCGATCCTCGGCACTGATCCGGTCACCGTATTCCAGCAGTGTGCTGCCGGCCCCCATGATGGTGGCGAGCGGTGTCTTCAGATCGTGGGAGACCGAGGAGAGCAGGGCGGCACGCATCCGATCCGTCTCCGCCTGCAACTGGCTGTCGGCCAACCGCTCGTTGAGATCGATCCGCGCCAGGGCGGCACGGATGTCGGTGAGCAACGCCTGCAACTGGTGCTCGGCGGAGGAGACGAGTGGGCTGGCCAGCCGGATCCCCAGCACCAGTTCATCGGTGAGGTGGTGGTACTGGGCCTCTGCCGCATTGAGGGTGGCGGTGTGAGCCCCCGCGCTCTGCTTCTGGGCTAGGCACCAGTCGATGGCGGCCTTGTCGGTCTGGCCAGGTCCCCGCACCTCGTCTCCGGCCCTGTATTGGTACTCCTCATCCAGGGCGAACACGGGTTGTCCCAGGGCCAGGGAGATGGCCTGGGTACCCTGCCTGAGCACCTCCACCGGGCTGCTGGCGGTGGCCAATCCCTGGCTGAGAGAGAGCAGGGCGTTGCCAAGCTGCTGGGTCTCGCGCAAGCCCACCAGTTGCTGGCGCTGGCGGGAGGCGAGCCGCCCGGCCGTCATGCCGACGATGAGCAGCACGAACAGATTGAGCAGGTCGCTGTGGTTGGCGACGCTCAGGGAGAAGTAGGGGGCGGTGAACAGCAGGTTGTGGCCGACGAACCCCAGCACGGCCGCCAGGATGGCGGGCACCAGGCTGGTGGAGAGGGCAGTGGCGAGCACCCCCAGCACGAACAGCAGTGGCAGGGAGGCGGAGGGTAGCCAGTGAGAGAACCCCCAGGCGATGGCCGAGGTCGTTCCCATGATCAGCAGGGCCAGCAGGCTTTGGCGGATCTCCCTGGGGCCTGCAGGGTGCAGCTTCAGGCTGGGTTTGCGCTTCCCGGTGTCCACCAGTGTGATCTCGAATCCCTGCGCCTGTTTCAGCAGGTGTTGCACCAGGGAGCGGCGCCAGGGTGGGCTGTGGGGCTTGCCAAGCAACAGTTGTGAGACTTGCTGCTGTTCGGCTGTCTCCAGCAGGGCGTCGGCGACCGCCGGGCTGGAGAGCGTAAGCACCCTGGCACCCAGCTGGGAGGCCAGCGCCAGCGCCTGCTCCAGCTCAGGGGAACGTTGCCCCTTGCTGTCGATGTGTACCACCAGCCAGGGCAGCTGGCGGCGCTGGGCGAAACGGTGGCCGTAACGTACCAGGGCGGCCCCGTGTTGATCCCCGAGGCAGACCATCAGCTTGCCCCGCAGCGGCAGTGTGGTCTTGCCCGCCGCCTGCCACTGCAGTTGCAAATCCCCTTCCACGTGGCTGGCGGCAGTCTGCATCGCCAGCTCGCGCAGGGCGGTCAGGTTGTTGAGAGAGAAGAAGGATTGCAGGGCGGCCTTGGCCTGATGGGGCACATAGACCTTGCCCTCCTTGAGCCGGCCAAGCAGCTCCTTGGGGGGCAGGTCTATGAGGACTATGCTGTCCGCCTCCAGCAGTACCTGATCGGGCAGGGTCTCCTTGACCCTGACCCCGGTCAGTTGCCACACCAGATCGTTGAGGCTTTCCAGGTGCTGAACATTGAGGGTGGAGTAGACGTCGATGCCGGCGCCGAGCAACTCCTCCACATCCTGCCAGCGTTTCTCGTGGCGGCTGCCGGGAGCATTGGTGTGGGCCAGCTCATCCACCACTACGATGGCGGGCTTGCGTTCGAGCAAGCCATCCAGGTCCATCTCCTCCAGTCGTTGCTGGCGGTGGTGATGCAGCTTGCGTGGCTGGATGGCGAGCTTGTCGAGCAGCGCCAGGGTCTCCTGGCGCCCGTGGGTCTCGACCACGCCGATGAGAATGTCGACTCCTTCCCTGGCCTGTTCCCGCACCGCCTGCAACATGGCGTAGGTCTTGCCTACGCCGGGGGCGGCGCCGAGAAAGACCTTCAGCTTGCCCTTGTGTTCCTGTTCCAGGCTTGCCAGCAAGGCGTCGGCCCGAGCCTCATCACGCATCCATGTACTCCTGCTTCATGCCTGCCAGCAAGGTACCCGCCTGTACCTCATCACGCATTCCCGTGCTCCTGCTTCATGCTTGCCAGCAAGGCACCCGCTTTTACCACATCACGCATCATCATCCTTATGGAGCAACTGCCGGCTCGGTTCGACAATCTGGGTCGCCCTCCAACTCGGGGCAGCCTGGCGCGCCATCATGCGTCCTTGTGCTGATCGAGCAACAGATTCAACTGGAGTATGTTGACCACCTGGGGGCCAAGGATACCAGCTTGTGTCGACGACTTGACCTGCTCCGTCAGGGAAGCGGGATCCAGCCCGCGTTGCTTGGCGACGCGATCCACCTGGGCCAGCACGGCATCCAGGGGCAGGTGGGGATCCAGGCCCGAACCTGAGCGGGTCAGCATGGCGGGGGACTGGTCATTACCCTGTGCCTTGGCAAATTCGCTGCGCAGGGGGGAGCTCATCCCCAGGTTGCTGGCGCCGCTGCCTATGGTGGTGAAGTCGCTGGCGGAGGGACGGGAGTGGAAGTACTCCGCCCGCTCGAATTTTTGCGCCAGCAGGGCGCTGCCGATCAGCTGCTGCTTGGCATCGGTCAGCTGGCTGCCGTTGGCCTGCCAGGGGAACAACAGCTGGGCCAGTCCGGTGACGGCCAAGGGGTAGCCGACACCCAGCAGCAGGGTCAGGGTCAGCAGGGTTCTGATTGCTATCATGATTCTCTTGCTCCAAACAGATTGATGGGGTGCAGGCCAGGCTTGCACCCGTTATGTGGTTACACCAGACCCAGGCCTGTGATGACCAGGTCGGTCAGCTTGATGCCCATGTATGGGGGCACGATCTGGCTGTGGATACCATCGTGCGGCGTTTTCATCACACCAGCCCCAGGCCGGTGATGACCAGATCGGTCAGCTTGATGCCAATGAAGGGCACGACCAGGCCACCGAGACCATAGATCAACAGGTTGCGGCGCAGCAGGCTGGCGGCGGAGCCCTTCACGTTGACCCCCCGCAGCGCCAGCGGTACCAGCGCCACTATGATCAGGGCGTTGAAGATGATGGCCGACAGTATGGCGCTCTCTGGACTGCCGAGTTGCATCAGGTTCAGTGCCCCCAGCTGCGGGTAGGCAGCGATGAAGAGGGCCGGCAGTATGGCGAAGTACTTGGCCACATCGTTGGCGATGGAGAAGGTGGTCAGGGCGCCCCGGGTGACCAGCAACTGCTTGCCCACCAGCACCACGTCCAGCAGCTTGGTGGGGTTGGAGTCCAGATCCA
This sequence comes from Aeromonas media, assembly GCF_000819985.1. Taxonomy (GTDB): domain Bacteria; phylum Pseudomonadota; class Gammaproteobacteria; order Enterobacterales; family Aeromonadaceae; genus Aeromonas; species Aeromonas media. The sequence continues at coordinate 57,444 of NZ_CDBZ01000226.1, read as the reverse complement.
CCAGGTTGCCCGCCTCCTTGGCGGCCTGGGTGCCTTCGTTCATGGCCAGCCCCACGTCCGCCTGGGCCAGGGCCGGTGCGTCGTTGGCGCCGTCACCGCACATGGCGACCATGCGGCCATCGGCCTGCTCCTGACGGATATAGGCCAGCTTCTTCTCCGGGGTTGCCTCAGCGATGAAGTCATCCACCCCGGCCTCGGCGGCGATGGCGGCAGCGGTCAGCGGGTTGTCCCCGGTGATCATCACGGTGCGGATCCCCATGTGACGCAGGATCTGGAAGCGGGCCTTGATGCCTGGCTTGATGATGTCCTTGAGGTACACCACCCCCAGCAACTGCTCGTGGGTGCAGACCAGCAGCGGGGTACCGCCCTGACGGGCGATGTTGTCGACCGCCTTCAGGATAAGCTCGGGCACTCCCTTGCGATCGAGGGAGAGGTAGTTGAGCACCGCATCCACGGCCCCCTTGCGATATTGATGACCGTTGCGATCCAGACCGCTCAACCGGGTCTCGGCGCTGAAGGGAATCACCTTGTCGCTCTCGAGCTGGCTCGGCTTGGCCATGCTCTTGCCAGCCAGGGTCAGGATGGACTTGCCCTCGGGGGTGTTGTCGCCGAGGGAGGCCAGCATGGCGGCCTGGGCCAGCAGGGAGGGATCGACACCGGGGGCTGGGATCAGCTCGTCGGCCATGCGGTTGCCGAAGGTGATGGTGCCTGTCTTGTCCAGCAGCAGGGTGCGCACGTCACCGGCGGCTTCCACGGCACGACCTGACTTGGCGATCACGTTCAGTTTCACCAGCCGGTCCATGCCGGCGATGCCGATGGCGGAGAGCAGGCCTCCTATGGTGGTCGGGATCAGGGTGATGAAGAGGGCCAGCAGGTAGAGCCGCGGTACCTGGGTGCCGTTGTAGTCGAGGAACCAGGGCAGGGTGGCGACCACTAGCAGGAAGATCAGGGTCAGACCCACCAGCAGGGCATCGAGTGCCATCTCGTTCGGGGTCTTCTGGCGCTTGGCTCCCTCGACCAGCGCGATCATTCTGTCGAGCGTGCTCTCGCCGGGATTGTTGGTCACACGGACCCAGATCTCGTCGGACACCACAGTGGTGTTGCCGGTCACGCCGCTGCGGTCGGTGCCGGACTCGCGGATGACGGGGGCGGATTCACCTGTGATGGCGGCCTCGTTGACGGAGGCGATACCGGCAACGACTTCACCGTCGGCCGGGATCATCTCGCCGCTGCGCACCAGCACCAGATCCCCTTTTTGCAGGCTGGTGGCCGCGACCCATTCGCCCTGGCCATCTTTCGGATCCCTCACCCTGCGTGCCTGGAGCTGGCTCATGTCCGCCTTCAGGCTGTCGGCCCGCGCCTTGCCGCGGCCTTCTGCCAGAGTTTCGGCGAAGTTGGCAAACCACAGGGTCAGCCACAACCAGGCCGTCAGCTGCCAGGCCAGGCTGGGAGTGACCCCGGACAGGGGCTGGCCCAGCAGGGACTCCACGGTCGCCATCACGGCGGCCAGCCAGAGGGTGAACAGTATGGGGCTGCCAAACAGCGCCCTGGGGTTGAAGCGATAGAAGGCTTCGATCATGGCCTGCACGACTTGTGAGGTCTGTTTCTTGCCCTTCACCTTTTCGGTGCGGGCAGGGATGGAGATGGACTTGCTCATTTGAATGCTCCCAGCATCAGATGTTCGGTCATTGGCATCGGTAAAGTGACTGACATGCACAGGGTCATCAGAGCGCTCCCAGTATCAGGAGATGCTCGGCGACGGGGCCCAGCGCCAGTACCGGCAGGAAGGAGAGACCGCCTATCAGCAGCACTGTGATGATCAGCAAGGTGATGAACAGCGGACCGCGGATGGGGAAGTCACCCTCGCCGGCATCCTGTTGGGAGGCGCGCGAGAGCTGACCTGCGATGGCCAGTACCGGAATGATGTAGCCGAAGCGACCGAGCAGCATGGCCAGACCGATGGCGACGCACTGCCAGTTGTCTGCGGCGGCGAAGCCCCCGAAGGCCGAGCCGTTGTTGCCGGCGGCCGAGGCGTAGGCATAGATGAGGCGTGACAGACCGTGAGGACCGTCGTGACCCATGATGGTGGCGGCATCCGGCATCAGCAGCGTTACCCCGCCGATCACCAGAACCCCGACCGGCATCACCAGCATGCTGGCGACTACCCATTTCATCTCGGTGATCCCGAGACGCTTGCCGAGATAGGTCGGGGTGCGTCCCACCATCAGGCCGCACAGGAACACGGTCAACAGCACGAACAGCATCATGCCGTAGATACCTGCACCCACGCCGCCGAAGATGACCTCACCCAGCAGCATGTTGATCATGCCGACCATGCCACCCAGCGGGGTGAAGCTGTCGTGCATGGCGTTGACAGAGCCGTTAGAGGCCGATGTGGTCGCCACTTCCCAGATGCTGGAGAGTACAGGGCCGAAACGGCTCTCCTTGCCTTCCCAGTTGCCTGCCTGGGTGGTGAGCTGGGCGAGCGCCGGATCCGGTTGCAGTTCCTGATAGACGGACAGACCGAGCCCCAGCACGAACAGCAGCGTCATGGCGGTGAGGATGGCGCGGCCGTGGCCGGTATCCTTCACATAACGACCCAGGGTACAGACCAGGGCGGCGGGAATGGTCAGCAGGGCGACCATCTCCAGCCAGTTGGATAGGGCGGTCGGGTTCTCGAACGGGTGGGCCGAGTTGACGCCGAAGAAACCGCCGCCGTTGGAGCCGAGTTGCTTGATGGCGATCTGCGAGGCGGCAGGGCCGAGCGGTAACAGTTGCTCCTGACCTTCCAGGGCGTGGAACGGCAGATAGGCCGACAGACTCTGGGGAACCCCTTGCCACACCAGCAGCAGCGCCATGATCAACGCCATGGGCAGCAGCACATAGAGGCAGAAGCGCACCAGATCCTGCCAGAAGTTGCCAAGGTGTATGGTCTGCTGGCGGGAGAGGCCGCGGAACAGCGCGACGGCGACGGTGGCACCGGTGGCGGCGGAGACGAAGTTCTGGGTGGTGAGCCCCACCATCTGGCTGAAGTAGGAGAGGCTGGCCTCACCGGAATAGGCTTGCCAGTTGGTGTTGGTCATGAAGCTGACCGCGGTGTTGAAGGCCAGTTGCCAGTTCAGGCCCGGCAGCTGTTGCGGGTTGAGGGGCAGCAGGCCCTGGGCCATCAGGATCAGGAACAGCAGACCGAATCCGGCGCCGTTGAAGGCCAGCAGGCTGAGGGCGTAGGACTTCCAGTCCTGCTCCCGTCCGTCCGTGCCACAGCAGGCCAGGGTGGCGCGCTCGACCGGCGCGAGCCAGCGGCTCTTGCCCTCGAACACACGATACATATAGCTGCCGAGCAGGGGTGCCGGCAGCAGGACCAGCAGCACGAAGGCCACCGGATAGATTATTTCTTGCCACATATCAGATCCCTCACTCGTGGTCGCTGTGCATCAGTGCACGCATCAGATAACCGATCAGAGCGAGGATCAGCAGCAGGTATAGCCAATTCATAACGACTCCGTTGAGATAATTAGCGCCGAGAGTCGATGCATATCCATATCGACTCCGTTGGTGTCATTGACGCTGAAAGGGTATGTAAAACGGCCGTAAAGGCGCCATAAAGGGGCATTTGGGGAGCGTAAAATCGGCGTAAAGAACACCGGTTTCAGAGGAGATCGGGTGGGGAGGGATCAAAAAACCCGGCCTGGACCGGGTTTGGGTGAAAGACGATGCGATTGCCAAATCATCTGTCAGTTTTCATCAGGCATCACCACGCGCAGCGGGCGGGTCCCAATTTTTGCCCCGGTCACTTCATCGACCACGATGGCTTTGATTTCTGTGCCGGCCTCCATATCGAAGAAACGGATCATGTTGTCGTCGCCCCGATATTGGCGACCCCACTCACCAATCATGAAGAGTATCGGTAGAAAATCGCGACCGGCGGCGGTCAGCAGATACTCCTCACGGGGTGGATGTTCAGAATAAAGCCTTTTTTCCAGCAAGCCCTCTTCGGTCAACGTCGCCAGTCGGCGGGTCAACATCGTGGGTGCTATCCCCAGACTTTTCCGAAATTGGTCAAAGCGAGTGAGACCGGCATGGGCATCGCGCAGGATCAATATGCTCCATGCATCACCAGCAATCGCCATGCTGCGCGCGATTGGGCATGGGGTATCGTAACTTTTTTTCATGTTCATACTGTTTTGATAGTGACTTGGTTGTGAATTGATAGTAAGTTGATATCAATTTGATAGTAACACTGCAACCACAAACAATCCACCCAACACGGAGATCTCGGACATGGTTACAAAGAAGATGGGGATCGCCTCGATAACTGGGAGATCTGCCGGTCACCGCCCGGTGACCACACTACGTCAGACAGGGCATATGCATTGGAAAGATGTGCCGACCCGCACCCTTGATGTGAACGGAACATCTTTTGCCTATCGGGCGCTGGGCCCCGACACCGGTGTGCCGGTGATCTTTTTGCACCATCTGATGGCGGTACTCGATGACTGGGATCCCGGTGTTATCGACGGCATCGCCGCGAAGCGCCGGGTTATCGCTTTCGATAATCGCGGAGTCGGCGCCTCGGGTGGCGTGGTTCCGCATACCATCGAGGAGATGGGACGTGATGCCATCGCCTTTATTCGCGCCATGGGATTGCCGCAGGTCGATCTGCTCGGGTTTTCGTTAGGCGGTGGTGTAGCGCAAATGGTGGCTTTGCAGGCGCCGGATCTGGTGCGCCGGATTGTGCTTGCCGGAACCGGGCCGCGGGGAGGTGGCGGTATCGACGAGATCAACAAGATTGCCGCCACCGCCTACCTCAAAGCGGCATTGACGCTGAACGATCCGCGCCACTTCCTATTTTTCCCCCGCACACCGGATGGCAAGCGCGCGGCAAAAGAGTACTTTTCTCGCCTGAAAGAGCGCACGACTGACCGTGACCAGCCCATCTCCCTGCAGGCCAGATATGCCCAGCTCAAGGCGATCCGGAGTGCTGGATTGAGTGTGCCGGATGATCTCTCGGTCATCACACAACCGGTGTTCGTGGCCAATGGTGACCATGACCTGATGGTCGATAGCCGACTGTCAGCAGACATGGCTCGCCGGTTGCCGAATGCCCGACTGACGATTTACCCCGACTCGGGGCACGGTGGCGTCTTTCAGCACTATCGGGCCTTTGTACCCGAGGTGCTGGCCTTCCTCGCGGATGACGCAGACCTGACCCCGATGCACAGCCAAGGATAAATGACCGAACCATGAAAGCACTCACATTCAAACGCTACGGCAAGTCGCCGGAGATTGGGATCACGGATATCCCCCGTCCTGTGCTGAAGGCGGACGAACTGCTGGTTCAGGTTTATGCCGCCGGCCTGAACCCGATCGACAACATGATTCCGACCGGAATGTTCAAACCTGTGCTTCATTTTCAGCTTCCCGCCACATTGGGCTGCGATCTGGCCGGTGTCGTGACCGAGGTTGGCAGTCAGGTGACCCGTTTCAAACCGGGCGATGCCGTTTTCGCCACTATTTTCGATCTCGGTACCGGATCGCTGGCCGAATTTGCGGTGGTGCCTGAGCGCGCAGCGGCGTTGAAACCAGCCAATCTGGATTTCGTGCAAGCCGCCTCGATCCCGATGGTCGGGCTCACCTCATGGCAAGCACTGAAGGAGCGCGCCAATCTGCAGGCTGGCCAGAAGGTGTTTATCCCTGCCGGATCCGGTGGCATCGGCACCTTTGCTATCCAGCTTGCCAAGCTGCTGGGGGCCAAGGTGGGCACCACCGTCAGCACCGGTAACATCGAGCTGGTGCGCGAGCTGGGGGCCGATGAGGTGGTCGATTACAAGCAACAGGCATTCGAGCACCAACTGCACGGCTACGACACCGTGCTGGGGACGGTCAGGGGAGATGCGATCGAAAAAGCCATCGATATCCTCAAGCCGGGCAGCAAGATTATCTCCCTCACCGGCCCGCTGGATGCTGCCTTCGCGCGTGCCCGGGGGCTGAACGTATTGCTCCGCCTCCTGTTCGGGTTGATGAGCAGAAAAATCAGGTCGCGGGCGAACAAGCGGAACGTCGCCTACTCGTTCCTGTTTGTGCGTCCCGATGGTGACCAACTCACCGAAATCGGCGAACTGCTCGACGCTCAACGCATCAAGCCGGTCATCGACAAGGTATTCCCGTTCGACCAGGCCAAAGAAGCGCTGGAGTACCTTGCCAAGGGCCACGCCAGGGGCAAGGTCGTCGTCAGCATCAAGCCGTGATCACGGCTGCATTGGCTCGTTCACCCACGCAACTCATATCAAGGAAATAACATGACCACACTTCCGACTGTCTTTATCACCGGCGCCTCCAGCGGTATCGGTGCCACCTATGCCGAACGTTTTGCTCGCCGTGGCCACGATCTTGTTCTTGTTGCGCGCAACAAGTCGCGGCTGGATGCGCTGGCCATGCGCCTGCGTGAGCAACACCAGATTGCCGTTGAGGTGCTGCATGCTGACCTGACCAATTCGGCAGAGCTGCCGGCACTGGAAACTCGCCTGCGGCATGACGCACGTATCGGTATCCTCATTAACAATGCAGGCATGCCGCAATCTGGGCATTTTCTGGAGCAATCTCCCGAGGCCATCGAATCCCAGATCGCGCTGAACATAACCGCATTGACGCGGCTCGCCGCAGCAATCGCACCGCGCCTTGCGCAATCCGGCACGGGGAGCATCGTCAACATTGGTTCGGTGGTGGGTTTTTCGCCCGAGTTCGGCATCTCTCTCTACGGTGCGACCAAAGCCTACGTGCTGTTTTTGTCGCAGGGGCTGGCTCATGAACTGTCACCCAAAGGGGTCTACGTGCAAGCCGTGTTGCCGGCCACAACCCGCACCGAAATCTGGGCGCATGCAGGTGTGGATGTCAACACTCTCCCCGAGGTGATGGAAGTGGGTGAGCTGGTGGATGCCGCACTGGTCGGGTTCGATCGCCGCGAGTTGGTGACGATTCCGCCGCTTCATGTCGCCGAACGCTGGACCGCTCTGGATGATGCACGTCAAGGGCTGATGTCGGATCTTCGCCAAGCCCATGCGGCCGAACGATATCAGCCGCAAGCCTGAACACCTCAATCCGCCAGATTGGACTTGGATGCAATGCGAGGAGATCCGCTCGTCATGCCATCCAACCTGACAGCCCACAGTTGAAGAGCCGCAGTGTGATGGCGGTACTGATGCGCAGACCGAGGTCGAATCTCGCCGTGTGGTGATAGCGCTGCTACTGGAAGTAGTTGGCGTGTGGTGGCCTACTCTTTCATGCAGTCGGGAGTAGGGGTGTAAAGGAGAATTCAGTTGTCGAAGCCGGCCTGATGGTGATCAGGCCGGCTTCGACGTGCTTAGCGCATCGTGACAAACTACCTACACACATATAGTCTGGAGGTTTTCTGCAAACCCATTAATTGTAAGGCATGTAAGCTTTTTCCAGAAAAATTAGAGATTATTGAAATTTTTCCTAAAAAGCATTCAGAAATTGGATTTTTTCCAGATTATGAAGGAGATTACAAGTCGTGATAAATGAAATTCATCATTCCCTCTGCATAAGATCTTGAGTCATCAAGAGTCCACAAATCTAATTCATGCGCAGGCACATTAAGGGTTGTTCTAAAATCATGAAGAGATGTTGCTACATGATCTTGAATATGTCCGTTATCTCGAAGGGCATTAATACAATCGCTAAACGTATCGCTATCAGTCAGGTTTAAGGCTGCCAATGGCAATCTATATCTTTGTCTCATCTCATCTTCAATAAAAGGACGTAGTTTTGTAATTTTGTTGTCTTGTGTAAGTCGATTTACAAAACCCATAATTTCCATGTACCGCTCATCGTGAGCCGTTGCTGTCATTTCTTCTTTTGTGGTCTGACAAAAAGTAGAACCATGTGCAGTTTGAATTATTTTCAACGCCTGCGCATCATTGAATTTTTTCATTATTGCCGATGCCATGCCTCTGTAATGAGTGGTTATAATCATTTGCTTAATCGATGGTTTAAGTGCAAAAAGAACACGCAAGATGTTGGATATACGCTCATTATCAAAGCTAGTAACAGGGTCATCCATGATCAAAATTGCTTTGCCTTTTTCTTCATCCGAAAGTTGGTGTATCTTTGCCAGAAAAATACATAGAGCTAGTGCTCTCCTATCAGACTCACTGAACAGACAGTGCAGTTTGGCGTTGTTAATCAATTGACCTTTGAACGTTACTTCAAGGTCATAAACAATTCTAACCCCACCTCTGTTCACTCTGCGGGAAATATTGAAATCTGAGGAGCCAATGGCTCTAAAGAGAGTATTTATTTCGGTGTAATATGTATCTAAAAACACTTCTTGTGCTTGTTCTAAAGCTGTTTTATCAGCGTCATATTGCACTTTATCTGCTTCAATTTTTGTTTTGAGAGCAATATATTTTGCACATTCTTCGTCTAGAAGGCGTCTCTTGCGCTCTATTGTTAATATTGCTTCTTTTTGGGATTCATTTTGTTTACTTTCCAAAATGGCTGTTGCATCTAGAGTCTCTTTGAATTTCGTCAGAATTTCATTAGCAGCTATCGTAATTGCCTCATATTCTGAGATATAGCTATTTAGTTCCACCAATTTGGATTGGAGTACACTAAAGTCAATAATTTCCATAGCGCGATATGGAATATCATATTTTTCAGTTAGTGAGCTCCGAACAAACCTAATTATCTCAGCCAACAATGCATTTGCTTCATCTAGAGATTTCGTAACAAGTAAAAGTTTTTCATGCAACAATGGAGCATACTGATTTTCCTCTAGCTGTTCTTTTACACCTGCGTCCATGTAGCTAGCTAGTATAGTTAAGTTGCGTTCATGCTTTTGATTTATGGATTCTAATGGAAAATCTAAAAGACGTTCATTTTGAAGCTGAGTTATATTCGCTTTGGTACTTACAACAAAATTTTGGAATGCCTCGTCAAAAGCAGTCCGATAGCTTTCAATTAGGTGTTGCGCATTTTCATCCAAAGTTTGGCCACAGAAAGGACAATCTTTATCTAAGTGAGTTAAACCATTTGCGGCCCAACCATCAAAAGAATCACTATTTAAAATACGTGCTTTATGGGCTGTAACGATCGCTTTTGATGCTTCGTGGACATTTTCCATCGATAAAGAAAGGAGGTTATTTATGCGCTGTGCCTTGTCATTAATAGATAACTTTGGGGTGATGGTTTCAAGATTGGGGTATTGTGCGACTTGATTGATAGTAGCAATTTTAGCTGCTAGATCTTCCTGTGCTTCTTTGGCTTTTTGAATGTCTACATCAAACTCATGAATTGTTTTAGTCGGAGTGGGTAATGCTATAAATGTATTGAAGTTACCTATCTCATGTCTATTTAACTCACGCTCGTAGTCAGCTAGGGCACTCCTGTCAGATCTTAGCTGCTGATTTCGATCTTCTAGTGCTTCGAACAGTTGGGCATTTTCACCTAATATAAACCCTGACATATTTGTGGAGTTTTCACGATTATAGGTTGATCCTGTCATCACATTTCGATGGATGAAATCATGATCAAATATATAAAGTTTAGAATCTACAGGTGGTTGAGTTTCCCATACTGAGTTTGCAAACCTTACGGCTTGTCTTTGACCATCAAACTTGAGTTCAACTAGCGGTTGGATCTGAGCTGGGTTTCTATTTGGGATGATAGATTTTCTGTCGAGGATAAGTTGAGGGTCATTCAATGAGAGAGAATAAAAAATGTCACAAAATGTGCTTTTTCCATTTCTATTCTCTCCATAAATCACGTTTATGTTAGAAAATCTAAACTGTCCAGTAGCAGCTCCGCTATAGTTGCCAATGTCTCTAATCATTTGAATTCTTTCTAGCATAAAATATCCCTTGAAAGTTGATGGTTTTCTTATTTATATATTTATTTTAAAATCGCAATATTATTGCGCATTAGCTCAGCAAGCCTATTCTTTAAATCTGAATTTTCATACTCCAATTCATCAATTCTAGTCAAAGCGTGAACTAACTTATCGTTAAGGTGATGCTGAGCGGCAGCAAACAATGCCAGCTTGTTTTTTTCAGCCTCGTACTTCTCCTTGTAGTTCGTTTTAATTCGCTTTTGCTCGTTGAGCTTGGCTCGCACGGCCTGAATCTCTGGCACTACCAGGTTGCCTCTATCTGTAGAGATTTTTGCTTTGGCGGCTTTTACCTTGGCAACAAACTCAGGGTAGTAATAGCCGCTGCCATTGCCTAGGTTAGCCTCCTCCTCTACAGCTCTGACGCTAAGTTTGCGGCTCTTAGGGATACGTTTAGGCTGACCTTGTATGATGCGTTCCAACGCCGCCTCTAAGATCATTAAGGTGTTCTCGCTTTTGTTCATACTGTCGTTACCTTAAGTCCCGGCTCAAAGAGGGTAAATATCATGCCAAAGTCTGACATTACATTTTCTGCTGCTCGTATCTGAGTGATGTAATGGCTGCGTTCGGTCACAGAAATATCGTCACCTGACGCCATATAGGCGATTAAACTGCTGTGTTTTTTCTGCCACCATGTGGCTTGTTGCTCGTCAATAATGCTACTGCCAGAACCACAATCTACGCAAAATTGTGGTGTGACCACACCATCCATATCGCAGTCATATCCCGACTTACAATAGCTGTGCATAGAGCCATGAAGGGTTAGTTTCCCCTCTTTAACCGCTTTGTAAATCACCTCCCAAGAGCCATAAATGGTTGGCACATCACCGCGCATCTTCATAATGGCCTTACCATGAGTTCCTGACAGTGTTTCATCCGAGTGCCATTGCTTGAAAATTCTATTTGCTGTGCATTCGGCATTAATATCTGCCAACAAGTTACGCATCTTGTCATCAACTTTTAAATTGTGCAGATTAGCTAGTTTGCCGCCATTGGTGTACCACTCCGTCATAGACAAATATAGATGCTTAAACTGTTGCTTAAGCGCAACCAAGGTGCCAAAGCGGTTTTTAATGCAATAAAATGCCAGCGTGCGCCGAAATTGGTGTGGAGTCAAAGGCCAAGGTTGCCCTGGTACTACATCCTCTTTCACGCGTACCAATGATCGAGGATTAGACATAAGGCACTCTTGGTAGTCGGCTTCGGTAACAGAGAAATCAAACTGCCGACAAAAGCGCTTTAATCGCTCACTCCAATTGTTGATAAGTACAGGAGGTCTTGAGCGTTTATATTGATTTACCCATAGTGTATTGGCGTATTTTTCATTCGGGTAGTTAACGTCTTTTCGCCAGTTTTCCGTAAGTACGGTCATCAGTTCAATGGCAATTTTTGATGATGCAGCCGTCACCCATGTTTCACGCTTTTCACCTAGCTTAAAGCTGTGAGATTGCAGCATGTGGTAATCCCGCCCCTCGAACGTATCTTTGTAGTAACAGCCAGGAGCCAGTTTATTCAGTTCCGAGTCTCGCATTCCACTAAAGCCGCCACAGATAATGTAACTTGCGGTGATGAGATTTGATAAGTAACGTTGGAAATGCTCTCCATGCATTAATTTAATGCTGGGGAGTTTTTTGGCTAAAGTGGATAGAATTTTTCTCTGCTCTTGAGGTTTGTTATCTATGATTGCAGAAGCGTATTTATGTCTGTTGATGCTCCCATCCATGTTAATAAAAGAAAACATTGAGCCAGATTTAATCTTCACATCCAAGTTGCTCTTAGCTATATTATAGTTTTCTTGTAGGACTTTTTCTGTGTCTGAAATTAGTTTCCGGTGTGGGTAAGCACTCTCTACTAACTCAATCGCTTTACCATAGATGGCATCACATAAACGCTCTGGAATCACGAGAGTTTGTTGCGCCTCCTTCGAACTGAGGGACTTCGCTTTTATATTGGCTTTAATGGGAGTTAAGCCCAATTCTAACTTGTGCCACGAGGCAAAGTCAGTCGCAGCATTAACTGCAACAAAAGTTTGTTCGAGCGCACTCTGGGAGAATTTTTGGGATATCAAATAGTTCTCAAACTCTACCCAGATATTTGAATGAGATAGTGCGCTTAGGGAGCTGTTATTGCTTTTAAATAAAAACTGGTAAGCGCGTTTAATTGCCGTAAGCCGAACATATACACTCGAAAATTTCACTGCCTTTATATTCTTAGGACTTTTGTTAAATAACCAGCCATAGGTGATAAGTTTAAGCTCTCGTTGCAATTTTGGCGTAGAGTCGAACTCTTTGAAATTAAGGTTGTTTGCATTTTTTTTTCGAGAAAATGGCATGCAATTCCAAACATTTTGTCCAAAGCAGGCAGTAACCTGACCATCTCTGTCTTTGCAGACTGTGACAATATCAAGTTTGTCAAATTGCCCTTCATGGTAGAGTTTGACCACATCTATGTCCTGAACTTTATGCTGATCAGGAAAACTGCTGGAATAGAGGTGTGTCGTGTCCATTGTTTTACCTTCTGGGTGGGGGTAGCAGATTTAACAGATATGCACTGTCGTCCCAGGCTGGGTGTAAACCTTCGTCGTTTAACTTTTCTTCGGCTTGCTTTAGTATCTTTTTATTGATGGTCGGACATATGTTTATATCTATAAAGTTAATGATTTTCTGGAAATTTTTTCGGTAGTGGCTGGCATCCAAATGTAGATACAGCGACTCCTCAATACATGCCTTAAACGACAGTAAACACCAAATGTCAGAAACAGACTGAACTATTACTTGGTCAGGGCAGCCGAAGCAAGCTAGCAGATCTGCGCAGGCTAAACGCTCCCCCTCTTTTAGTAGTCCATGCTGTTGCGCTTTGCGTGAGTATTTATCAGACCTTTCGCCAAAGGGGGCCTTACAACTTCCACCGTTGGGTGTTCGACTTAAATTAGGGAGGTTGACATTATATTCCGCATCAATAACTAGTACCTCAATCCCTAAGCTTTTCTGTGCCTCTTTTACGTCAATCTTATTTTTTATCTGCGCCTCACGAATGGAAATAGTATCTTGCATCATGCCATTGTTAGCGATTTTACTCCCTTCGCTATAATGTTTTTTGCGCGTTTTAGGGGTATTGTTGAGCATGAGATCGTTAGCCAAGTCACCTTGGTGGTAAGCTGTTAACTGTGCTCCTGTTTCGCGAAAACGGCTTATGACTGGCCGTAAGCGGCGGTTAGTTTGATCGGTAAAGGTAAAGTGCTTTTCGACCCATATACTCAGGAAGGTCTCTAGCACCTTTGATGTTAAAGGTTGTGTTTTTTTTGAGATAACCGTTTGCAGCAAAGTGGCGTTTTCACCATCATGGATACATTTGGATGCAGCCAGCAATTTATCAAAAAAATCCAAGGCATACTTGGGGATTTCTAATTCATGTCCACCCATCTCAAGTTGGATGGTTTTAAACGCACGACGCTTAAACGCTGGCATGGTGTACCACACTTCACCAGCCTTTGTTGAGGCGTTGTTCGGCTGTTTGAGTTTGAACAAATCACTGGTGTTGGCGTAAGTGTAGTAAGACAGTAAGTAGGTCGCTGCGCACATCATTTTTGTTATTCCTATGGCTAGCGGGTACTGCTGCCCTTGCCACTGAAACGTCATCGTTTTTGTTTTGAAGCTACTGTTAATATGTTTTTCTGGGTTTTGGATGAACTGTTGATAGGTTTGCTTAAACAGCGACCTTAGAAATGGCAGCAGTTGATTTAGATCGCTGCGACTGTAGGCTTCAAATGGCTCACAATCGCTCCCGTCTCTGATCACTATTCTATCGAAATAACTTGTCGGTAGTTCTAGATACTTAGTAAATAACGTGACCATGACTGAGCGGGTTTTTTTATAGCTATTTCCTTTGTATTGTCCTAGCATCACTTTAGTATCCATATAAGACATATAGCCTTCTAAAGATCGCTGGGTAAATGCAGGTGTATTATGCTCGTCACACCATTTTAGATACTGAGCAGTTTGTACAAATATAGTTTTATGTGAGGCTAGACTGCCGCCCTCTTCAATTTTTTCGTCGAACTGTGACTTCAATTGGTAAATAATTTGCTTGCGGTCGGCCTCGTTAAATTGCCCACCTTGTTGCAATGCTACGGTCGAAGGTAATCCCTTGAAAAGGCAGCGATTGAAGTCAGCCCTGTAGTCATCAAGCTGAATACACAACTTGGGATTCCAACCACTGATGTAGGTAACATTATTCATCGTTACCACCCAACGCCTCATGCATGATGCTATCGAGCATCCCAAATTTTACTTTGAACGCCTCTTTCTGTTTTAAGAAACGTAGATATTTCCAAGTGGTGGACTCGTTTTTGTGTCCCATCCAGCCCATTAGCAGCTCCATACACTCCACGGCTGGAAAATTAGCTTCCAACAGATCATTGAGACGATAGGTGCCGTAGGTGGAACGCAGATCATGAAAGCGATGTGTAAATGATGGATGAACCTGTTTGAGCTGAGTCCTGAACTCTGTCCAGCGAGCCTCGATGGATTTAGCGGTTACGGGATTTCCTTGGTTGCTGACAAAAAGTGGTTCGTGCTTTTTGCACCATTGAAGAGTATCTATAGCCGCTTGATGAAAAGATGCTTGGGGAGCGGTCAAGAGCTCAATTTTTTCGTAGAGTTTGGTTAAGCGTTTTAGGCGGCGCTCTGAGGCTCGATATTCATTCAACACTGCCAACAATTGCGCTGAGATTTCAATCTGTCTTGATTTACTATATTTGGTTTGAACACCAGTTGCTTGTGGTGAGAGCAATAGTTCATAACGGTGTTGGCTTTCAGCCAGTGGCGTGGCCGTATTTAGAGCATCAATGGTTAATGTTGCGACTTCATTAATGCGTAGCCCAGTATCAATAGATAGCAGCACTTGTAAACGCAGTTCCTCTGCTGTTTGTGGTAAATGCTGGGTCAAGATAGCCAATGATTCACGACTTAATGGAGATAAGGGGCGAACGTTTTTGCTGTTCGCGTCACGTGCAACTTTTATCCTCAAATCGCTGGTTTGCACGTTATAGGTAGGGGAGAGATGTGCCAGCATCCCTGTATTTTTGACAGAGACAAATTCAATTTTAAAGGGCGCTTCCTTCTCATTCTTGATTCTGAGGTAGCCATCGTGCATCAACCACTTGTAGTAATTCACTACATGGTTCATGCGCACACTTGCAGTGCTTTTTGCCAGCTCTTCAAGTTTGACTTGTTTCAATAAATGAGAGCGAAACTGGTATGTAGGCTTTAAACGCTTTACTGGCGGGAAGTGATCCCAAGTCAAGCCGTTATCTTCAAGGAACTGATAGTAGGCGTAAAGAGCTTTGGCACAAGAAGAGAGGTCTTTGGCTTGATTAATGGCCTTTTGATAGAACAGGTAGCTGTTCGCTTCGTGATTAAAGGTGCCATCCTGGGTAAACAGGGTGGGCAAGGAGCCAATGTTGCCACTGATGGGATCGCAAGACAACGCGCCTTGGGCATCGGTTTTAAGCTTAGTTTTGGTGCATACGTCTGCTGAAGAAATGAGATAGGACATAAATCTACCTAGAAGATGCCACTGACCATACATACAGTATAGACGGTGGCAGGGCCTTTTCCAGATTTACTTATGTGTGTGGGTTGCTTTTCCTACACCGCTACCTAAGGGTAACAAACTCTTCCGCGCTGGTCGGATGAATGGCGACACAGTTGTCGAAGTCTGCCTTGGTGGCACCCATCTTCATGGCGACACCGAAACCTTGCAGTATCTCGTCCATCGCAAAACCGATGCCGTGCAGGCCGACCACCTTCTCCTCCGGCCCGACACAGACCAGCTTCATCCGGGTGGGCTGGCGATGCTGGGTCAGGGCCGAATACATGGCGGTGAACTGGCTGCGGTAGACCTTCACCTGGCTCTCGCCATATTCGGCGATGGCTTCCGGCTCGGTCAGCCCTATGGTGCCGATGGGCGGGTGGCTGAACACCACGGTCGGTACCAGATCGTAGTTGAGGTGCTCGTTCGGCTTGTTGTTGAACAGCCGCTCCGAGAGGCGACGACCGGCCGCGACGGCCACCGGGGTGAGCTGGATGCGCCCCGTGTTGTCACCCACCGCATAGAGGTTGGCGACGGCGGTGTTCTGGAACTTGTCGGTCGGGATGAAGCCCTGCTCGTCCAGGGTGATGCCGGTGGCGGCCAGATTGAGGTTGTCGGTGGCGGGCACGCGGCCGATGGCCCAGATCAGGCAGTCCACCGTGAGATGGCGGCCATCTTCCAGTTGCAGGGTCAGGCTGTCGTCGGCGTTCTTGACCACGGCCTTGGGCACGGCGTGGGTGTGCAGCCTGGGCCCTTCCTGGGCCATGATCTCCACCAGGGTCTCGTGGATCATGGGATCGAAGTTGCGCAGCGGCGCATGCTTGCGCACCACCAGGTGGGTCTCGGAGCCGAGTGCCTGCATCACGCCGGCGATCTCCACGGCGATATAGCCGGCGCCGACCACGGCGACCCGCTTGGGTTGGGCTTGCAGCTCGAAGAAGCCGTCGGAGTCGATGCCGAATTCAGCACCTGGTATGGTCGGAACCTCGGGGCGGCCGCCGGTGGCGATCAGTATGTGATCGGCGCTGTACTGCTCGCCATCAACCTCGATGGTGTTGCTGCTGACGAAACGGGCAAAGCCCTTGATGACGGTGATCTGGTTCTTGCCCAGCACGTTCTCATAGGACTTGTGGATGCGGCCGATGTAGGCCTGACGGGACTCGACCAGCCTGGCCCAGCTGAAGTGATTGAGGGTGGTATCGAAGCCGTAGTCGGATCCATACCTCAGGGCATCGGCGATCTGGCCGGCATACCACATGGCCTTCTTCGGCACGCAGCCGACGTTGACACAGGTACCCCCCAGCTCTTTGGCTTCAATCAGGGCGACTTTCTTGCCATACATGGCAGCCCGGTTGGCCGAGGCGATGCCGCCGCTGCCGCCGCCGATGGCGATATAGTCAAAATGCTGTGCCATTGCGAGGTTCTCCGCTCGTTAAGAATGCAATCACAGCATGATGGGGACAAAGTGGCCGGCTCACAAGAGCCGACGCTCAGTTCTGCTGGATGGGGAGGCGAATATGGAACTGGGCTCCCTGGCCCGGTTCGCTGGCGCAATGGATGCGGCCACGGAGCAACTGCACCACCAGGTTGTAGATGATGTGGGTGCCGAGCCCGCTGCCCCCCTGGCCCCGCTTGGAGGTGACGAAGGGATCGAAGATGCGCGGCAGTATCTCCGGGGGGATGCCGCGGCCGTTGTCACTGTAATCGATGACCAGTTCGTCACCCTGCTGCTCCACCCTGATGGTGATCTTCTTGGGCCTGTCCCAGCCGTCGAAACCGTGATGGATGGAGTTGAGGATCAGGTTCGAGTAGATCTGGGTGAAGCTGCCGGGGAAGGAGTAGATGGCCAGCTTGGGATCGCATTGAATGTCGACTTCGCACTGGGCCTTCTTCAGCTTGTAGCCGAGGGAGACCACCACCTGATGCAGATTGTCGGCGAGGCTGAAGTTGTAGCGCGCCTCGGACGACTGATCCACCGCCACCTGCTTGAAGCTGGCGATGAGCTCGGAGGCTCGCCTCAGGTTGCCCTGCAGCAATTGCATCGACTCGTCGAGATTCTGGGTGAACTCGTTGAGATAGGAGCGTGACAACTGCTTGGCTTCGAGGTGCTGCTTGAAGTCGGCCACCTGCTCCTGCAGATAGGAGGAGGCGGTCACGCTGATGCCGATGGGAGTGTTGATCTCGTGGGCCACGCCGGCCACCAGGGAACCGAGGGAGGCCATCTTCTCCGACTCCACCAGGGTCTGCTGCGCCTGTTTCAAATCGTCATAGGCCTTGCCCAGCTGGTCGTTGGCATCGCTCAGGCTGCGAGTACGCTCCACCACCTTGCCTTCCAGCTGTTCGTTGAACAGGGTGATCTCCCGCTCCACCTTCTTCAGACGGGTGATGTCATAACCGAAACCAATCAGATACTTGAGATTGGGTCCCTCGTAGAAGGGGGCGAAGGTCCACTGCAGGACGAGCTCGTGGCCCTGCTGGTCATGCATGATGATTTCCCTGTCATCGAGAGAGCCCTGGTCCGACAGGATGGCTGCCAGCTCGGCCCTCTGCTCCTGGCTGACGAAGAGATCCAGCCAGTTGTGCTGGAGCAACTCCTCATGATGGTAACCGGTGAGCAGGATGGCGGCCGGGTTGATGCTAGCGATGTTGAGATCCGGTTCCATGCAGCAGATGACCATGTTGGCCGAGTTGATCAGCGTGGCGGAGAAGTCCCGCTCCTGCTGGAGTTGATCCGCCGCCTGATGGCGGGCCGTGAACTCGTCGTTCAGGCGGGTACGCATCTGGTTGAGGGTGGCGGCCAGCGCATCGAACTCGTCCGGATGCTTGCGGGGCAGGGGGCGCCCCTCCAGCGTCAGTTCCACCGCCAGCCGATCCAGGCTCAATTTCTGGGCGTAGCTGACGATGCGGTTGATATGACGGATCACCAGGTAATAGATGATGACCAGGATGCAGAGCGAGACGACCAGGGTCTTGATGGTCTGGCTGACCAGGATCAGCACCGACTTCTCGATCAGTCGCTGGTAAACCTGCTCCAGGGTGGCGGCGACGAACAGCTTGCCGACCACTTCCCCCTGATAGGTGAGGCTGAATTCGCGGGAGATGTCGTATTGCGCCTGCTCCACACCCTGGGTCAGCAGCGGCACTTCCGAGTTGCCCAGCATCTCCTTGACCATGACGAACTGCATATTGGGCAGGTTCATGATGCCTTCGATCTGCACCTTGACCTGCTCCTCATCCAGGTTCCACAGACTGGCGGAGATGGGTTGCAGGAAGGAGGCCTCGATCTGGTCGATGCTGGCCTCGATGACGGTCACGTCCTTGTTGTAGTCCCAGGCGAGCTGCAGCACCGTGATGACCAGCGCCAGCACGGTACTGCAGATCAGAATGTAGGAAAGCAGACGATAAGAGAGTCCGTTAAGGCCGATGGCCCTGGAGAAGATTCCTGACATGGCATCCTTGCGGTCTGGATTGCGAACGGCTTAGTTTAACTGCTTCATGGACTCATGTCGTGGGTCATGAAATGGATAAAAACAAGGCCCCTTTCGGGGCCTTGTTGGTGTTGGCTGAGGATCAATGACTTCCCTTTGCCTTGGCCGGAATGGACTCGTCGAATTCCGGCAGCGGTTTGTGTTCGGAGGCCAGGAAGGTGTAGATCACCGGCAGCACGAACAGGGTGAACAGGGTGCCGATGGCCAGACCCGCCACGATCACGATGCCGATGCTGAAGCGCTGGGCCGCGCCCGCACCTGCCGCATAGAGCAGCGGGATCAGACCGGCGATCATGGCCGCCGTGGTCATCAGGATGGGACGCAGACGCACCTTGGCGGCCTGCATCACGGCCTGCATCCGGTTCATGCCGTGCAGCAGCTGCTCCTCCTTCGCCACCTCGCAGATCAGAATACCGTGCTTGGTGATCAGACCAACGAGCGTGATGAGACCCACCTGGGAGTAAATGTTCATGGTGGCCATGCCCCATGCCAGGGCAATCAGCGCCCCGCTGATGGCCAGCGGCACCGACACCATGATCACCAGAGGATCACGTACCGACTCGAACTGGATGGCCAGCACCAGGAAGATGATGGCCAGTGCCAGTGCGAAGGTGGCGTACAGGGCGTTGCCTTCGGTCACGAACTGGCGGGCTTCCCCCATGAAGTCGTAGCGATAGCCTTGCGGCAGCTTCTCTTCGGCGGTGGCCTTGAACCAGTTGATCGCATCCCCCATGGCCACACCCGGTGCCGGTACGGCGCCTATGGTGGCGGAGTTCAGCTGGTTGAAGTGGGGCAGGGCGCGGGGCTCGCCAACCACTTCAATCTTGATCAGACTGCCCAGCGGGATCGACTTGCCGTCGGCGGCGCGCACGTAATAACCCTTGATGGACTCGGGGTTGAGGCGGTACTTGCGTTCCACCTGCGGGATCACCTCGTAGGAGCGGCCATCCAGATCGATCCGGTTGACGTAGCCGTCTGCCATCATGGTGCCCATGGTGGTCCCGATGTCCTGCATGGTGATGCCGTAGGCACCCGCCTTGTCCTTGTCGATGCTGATCTTCATGGTGGCCGAGTCGTAGTTCAGATCGAGATCCGAATAGACGAACTGGCCGTTGGCCTGGGTCGCCGCCAGCATCTCACCCGCGATCAGGAACAGGCTTTCGAAGCTGTTCGGGGTGGTGATGACGAACTGGATGGGCAGGCCGCTGGAGGCCCCCGGCAGTTCGGGGAACTGGAAGGTGGTGATGGCCATCCCGGGGATGTCCTTCACCAGACCGGCCACTCGATCCAGCACCTCTTTCTGGCTCGCCTCACGCTGGCTCCAGGGCACCATGGAGGCGATGCCGAAGGCCTGGTTGGCGTTGAACACCCCGGAGAAGACCTGGGAGTAGGCGATCTCGGGCTGGTCATCCAGGACCTTGTTCACGTCCGCCATGGTGTTTTCGATGTAGTCCAGGTTGGCATTGGACGGCGCCGTCCCCAGCACGGCCATGACCCCCTTGTCCTCGGACGGGGCCAGCTCGCTCGGGATGAACTTGAACAGCAGCGGCAGGCTGCCGAACACGATGACGGCGAACAGGATGACCACGATGCGCTTTTGCATCACGGCATGCAGCATGCTGTCGTAGCGGGCCGTCATCCGATCCAGCAGGTGATGTACCGTGCTCTCGAACTTGCTCGGGGTCTCGTTGGCCCTGAGCATCTTGGCGCACATCATGGGTGACAGGGTCAGGGCGATGATGCCGGAGACGAACACCGCCCCCGCCAGGGTCAGCGCGAACTCCTTGAACAGGGAGCCGGTGATGCCCCCCATCAGGGCGATGGGCGCGTACACCGCAGCCAGGGTCACCGTCATGGCGATGACGGGCACGGCGATTTCACGAGTACCTATGATGGCGGCCCGGAACGGCTCTTCCCCCTCCTTGATGTGGCGGTCGACGTTCTCCAGCACCACGATGGCGTCATCCACCACCAGGCCGATGGCGAGCACCATGGCCAGCAGGGTCATCAGGTTGATGGAGAAACCGAACATGTCCATCATCATCACCACGCCGATGAGACTCAGCGGGATTGTGATGATGGGGATGATGACGGCCCGGAAGGAGCCGAGGAACAGGGTGATCACCACCAGTACGATGGCGGCCGCCTCCAGTATGGTCTTGATGACCTCGTGGATGGACTCGTTGATGGCGATGGTGGAGTCATACAGGATGTTGACCTGCATGGTGCTCGGCATGTTGCTCTTGAGGCTAGGCAGCAGCTCCAGCACATCGTGGGCGATGTTGATGGGGTTGGCGGTCGGCGCGGCGTTGATGGCAAGCACCACGGCCTCACGGCCGTTGGCGCTGGCGCGATAGATGTCGTGGCTCTTCTCCAGCGACACTTTGGCGATGTCGGAGAGGCGGATCACCTTGCCATCCCGGGTCGCTACGACCAGGCGCTTGAGTTCATCGGTATTGCTGACCTGGGTCTCGGCATTGCCGTTGAACAGGGTGAAATAGCCGGTGGCCTGACCGGTGGCGGACTGATAGTTGTTGCTGTTGAGCACTGTCATCACGTCGCTGGCGGTCAGATCGAAGGCGGCCATCTTGGCCGGATCCAGCCACACCCGCAGGGCAAACTCGACCCCGCCGTAGAGGTCCACCTTGGACACCCCGCCTACGGTAAACAGCTGGGGCTTGATGACCCGCTCCAGGTAGTCGGTGATCTGGCTGGAGTTCAGCTCAGGGCTGGTGAAGCCCATGTAGAGCACCGCCGTGGTGGAACCCGTGGAGGAGGTGACCGAAGGGTCTTCCGCCTCTTTGGGCAACTGGGATCGCACCGAGTTGACCTTGGCCAGGATGTCGGACAGCGCGGCGTTGGGGTCGGTGTTCAGCTTCATGTAGGCCGTCACCGTGGAGCTGCCCAGTTGGCTGGAGGAGGTCATGAAGTCGATGTTGTCGGCTTGCGCGACCGCCTGCTCCAGCGGCTGGGTGATGAAGCCCTGGATCAGATCCGAGCTGGCGCCATAGTAGCTGGTGTTGACCGTGATGACGGTGTTGATCACCTCGGGGTATTCCCGCACCTGCATCTTGAAGATGGCCTGGAAGCCCAGCAGGGCTATCAGGAAGCTGAGCGAGATCGCCAGCACCGGCCGTTTTATGAATATGTCAGTAAATCGCATCGCAGATCTCCGCGCTTACAGCATCGGGGTTTGTGCCGGAACGGCAAGGGCATCGTTGTCGACCACGTGCACCTTGGTATCGTTGCTCAGGCGAACCTGGCCCGACAGCACGATTTGATCGCCAGCCTTGATGCCGGACAACACATGGACATCATTGCCGCGACGCTCGCCCGCCTTGACAACCACCTGCTTGGCGCGTTTCACGCCGTCTGCCTCATGGATGACATAGACGTTCTCGCCATATAGGGTGAAGGAGATGGCAGACTGCGGGATCACTATCTGGTCTTTCACCGTGGGCAGAATGATGCTGGCGCGGGCGAACATGCCGGAGCGCAGTTGGCCGCCGTTGTTCGGGATGTTGGCCTGTACCTGGATAAGGCCGCTCTGGTAGTTGACCGCTGGCTCGATGGCGGTGATCTGACCGTCAAACTGGGTCTGGGGATAGGCATCCACGTTGATCTTGATGGTCTGGCCGAGGGAAATCTTGGAGATGTCGGTCTGGGGCACGGTGAAGCGCAGGCGCATCACGCTGGTGTCTTCCAACCGCACGATCTCGGTACCGGGTTCCAGATACTGGCCGAGGAAGACGTTGCGCAGACCCACGACACCACCGAAGGGGGCGCGGACTTCGCGGCGGTTAATTGTGCCCTTCAGGCTCTCGATGTCCGCCTCCAGGGAGCGGTAGGCGGCTTCGGCGTCATCCAGCTGATCGCGGGAGATGGAGTTTTTCTGGTACAGGTTCTGATAGCGTTGGAACTTGGCTCGAGCCGCAGGCAGTCTGGCCTGGGAGGAGTTCAGGTTGGCTTTTTCCACGCTGGAATCCAGGCTCAGCAGCAGTTGATCCGCCTTGACCTGTGCCCCGGATTCGAAGCTGATCTTGTCGATGGTGCCTGCCAGCTCACTGGAGAGGGTGACCCCTTGGTTCGGCTCGATGAAGCCGATCGCTTCTATGGTGGGGACCCAGTCTTGCGCCTTGGTCACCATGGCGGTCACCGGGAACTCTGGCTCGGGTCGATTGGCCATGAACTCTGCAATTTTCTTCTGTTTGAACATATTGAAGCCGATGACACTGCCGAACAGGGCG
Organism: Aeromonas media; assembly: GCF_000819985.1. Lineage (GTDB taxonomy): Bacteria > Pseudomonadota > Gammaproteobacteria > Enterobacterales > Aeromonadaceae > Aeromonas > Aeromonas media. The sequence goes on along the minus strand of NZ_CDBZ01000226.1, from coordinate 34,213 downwards.
AGTGCTATCAGCAACATGATGGCCATCCACTTTTTCATGAACAGGCTCCTGTGATGGAATGATTAGGGTTTAAAATGGCATTCCAGCTGGCTCGGATGACCGTCTCCAGCTGTTCTTGCGTCAATACAAAATCGTGAACCCGGCGTTGCTGTGCCAGGTTGGCCACGCAATCCAGACTCAATGCCTGTAGCACCAGGACGGGGAGATCAATGAACAATCCCTGCTGGCGTCCCTGCTCGAAGAAGCGCTCAAGTGGCGCCCACGTCGCCATTATGACCGGATCCCGCTCCAATTCAGCCCCCAATGGAGAACTTTCGTACTGTAATTTGCACTTGAGTGCGTTGGGATAGTTGGTGAAGATGGCGTCGATATTGAGCCAGAGACGTCGATACTGACGATATGACACCTCCTCTATTTGCACCCCCTCCATGATCTGGGGATGACACTTGAGAATGGTGTGCAGGTAGAGTTGGCGGACAAGATCATCCTTGTCGCTGAAGTAGCGATAGATGGTCCCGGCCGCGACCTTGGCTTTCTTGGCAACCATGGCGATGGAGAGGCCGTAGAAGCCCTGCTCGCCGAGGATCTCGTGAGCCGCCTCGAAGATGCGTTCTTTCTTATCCATGGTGATCAGATTTCGGTGACTGAATGAACGTTCATTCATTCTAGGTGGAGGAGAGGACAAGTCAAGGGATGCCAGTCAGTTTACTGCAAGATGAGTATGCACAAGCGGGTCACGTGAAGATGATTTGGCTCGAAAGCGTGAAGAATAGGTATAAAACTGCACAAAAAGATTGAAAAACAATCGCTTGATTCCTTGTGACAAAAAAAGAGTAGACAAGGTGGGCGCCATCATCAATAATGCGCCCCGTTCGACAGCGTAGCGCCCGTAGCTCAGCTGGATAGAGCGCTGCCCTCCGGAGGCAGAGGTCACAGGTTCGAATCCTGTCGGGCGCACCATCAACGTGCGCCGGTTAAGCGGGCGTTGTTGTGGAACAAAACAGCTGTGGTGGCTGTAGCTCAGTTGGTAGAGTCCCGGATTGTGATTCCGGTTGTCGTGGGTTCGAGCCCCATCAGCCACCCCATTTTACAGCTTGTCAGGTATGCGAAGGTGGCGGAATTGGTAGACGCGCTAGCTTCAGGTGTTAGTGCCCCCCGGGTGTGAGGGTTCGAGTCCCTCTCTTCGCACCATACTTGCTGTATGACGAGGATGACCAGATGGTCATCTTTGTATTTTGGAAATACCCATCGGTGATTAGCGCAGCCCGGTAGCGCATCTGGTTTGGGACCAGAGGGTCAAAGGTTCGAATCCTTTATCACCGACCACATTATGAAAACCCCGCTTCGGCGGGGTTTTTGCTTTTCTGCGTATCTATGTCTTTGTCACCTCTGCTTACATTTCTGCAGGCGCCTGTTCGCCACGGGTTCGTTATGCTTGGCCGGGAGCCACGAGAACAGTGGATACTCACGACCCACTCAGACACAGGCCTACGCACCTCATGCCCTTTCATATCCGACTGCTTGCCCTGATGGCACTGCTGCTCGGCGGTTGTGCCTTGCCGCCGAGACCAGAGAACCTGCTGCTGGGGGCTGCCCCCAGGTCCACACCGGTGCCCCCGGCCACCCTGGTGACCGACGGTGGCTTCTGCGTGGCCCTGAACGAGCAGGGCCACCTGCTCACCCAGCCTTGCGATCAGGGGCCCAACCAGCTGTTTAGCTGGGATGCGGGAGCCTTGCTGCTGGCGCAGGGCTGCCTGATCGCCACGGGCACAGACGGCCTCGTCGTGGGAGGGTGCGAGAATGACAGCCACCAATGGCAGTGGCAGGGGGATCGTCTGTTCAACCGACAGGTGTCACTGTGCCTGGATGTGGCCGGTCGTCGCCACAGATCCGCCGTGCCGTTGCGGCTGGCCGAGTGCTACGGTGGCGCCAATCAGAGCTTCACCTGGACGCCGACCGGCAGCCTGCTGGAGCGTCTGATGCCCCCCAGCTCGATATGGTGAGGATACCAAGAATGTAAGAAGGGTGGTCTATAGACCACCCTTTTGCACTCATGGCGAGGAGATCAGGCGACAACGGGGGCGAATAGTCGCTCCAGATAAACGGCGACGCCATCCTCGTCCGAGCTCAGGGTTTGATCATGGTTCGGCAGGGCAAGCTTGAGGCGATCATGGGCGTTGCCCATCACCACACCGCGGCCCACCATGCTCAGCATCTCGAAGTCATTCATTCCATCCCCGAAGGCGACCGCCTGGGACATCTCAAGCCCATGCTGCTCCAGCACGGCACGCACGGCATTGCCCTTGTGTACCCCGGCGTGCATCACTTCGAGGCAATCCGGCAGGGAGAAGGTGACGTTGATCCGATCACCATAACGCTGGTTGAGCTCTGCCTCTATCTGCAGCAGTTTCTCGTGTTCGCCGATGTAGAAGACCTTGTTGATCTTGTCCAGCGGGTGGCTGGCGAGATCGGTCAGGCGATAGCTGAAGCCGGAGTCGTGATGGAACTGCAGCAGCCAGGGCATCTCCTCTTCCACCAGCCACTCGTCGCCGTAGTAGACGTTGATGTGGATGGAGGGGTCACGCTCCAGCGCGATCAGCTCGGCCGCCACCGTGCTCGGCAGTGCCTGGTTGAAGACGAGAGAGTCCTGCTTGTCGTGCACCACGGCGCCGTTGGAGGTGATGAGGTAGATATCCAGCCCCAGCGCATCGCGGATGCTGCGTACATCCACATGGTGACGGCCGGTGGCCACCACGAACTTGATCCCCTGATCCACCAGACGGTGCAGGGTATCCCGGGTGCGGGGGGAGATCTGGTGCTGCCCGTTGAGCAGGGTACCATCGAGATCGGACACAACTACCTTGAACATCATTACCTCGGCATCAGTGGAACGCCGGGGCAGTGTACCCCAGCGTCCGGTGTGACCCCATTTATTTAGGGATCCAAAAAATAACCAGTCCTGGGGTCTGATGCCGTGCCGGTGCAGACTGCGCCTGGATGGCAAGTGACGCCATACTGGACGCAGGACGCTGGCCACGCCCCTGGCAAGTCATGCAACTGGCCACTAGAAGCGGGCGAAGAAGTCCAGGGTCGCGGTCAGGGCTGGCAGGCGCTGGGCATCGGCCTCGATGAACAGCTCGTGCCATGCCCCCTCGATCCGCAGCGGCTTGCCCCCTTCACACTGGAGCCGGTCACAGAAGCTGTCCTGGGCCTGGTTATCGACAATGCCGTCTTCCCCGGCCTGGATCAGCAGCAGTGGCGTCTTGATCCTGTCTGCCTCTGCGATGGCGGCATCCCCGGCCTTGATGCCCTCGCGGATCCAGTGGGCCGTCACCCCACCCAGCTTGATCTGCGGATGCTGCTCATAGAGCTGGCGGAATGCCTGGTAGCGGGACTTGCTGTGGCTCAGGCCGTTGTCGGCAAATTCATGGGAGACATAGCCGGTCTGGCCCGGGCCATAGGGGGGCTCGCCCCACCAGCTGCCGACCGTATCCATGGTGGCCGCCAGCCCCTGGGCCAGCCACTTGGGCAGGCCGCCGAGGTTGATGCCCATCATGGGGGAGGAGAGCACGGCCGCCTCGACATCATCTGGCCAGCGCTCCAAATAGCGCGCCGAGATAGCGCCGCCCATGGAGTGGGCCAGCAGGAACAGCTTGGCGGGTTTGTCCGCCAGTATGACCTCGTCATGGAACTGCTTCAGATCCAGCACATAGTCGTCGAAGTCGGCGACATAGCCCTTCTCCTTGTCGGCCAGCAGGCGATCCGACAACCCCTGGCCGCGGTGGTCGATCAGATAGAGGCTGTAGCCCTGACGCCACAGATCCCAGGCCAGCTCCTGATACTTGAGGTAGCTCTCGACCCGGCCGTTGACGAGGAGGATGGCTCTGTCCACCTTGGCCTGGCGCAGGGCGGCATAGCGGATGGTCACCCCGTCCTTGCCCTTGAACTCCCCCGGGGCGGCATGGGCGCGCCAGAAATCCGGCAGCCTCTGTTGATGGAGGGCGGGGACGTCGGCTTCCGTGGTCAGCTGATAGGGATTGGTCACGGCAAGGGCTCCGGCAGAAAACAGGGTCAGGGCCAGCAGGGGCAGAGCGTTAAACTTCATCGGTTGGATACTCCATATCCAGGGGATCGTCCTGTTGTGCGGCCCAGCCCTTGCGGGTCAGCTGCATCCGTTGCCACCAGGCCTCGTCCGCCTGGATCTCGCCGGCCGGGCCGAGCTGGGGATAGGGCATCTCTTTCTCTTTGCAGAGCTGGGCATAGATGGGATACCCCCCCTCGAACAGTATGCTGTTCTGCTCCTCCAGGTCGAGCGGGCAGCCGCGCTGATAGCAGCCGGCCAGCTCGCGCTGGCGCTGGGCTTCGTACAGTATGGCGGCGGCGGCCACCGAGACGTTGAGGGACTGCACCATGCCCACCATGGGAATGACGATATGGTGATCGGCCAGGGCTAGCGCCTCTTCCCCTATGCCGTGCTTCTCCTGGCCCACCAGGATGGCGGTCGGCTTGGTGTAGTCGATGGTGCGAAAGTCCACCGAGCTCTCCGAGAGGTGAGTCGCCAGGATCTGCATGCCGGAGTCTTTCAGTTCGGCCACGGCACTGCCGATGTCCGGGTGCAGCTTGACGTCGACCCAGTTCTGGCTGCCGCGGGCGGTGCCCTTGCGCTTGTGGATCCAGGTCTTGGGCCAGACGGCGTGGACCCGGTGAATGCCGATGGCATCGGCGGTGCGCACGATGGCGGCCAGGTTGTGAGGTTTATGCACCTCTTCCATGCAGACGGTCAAATCGAGCTGGCGCTGGGCCAGCATGTCGGAGATCCGTTTAAAGCGTTCAGGAGTCATATCGGTTTCTATGCTGTGAGGCTGGTGCACGCAACAAGGCCGGCGGCCTGCTGCATGGGGCCATGAGTGTCTCTTTAAAAGCAGCAGGCGGCTTGCGCCGCCTGTGTTCAGTTTTTCTGTCGGCTCACCCTGAGCACATTGGGCATCACCCGGATCTTGCGCATGATGTTGGCAAGGTGGATGCGACTCTTGGTGGTGATGAGCAGGGTGACCAGATAGACCCGGCCATCCTTCTCTTCTGTGCTGATGGCGTGGATGTTGGCGCCGGTGGCAGCAATCACGTTGGCCAGCTCCGCCAGGGCACCCTGGTGGTTGACGATCTCGATGCTGATGCCGGTACGGAATTCCTGTTCCTGCTCCTTGTCCACTTCCCACTGCACCGGCAGGTACTTGTCCGGCTCGCGGCTGTAGCCCTTGATGTTGCGGCAGGACTCCTGGTGAATGACCAGGCCCTTGCCCGGGCTGATGTGGGCGATGATGGCATCCCCTGGGATCGGGCGACAGCAGTTCGCGAAGGTGACCAGCATGCCGTCGGCCCCCTTGATGGGCATCTTCTTGCTGCTGGATTTCTGCTGTTCTTCCGGGGGCAGCTCGTCACCCAGCATGCGGCGCGCCACCATGACGCTCATGGCATTGCCCAGTCCCACGTCGGCCAGCAGGCCCTGCAGGTTCTCGTGCTTGGTGTCGGCCAGCACCTGCTTGATGCGTGGTTCCGGAATGTCTTCGATGTTCTTGGCGCCCAGCGCATGGTTGAGCAGACGACGACCCAGCACCACCGACTCTTCGGTGCGCAGGTTCTTGAGGAACTGGCGGATCTTGGAGCGTGCCTTGGTGGTCACCACGAAGTTGAGCCAGGCCGCGTTGGGGCGGGCGCCCGGCGCCGTGATGATCTCCACCGTCTGACCCGAATGCAGCGGGCTGCTGAGCGGATAGGGGTGGCGGTCGACCCGGGAGCCGACGCAGGCGTGACCGATGTCGGTGTGCACCGTGTAGGCGAAGTCCACCGGGGTGGCGCCGGCGGGCAGCTCCATGATGCGGCCCTCCGGGGTGAACACGTAGATCTCGTCGGGGAAGAGGTCGGTCTTGACCCCCTCGATGAATTCAAACGAGCTGCCGGCGCTCTGTTGCAACTCCAGCAGGCTCTGCATCCAGCGCTGGGCGCGGATCTGGGCCGTGGTGCCCGAGCTGTCACCATCCTGCTTGTAGGCCCAGTGGGCGGCGACACCCTTGTCGGCCATCTGATCCATGAACTCGGTACGGATCTGCACCTCCACCGGCACCCCGTGCGGCCCCACCAATGAGGTGTGCAAAGACTGGTAGCCGTTGCTCTTGGGGATGGCGATGTAGTCCTTGAAGCGACCGGGACGCGGTTTGTAGAGGCTGTGCATCTGCCCCAACACCCGGTAACAGGTATCTATGTCCTTCACCCTGACGCGGAAGGCGTAGATATCCATCACCTCATGGAACTGCAGCTCTTTCTTCTCCATCTTGTTGTAGATGGAGAACAGGTTCTTCTCGCGGCCGCTGACCTGGGCATCGATACCGGCCTCCCGCAGGCGACCCTCAATCTCGCTCTGGATGGAGTCGATGATCTCGCGGCGGTTGCCGCGGGCGCGGCGCACCGATTCGCGCAGCACGCGGGATCGCATCGGATAGAGCGCCTCGAAGCCCAGCTCTTCCAGCTCGTTCTTCATGGTATGAATACCGAGGCGGTTGGCGATGGGGGCGAAGATCTCGAGGGTTTCCCGGGCGATGCGGCGACGCTTGTCCGGCCGCAATGAGCCGAGCGTGCGCATGTTGTGGGTGCGGTCGGCGAGCTTGATCAGGATGACCCGGATGTCCTGGGTCATGGCCATCACCATCTTGCGGAAGTTTTCGGCCTGGGCTTCCTTGCGATCGCGGAACTTCAGCTTGTCGAGCTTGGAGACGCCGGAGACCAGCTCTGCAACGGCGTTGCCGAACAGCTCGGCGAGATCGTCTTTGGTGACCGGGGTATCTTCGATGACATCGTGCAGCACGGCGGCCATCAGGGTTTCGTGATCGAGTCGCATGTCGCCAAGAATGCGAGCAACGGCAACCGGGTGGGTGATATAAGGCTCGCCGCTGGAACGCATCTGTCCCTGGTGAGCGTCACGGGCCACCACATAGGCTTGCCTGAGCTTCTCAACCTGCTCGGAAGGCAGGTAGGAACTGGCTATTTCTTTAAGGTTTTCAAATAAATACAAGACAGTCCCCGCAGCGGTGAAACGACAATCCGTAGAATTGAGGGTATGCCCTCGAGTTTGCGAGGTTTTCGAGCGGTTGTAAATGGGAAGAACAGTCGGCGCCCGGGCGGGCGCCGACCATGAGAAATGACTGACTTAACCGCGGCCTTCGGCGATGGCAGCAACGGCAGCCAGCTCGGCGGCTTCCTGCTCTTGCTGCTCGTAGCGGTCCTGGGTATCCATTACCTGGTTGTTGACCAGACCCAGTTCGATCTCGCGCAGGGCGATCACGGTCGGCTTGTCGTTCTCTTCGTCGACCAGGGGATCTTTGCCTTGTACCGCGATTTGACGGGCGCGGCGTGCGGCGACCAGCACCAGGTCAAAACGGTTACCTACCTGTTTTACAGCATCTTCTACAGTAACGCGTGCCATGCAGGACTCCAGTGTTTGGGCTTTCTGTGTTTGAAAAAGCAGTGTTTAAAAATGACGCAAAAGTTTACTTGTTTTTGGCCTATTCTGCCAGTAGCTGTTGCAGCAAGTTTTGTTGGGCCTGCTGTTGCTGGCGCAATTCCAGCCGCTGGCACTCTATGATGGCCCTGAGCTGGAACAGTGCCTGCTCAAAGTCTTCATTGATAATGACATAGTCATACTCGTCGTAGTGCACCATTTCGGCAATGGCTTTCGCCATCCGGCCGGCGATCACGTCGCTGCTGTCCTGGCCGCGGCCGATCAGGCGGCGTTCCAGCTCTTCCCGGCTCGGGGGCAGGATGAAGATGGACTTGGTCGGCATCTGCTCGCGGATCTGACGGGCCCCCTGCCAGTCGATGTCGAGGAAGACATCGATACCTTGGGCCAGACAGGCCTCGATGGCGGCGCGGGAGGTGCCGTAGTAGTTGCCGAACACCTCTGCCCACTCCAGAAAATCGCCGCGCTCTATCAACGCCTTGAACTCTTCCACCTGCACGAAGTGGTAGTGTACTCCGTGCTCTTCGCCGGGGCGGGTGGCGCGGGTGGTGTGGGAGACGGAGAGCTGCATCTTGCCGGCGTCGTTGTGCTGGGTCAGCAAGGCATTGAGCAGGCTGGACTTACCGGCCCCGCTCGGGGAGGAGATGATATAGAGAGTGCCTTGTTGCGCCATGTCTGTACCTTTAAGCGATGACCCGTGTTTTGGTTGTAGCAGAGGCTGCCGTCATGTGCCCGAAAGGGAGACAGTCGCTCGCAAAACGCGGGAAATTCTTGAGTCAGGGGGTTGTAAAGGCGGCGAATGTTAGCAGATGGAGGCGGATAAAAAAACGGCCGGAATCATATTCCAGCCGATCAAAGTATTCGTTGCTTGCTGCGGGAGCGTTACCCACATCGGCCGCTATTCTGCCCCCGGCACCCGGCTGGGGCCATCAGATTATCCCTGCCTCAGGGCTCGGAATTTCCGAGTTGCCCCTCAGCCCGGCAGCTGGCGCTCGGCACAGAGCCTATCGAAGGCGGCGATGACACGTTCGCTGGTTATCTTGCGCATGGCGTCCGGATCCTTGAGACGGGTACGCCAGTCGAGTGCCGCCAGCGGCTTGCCGGTCTCTTGCTCGATCAACTCCTGGTAGACGCTGACCGCATGTGCGCGGCACAGATAGGGGCCGGTGCGATCCGGGTTGTGATGGGCGTAGAGGCCGATCACCGGCGTGCCCACCAGGGTCGCCATGTGGGTGGGGCCGGTATCGGGGGCCAGCACCAGGCTGGCTTCCTTGATGAGTGCCAGCAGTTGCTTGAGGTTGGTCTGCCCCACCAGATCCACTGGCTTGCTCTGGCTCAGGCGCTGGATGTCGGCAGCCAGATCCCGCTCCAGCCTGGCTGGCCCGCCGCAAAGATAGACCTGAAACCCCTTGCTGGCGGCGTGATCCGCCAGAGCGGCATAGCCTTCGGCGGTCCAGTTCTTGAACGCCTTGCTGGCGGCGGCGCAGATGAGCAGGGTCGGTTTGCCGCCAATCTTCTCCTTTGCCCACGCCTGATGTTCGGCGCTGATGGGCAGTTGCCAGTCCGGGGTCAGATCTCGGATGCCGAGCTCTTTGGCGAAGGCGAGGAAACCATCCAGCACATGGGGGGAGGCGGGGGAAGGCACTTGATGGTTGGTGAACAGCCACTGGCCGTCGTTGGCCCGCGCCTTGTCGAACCCGAGTTTGATCTTTGCTCTGATGCCCAGGGTGGCGATGCTGGCACGCAGGGCAGCCTGCAGGTGGAGCAGGGCATCGAATTTGCGCCCCTTGAGGGTGCGCCAGAGCTCACGGTAGCCACGCCAGCCCTTGCTCTTGTCGAAGGGGATCACCTCGACCCCGGGCAGATCGGCAAACAGGGTGGCCTCTATCTTGCCGGTTACCCAGGTGATGCGAGTCTCTGGCCAGGCTCGCTGGATGACGCGCACCAGCGCCAGCGCATGGCAGCAATCCCCGATGGCGGAGAGCCGCAGGATGCAGATGGAGGAGGGCGGCGTTTGGAACAGCGGCATGATGTGGCGCAACGGTGGCAAAATGGATGGATGGCATTATGCAAACTCCCTTGTGGATTGTAAAATTGCGCCAGCTGCCCGACCGGCACAGTCCCCATGACGGGATGCATTGCGCCCCACTATTGACCGGAATACTCATGATGCTGACACAGACCGCCCACAACCAGATCTGCTGGTATGCCGAAGGCGCCTTCCGCGACCCTTCCCCCGCGTTGTTCGATCCGGCCTGGTGGCAGACCCATCGGCAGGTGGTGGGCTCCGCCATCGGCCGCGGGGTGACCTGGTTCGTCAAGGATGAGTCGCGCCACCTGGTGCTGCGCCACTATTATCGCGGCGGCATGGTGGGCAAGCTGGTACGGGATCGCTTCTGGTTCGAAGGGGTGGAATCGAGCCGCGCCATGGCCGAATATCGTCTGCTGGCCCAGTTGAGCGAACAGGGGCTGCCGGTGCCACGGCCATTCGCGGCCCGCATGGTCAAGCAGGGGCCCTTCTATCGCGCCGACATCCTGATCGAGCGCATTCGTGGCGCCAAGGATCTGGTGGCCCTGCTCAAGCAGGGGCCGCTCGCCGACGAGGTGTGGCACAAGGTGGGTCAGACGGTGCGTCGGCTGCACGAGGCCGGGGTCTATCATGCGGATCTCAACAGTCACAACCTGCTGCTCGACAAGGAGGGCAAGGTGTGGGTGATCGATTTTGACAAGGGGGCTATCCGCTCCCCCGGCAGCTGGCAGCAGGCCAATCTGGAACGGTTGCAGCGCTCCTTCAGCAAGGAGTCCCAACTGCACACCAGCTTCCATTTCGTGCCGGAGAACTGGCAAGAGCTGATGAAAGGCTATCAGGGCTGAGGGCGTGGCGGGTGCGGATAAAAGGGCACTAGGGAAAAGCGGGTTGACGCTGTTGCTCGGCGCAATCGCCAATGTTACTTATTGAGTGCTGCTGAATGGGCAGATAGTCAGATCCGGTGTCGAGGCGCGTGATGGAAAGGTATGAGACTCCCGGGGTTGAGGTCATTACCCCGCTTGAGGTGACGCTGATGGCAGAAGCCATGGCGATGCTGGAGGCCGGGATCTGGACCTGGTCGGCCGAACAGGGCCTGAGGCGCGATCCCTCCTGCCTGCAACTGCTGGGGCTGGCGGGGAACGAGCTGGATGATCTCGGCTGGCTGGATAGGGTGCACCCGGATGACGGGCCCCGCCTGGGGGAGGCCATCGATGCCTGTCGGGAGGGGCGCAGCAGCGGGTTGCGGCTCGAGTACCGCATCCTGCACCATCAGGGCCACTACATCCGGCTGGAAGAGCGGGTGCGCCGCGACGAACGAGGCCAGCTGCTGGGGGTGGTGCGCCATCTGGATGCGGCCATGCCCCAGCTGGATGATCGCCACGACACCGACCCTCTCACCGGGCTCGAGAGCCGCAGCCACTTCGAGTCGCTGCTGGACGAGCGGCTGACCAGCGAGAGCGGCAGCTTCTGCCTGCTGCAGTTCACCGTGGATCACCGCAGCAAGATATTGCAGCTGTTTGGCGAGGCCGCCTGTGACGCCATGCTGGCCAAGCTGGCCCGTATTGTGCGCCGCGAATTGCGGCGGGAAGATCCCTTCGCCCGCTGGGATGAGGACGGTTTCATCCTGATGCTGTCCCAGACCGATCGGCTGAGCGGTCTCGAGATTGCCGAACGGTTGCGTCTCGAGATCGCCGATGCCAGCCTGTTGCCCGAGCGGCCGGTGACCGTCAGCATAGGTCTGGTGCAGAGCCAGAACGCCGAGCAGCTCGATCACCTGCTGGCCCGGCTGGCCTCCTGCCACGGCCAGGCCAGACGGGAACGCAACACTGTGGTTGGCTGATTTTTAGTCAGTACTCACTCACCCGCTGACGCCTGTGGGTCAAAGGAGGCCTGTACCCGCAGGCTGACGCTGGCAGACCCAGAGGGAGGCCAGCATCAGCAGGGCACCGACGCTGAGCCTGAACAGATCCGTATCCTTGCCCCAGAGCACCAGATTGACCAGCAGACCGGCGGGGATCAGGGCGTTGTTCATGATGGCCAGCACGCCGCTGCTCACCAGGGTAGCCCCCTTGTTCCACAGGAAGTAGCCGAGCCCGGAAGCGCCAATCCCCAGCCACAACAGAATGCCCCACTGCAATCCACTCGTCGGGTATTGTGGTTGGCCCAGCAGCCACCAGGCGGGCAGGGCGATCACCAGGGCCCCCAGATAGAAGCAGCCGAACACCGCCAGCTGGGGCGGTTGCTGCGCCTCTCGCGCCAGCAGCACCTTGTAGCCCACCTGACCCAGGGCGAAGCAGAGGTTGGCTCCCTGCACCACCAGGAATCCCATCACATAGCTCTCGGTCAGGCCATCGAAGCGGATGACGGCCGCCCCCAGCACCGCCAGCAGCGCCCCCCACAGGTAGGTCGGCTTGAAGCGCCCTTCCAGCAGATCGTGGATCAGGGTGACGTAGATGGGGGTGAAGATGGTGAACACCAGTACTTCCGGCACCGTCAGCAGCAGGAAGGAGTGGTAGTAGAACAGATACATGATGCCGAGCTGGATGGCGCCGAGTGCCATCAGCTTGACCACCAGATCGGGGCGCAGCCAGCGGCGGCGCAGGAAGGGCAGGAACACCAGGCTGGCGAGGGCGATGCGGGTCAGCACCGAGAAGTAGGCGTCCACCTGGCCGGCGAGGTAGACCCCGATCAGGCTGAAGGAGAAGGACCAGAGCAGGGTAACCCCTATCAAGTAGTTCATGTGATTGAATTGTCGTCAGTTGTCAATTTGGAGGGCGCTATGATGGCCGAGTTGGAAAGCGCGATCCAGCGTTTATGGGAACAGTTGCCACGGATCGGCGCTTTTGCCTTCGAGGCGAGCAACGGAGCGGGCTCCGCGACCGACTGGAACGGCCGTGGGGAGGGGGAGGTGCGGGTGACCGATCATCAGGGGGGCTGGCTGTTTACGGAGCAGGGGCGCTATACCACGCCCCATGGCCGGGTGCTCGCCATGCACAACAGCTTCTGGTGGCGGCGCGGCGAGCGGGGGATCAGCCTCTCCCACCTGCGCCACCAGGCGCCGGTGCTGCTGTTCGAGCTGTTGCCTCAGGGGGATGGTCGCTGGCTCACCGCCGAGCCCCACCTGTGCGGTCAGGATCACTACAGCGCCGAGCTGACGCCGACCGGGGACGGCTTTCTGCTCGGCTGGCAGATCACCGGTCCGCGCAAGAACGAGCGACTGAGTTATCGCTATCGGGTGTGACGGGCGGTAGGGCAAGGGAGGCATAAAAAAACCGGCGCAGAGCGCCGGTAGCGGGGACGAATCGGAGGTTTTTTAAAACGGTCCCAAAAAACAGGAGAGATACACTCTCGTCACACATTCAGAAACGGGTATTCAGGCACTCAGGGCATAGCTCAGCATGGCCTGCAGCTTGCTGTCGAAGAACCAGGGCAGGGTCAGCATCAGCAGGCCGAGCACGCCGGCCAGCCGGTGGCGATACTGCCAGCCGGCAATCAGCACCAGACCGCCGCACAGGGTGGTCAGGATGCCTGACATGGGGTCGCCTCCCGCTGGGTGCGGCGCTGTTGGGCCCACTGGTTGAGGGCCACTGAACCCAGGATCAGCGCCAGCGCCACACCCGTGGTGGACTGGATCTGCTCGCCGAGGAACAGGGCACCCAGCATGACGCCGAACAGCGGCACCAGGTAGTTGCTGAAGGAGGCGAACGTCGGGCCCGCCTTCTGGATCAACGCCATGTAGAGGAAGTAGACCAGGCCGGTACAGAACACGCCCAGCACGGCGACGGCGCCGATGGCATGCTGGCTCGGCAGGGTGAGGGCGCTCAGATCGGTCACGAAGGGCGCGGCCAGCAGCAACTGCACGGCGGAGGAGATCAGGATGTTGCGAGCCACCACCACGGGGTGGTCCTTGGCGAAGCGCTTGATCATCAGCAGGCCGATGGCGAAGCAGCTGGCGCCGAACAGTATGCCGATGGAGCCGAGCAGGCCGGCATTCATGCCGTTGGCCAGTTTCGGCCAGAACAGCACCAGCACGCCGACGAAGCCGACGGCCACGGAGATCAGGCCACCCTTGGTGATTTTTTCACCAGAAATAAACAGGGGCGCAGCCAGAATGGTCACAAAGGGGATACAACCCATGACCACGGCGGCGATGGCGCTGTCCACATACTGCTGGCCCCAGGCCACCATGATGAAGGGGATGGTAGCGTCGAGCAGGGCGATCATCATGTAGGTGCGCCACGGCGTGTGCTCGCTCTTGAGGCGCATGAACAGGCAGAGCAGACCCAGGGTCAGGCTGCCGCACACGGCACGTCCGGCGGCCACCATGATGGGGGGCAGCTCGGCGACGGCCTGATGCATGAAAATGAACTGGGAGCCCCACAACAGGCCGATCGCCAGCAACAACAGATAGCTACGCATTTTAATCTCCGATGTAATTTGCCCGCGCATTCTATGCAATCTGCTACTATGCCAAAAATGAATTGTAGTCATTCAACTATGGCCAACATCGATGGAACTCCCCCTCTCCCGCCTCGATCTCAATCTGCTCACCGTGTTCGACATGCTGATGCAGGAGCACAACGTCACCCGTGCCGCCGAGCGGCTGCACCTCTCCCAGTCCACCGTCAGCCATGCGCTGGGGCGGTTGCGCCAGGCGCTGGATGATCCGCTGTTCGTCATGAGCCGGCGGGAGATGATGCCGACCGAGCGCGCCAAGGCACTGGCCGGGCCGGTGCGTCAGGCGTTGGCCATGCTGGAGCAGGGCCTGCGCCAGGCGAAGGGGTTCGATCCCGCCACGGCGCAGCGGGTCTTTCGCATCGCCACCCCGGGCTCGGTGGAGCACGGTCTGGTGCCGACCCTGGTGGAGCGCATGGTGCAGCAGGCGTCCCATTGCCGGCTGGAGGTGTGCGAGCTGGCGGACAGCGACTACGAGCGGGAGCTGGAGAAGGGGGAGCTGGATCTGGTGATCGGTTTTGCGGGCGCCAACCATCTCTCCCCTCGCTTGTGGCGCGAGGAGTGGTTCAGCAATCCCCTGGTCTGCCTGTCACCGCTTGGTAGTGAGCTGCCCGATGAGCTGGGGCCGGACGAGTTGGTGAGCCGCCCCCACATCCACACCTCCAGTTGGGGGCACAGCCAGGCCATGGTGGATCTCTGGCTGGCACGCTTCGGGGTGGCGCGGGAGCTGGGGGTGCGGCTGCCGAGCTTTATGGCGGTGCCGCAGCTGATGGCGACCGGCCGCTATCTGGTGGTGGTGCCCGAGATGATAGGGCGCCACTTCTGCCGCTACTACCCGTTGCGGCTGCATCAGCTGGAGCCCGCCATTCCCATCGTCTATCTGATGGCGGGCCACCCGCTCAGCGCCCACGATGAGGCGATCGGCTGGTTCAAGGGGCTGCTGCACCGGCTCGCCTTCGAGCGCTACGGTGCAGCCGCGTTGGGGGCGCCGACTCAGCGCAACCCGGCGAAGTAGTCCAGCCCCATCGCCCCCTTCACCTCAGCCAGCACCTCGTCGGTGAGGGCGCGGGCCTGCAAGGTGCCCTGCTGCAACAGGCGCAGCAGCTGCTCCTTGTCGGCTATGGCCGCCTGACGCCGCTCCCGCATGGGGGCGAGCAGGGTCTGCAGGCAGTCGTTCAGCACCTGCTTGCAGCGCATGTCGCCGAGCCCGCCGCGCTGGTAGTGGGCCTTCATCTCGGCCACCAGCGCCTTGTCCGGGTGGAAGGCATCCAGATAGGCGAACACAGTATTCCCTTCGACCAGGCCCGGATCGCTCACCTTGAGGTGGTTGGGGTCGGTATACATGGCAAACACCGCCTGCTTGATCTCTTCCGCCGACATGCCGAGCTCTATGGTGTTGCCGAGGGACTTGGACATCTTGGCCTTGCCGTCGATGCCGGGCAGGCGGCCGGTGTCGCTCAGGATGGGCTGACATTCGGTCAGCACTTCCTTGCCCACCAGGGCGTTGAAGCGGCGCACAATCTCGTTGGTCTGCTCCAGCATGGGCAGCTGATCCTCGCCGACCGGCACATGGGTGGCGCGAAAGGCGGTGATGTCGGCGGCCTGGCTGACGGGATAGACCAGAAAACCGGCCGGCAGGCTGCGCTCGAACCCTTTCTGCTGGATCTCGGCCTTCACCGTAGGGTTGCGCTCCAGCCGGGCGACGCTGACCAGATTGAGGTAATAGGTGGTGAGCTCGGCGAGGGCGGGCAGGGCGCTCTGCAGGCAGAAGGTGGTCTTGGCCGGATCCAAGCCGGCGGCCAGGTAGTCGGCCATCACCTCCAGCACGTGATCTGTCACCTTGGCCGGGTTGTGGCCGTTGTCGGTCAGCGCCTGCAGATCGGCGATCATCACGAACTGGCGGTAATGGTGCTGGGCCTCGACGCGCTGGCGCAGGGATCCGACGTAGTGGCCTATGTGCAGTTTGCCGGTGGGGCGATCGCCGGTCAGGATAATGGGGTCGTGCATGTCACTCTCTCCGATTGGGGTGGGCCGGGAGGCGACAAAGGGATGAAAACAATGACCGCCTCTCGGCGGTCACGGTGTTTTCTTCTGGGAATTTCACATAGAAAAGCGGTGCCGCCTGTTTATAAGCAGCACCACCAGTTGTTGCGATTGAAAGCTGTGATATTCATGGATAAACAAGCTACGCCTGTTTAATCACTTCTGCAAGGGCACCACCAGCAGATCGCAGGGCACCGTATTCATCAGCTGGCGGGCGCTGGAGGTGAGCAGGCTCCAGAAACTCTGGCGATGGCCGCACACCAGCAGGTCTATCTGGTAATCCTTGACCGCCTGGTTGACTCGCTCGCTCAGATCGCCGCAGATCACCAGCTTCTTCTCGATGGGGTAGTCCACCGAGGCCAGGAAGGTCTCGAGCTTCTCTTTCGCTTCGGCGATCACCTGATCCTGCACGTTGTCGATGTCGATATCGATCATCTCGGTGTAGAGATCCTTGAGGTCCACGTCCACATGGATCACCGACAGCTTGGCGCCATTGGAACGGGCCCGGTCGACCGCCTTGTCGATCACCTTGCGGTTGTCTTCCGACAGGTCGATCGCGGCCAGTATGTGCTTGTAATAGGTTCCACTCATGGGAGTTCTCCTCACTGATCCTGGATTCACTATACCAATGTCCGCTGAAACTAAAACGGCGATGTCACCACAGTTTCGGGATTTGCATGGAAAACCCGTACGTCCCGGTTGCCATCCCGGGGACAGAGTCGCACATATTTTGAACAGGAGTTTGAAGCCGATCACAACCGGTCTATTGCCCCGATCCAGGGAGAAGAATAGGATGTGCCCGTGCTTCGCAATGAACACAACACAACAAAAAGCATCTGAATAACGCTTTGGGGAGCCTTGTGCTCCCTCTTGTTTTTATGCCCCCCTTTCTTGCCCATATGCCGCCCGACATCAAGGTAATCACCGGCTTCTTGGTTATGCTCTAGCCAATTCCCGTGGAGACGCTGGCGATGATCGATGTGCTAGCGGCCGCCGCTCCTCGTATTCCATCGATTCCTTGGAGATTCATTCATGATCATTCATCCCCAGATCCAGGGCTGCGTCGCCCGCAACTGCCACCCTATCGGTTGCCGTGCCGCCGTGCAGCAGCAGATCGCCAGCGTCAAGGCGGCGGGCTCCTTCAACGGGCCCAGGCGGGTGCTGGTGCTGGGTGCCTCCTCCGGCTTCGGGCTGGCGTCGCGCATCGCGCTGACCTTCGGCGCCGGCGCAGATACTCTGGGCATCTCGTTCGAACGGGGGCCCTCCGACAAGGGGCTCGGCAGCGCGGGCTGGTACAACAACATCTGGTTTCGACAGGCGGCGGAGCAGGAGGGGCGCATTGCCATCAACCTGATCGGCGATGCTTTCTCCGATGCCCTGCGTCAGCAGGCCATCGACGCCATCCGCCAGCAGCTGGGGCAGGTGGATCTGGTGATCTACTCCCTGGCCAGCGGCATCCGGGTGCTGCCGGATGGCCGGCAGGTGCGCTCCGTGCTCAAGACCACGGGCCAGCCCTTCAGCGGCTGGGGGCTGGATCTGGAACAGGACGCCCTAGTGCAGCAATCCCTGGCGCCTGCCACTCCGGAGGAGATCCGCGACACCGTCACAGTGATGGGGGGCGAAGACTGGCAGCTCTGGCTGCAGGCGTTGCAGCAGGCCGATTGTCTGGCCCCAGGGGTGCAGACAGTCGCCTACTCCTACATTGGCCCTGAATCCACTTATCCCCTTTATAGAGACGGCACCATCGGCTACGCCAAGGAGCACCTGCACGCCACCGCAGAGACCATCAACCTGCAACTAGCCGAGCTCGGCGGCCACGCCTGGGTGTCGGTGTGCAAGGCGTTGGTGACCAAGGCGAGCGCCTATATTCCTGTGCTGCCTGTCTACCTCGGCCTGCTGATGGGGGTGATGAAGGAGCGGGGCGTGCACGAGGGTTGCATCGAGCAGATGCAGCGGCTGTTCGCCGCCAAGATGTACGGGCCCAATGGGGTGGTGGCCGACGGCAACCGGCTGATCCGGATGGATGACCATGAGCTCGACCCGGCCATTCAGGCCGCCGTCTCGGCGCTCTGGCCCAAGGTAACGCCGGACAACTTCCATGCCCTGGGGGACTTCGCCGGGCTGCGCCAGGACTTCATGCAGCTCAACGGCTTCGAGCTGCCGGGCGTCGACTATGGGGCACCGGTGGATGTCGCCTCCATGACCGAGCTGTTGCCCTGAGTCCGTTACCTGCCTCAGGCAACATGGCAGGTGAGTTCGGCGGGTTGGTTGGGGCCTGGCGCCAGCATGGTCTGGTTGCGCCCCTGGCATCTGTTGTCTGATGCACGATCATCAAGCAGTCACGATGGCTTCCCGCCCCGGCCTCAGGCGACGTTGCTGACGGGCTGGTTGGAGGTCGGTGCCAGTATGGTCTGGTTGCGTCCCTGACGCTTGGCCTGGTACATGGCCATGTCGGCCCTGTGGATCAGCTGGCTGAGGCTGTCGTCGTCCGGTGATCGCTCTGCCACCCCAATGCTGATGGTCATGTGAGGGGCGGCCAGGTAGGCGATCCGGTTTCTCAACTGCTCGGCCAGCCGCCAGCAGGTGATGCCATCCTGCGCCATGGCCACCAGAAACTCCTCTCCTCCCCAGCGCCCGACCTGTTGCAGATCCGGCGCCCAGTTCTTCAGTTCCCGGGCCAGTTGCCGGATGGCCTGATCGCCGGTCTGGTGGCCGTGGCGGTCGTTGATCTGCTTGAAATGGTCGATGTCGATGATGAGCAGGGTCAGCGGCGCATCCAGCTGCCACTGCTGTTCCAGCCGCTCCAGCAGGGCGCGCCGATTCGGCAGCCCGGTCAGCTGATCGAAGGTGGCGAGCTTGTAGAGGTGGCGCGAGCTGCGGTGCAGCCTGTGGGTGGTGAGCCCGAGCAGGATCAGGGCCCCGATCAGCAGGACGACCAGCATCAGCTGGTAGTAACGGGCGCTCTGTTGATACAGCAGTTGCTGGCGCTTGTTCTCGTTCTCCTGCTGCAAGGCGAGGTTGCTGGCCTCGCTGCGGGCCAGGTCCATCTCGACCTGGAAGGCGGCGGCATGCTGGCTCAGGGTCTGGTTGAAGTGCTGTTTGTAGTGCTGCATGTAGCGGGTCATGACCCCGTAGGCCTCGGAGTAGCGCCCCAGATCGGCCAGCAGTCTGGCCTGCATCGCCTTGCCCTCTATGCTGACCGGGCCTGGCTGGGTCGTCAGCAGTTGCAAGGCCAGCTGGGTCTCCCCCCGTCCCTGCAGCGTTCTGGCACGGATCTCGGTCAGCCGGGAGGCCGCCTGAGGGTAACCCAGCCCCTCATAAATGGCCTGCGCCTCTTCCAGACTCTGCCAGGCCGAGTGCCAGTCTCGCTGTGCGTTGAACACCATGGCCTGATAGCCGAGCACGATGGCACGATAGTGCGGCGACAGCCCCGGGGCGGCCAGCAGGGCATCGAGCAGCTCGCGCGCCCGATCGGGGCGTGCCATGTCGATGTAGAGCCGCGCCATGTTGGCACGGATGATGACTTGGCTGTTGGGCTCGTTCAGTCGCACCATCTGCCCGAGGGCATCCTGATAGTAGCTCTCGGCCTCCCGGTGGAGGCTGAGATCGGCATAGAGGTTGCCAAGGGTCATCAGCAGGCGGGCACGCTGCAGGGTGGCGAGGGCGCTTCTTGGCCCTTTCTGCTTGAGCTGGAAGGCGGTCTTGAGCTCGGCGATCGCCTCCTTCAGCTGCTGGGTACGGTAGAGTGCGAGGCCATTGAGGGCATGCCATTCGGACTCCTGCTGGGCATGGCCCAGGACGGCCGGCCTGAGCTGGGTCAGCAGGTGGAGGGCCTGCTCGGGGGCCTCGGTATCCAGGGTCAGGGCAATCTGCTGCAATCTGAAGTCGAGCAGGCGCCGGAGCTCCTGCTGGGCACTGGCCAGCCCGCGGGCGCGGGCGTTGTCCAGCAGGGCCTGCTGGTAACGGCCCAGCGCGGCCTGGGCCAGGGCTCTGGCGTAGAACAGCTCCATGTTTTGCTGCGGGCTGGCGTCGAGGCGTTGCAGGTAGCCGACGGGATCGCGCGCCGCCTGCAATTCTGCCTCTTCCAGCAAGGAGGGAGTGGCCTGCAACTGGGTTATCCAGAGCAGCGCCAGTGCCATAATGAATCTCATTGAATCCTTTCCCCGACCACTGGCGCCATCATAATGGCTGACGCTACCTACACCATGTTTCTTTGCTTCTCTATAACCGTATGGGTGGCAGGATGAGATGCGTCCGGGTCACAACTGCGAGTGCTGGCCGTCGTATCTGGTTGCGTCAGACTGCAACAGTGGCGACAATCGTGACCAAATCACAGTGGAGAATCATCATGTTGGCCAAAGCCATGATCGAGAAGTTGAACGAGCAGATTAATCTTGAATTCTATTCCTCCAATCTCTACCTGCAGATGAGCGCCTGGTGCGAGGACAAGGGCTTCGAAGGGGCCGCTACCTTCCTGCGCAAACACGCCGCCGAGGAGCGCCAGCACATGGAGCGCCTGTTCACCTACGTGAGCGAAACCGGTGGCATGCCGCTGCTGGGGGCCATCGATGCGCCTCCCCACGAGTTCAACTCGCTGGGGGACATCTTCCGCACCACCCTGGAGCACGAGTTCCACATCACCAAGTGCATCAACGGCCTGGCCCATGTGGCATTCACCACCCAGGACTACTCCACCTTCAACTTCCTGCAGTGGTACGTGGCCGAGCAGCACGAAGAGGAGAAGTTGTTCAAGAGCATCGTCGATCGTCTGTCGCTGGTGGGCGAGGATGGCAAGGGTCTCTACTTCATCGACAAGGAGCTGGCCGAGCTGGCCAAGGGCGCCCCTGCCAGCATCATGGACGGCAACGCCTGATAGTCGTGGACACTTAGTGTTCAGCCAGTACAATACGGCCCCCTTGTGGGCCGTTTTCGATTGATGCTGACATGAAACCGCCGCTGTGGTTTCTGCCGGATGCGATGACGGCCCCTTGGCAGGGCCGTTTTTCTTTTGGTGGGTGAGTGACGATGAAGCAAGTGGATGTGGTGGTGATCGGGGCCGGGGCGGCTGGCTTGATGTGTGCGGCCCAGGCCGGTTATCGGGGGCGATCCGTGCTGCTGCTGGACAATGCCAAGAAACCGGGTCGCAAGATCCTCATCAGTGGCGGCGGTCGCTGCAACTTCACCAACCATCAGGCCGGTCCCCACGCCTTCCTCTCGGGCAATCCGCACTTCTGCAAGTCGGCGCTGGCGCGCTACACCCAGCAGGACTTCATCGATCTGGTGGACAGGCACGGGGTGAATTATCACGAGAAGACTCTGGGCCAGCTGTTCTGTGACGAGAGCGCCAAGGAGATAGTCGAGGTGCTGCTCACCGAGTGTGACTGGGCCGGGGTGACCCTGCAGTGCCAGACCGAGATCCTCTCCGTCAACAAGACGGATGACGGCTTCCTGCTCGACACCAGCAAGGGCGAGATCCGTTGCCACTCCCTGGTGGTAGCCACCGGCGGCCTCTCCATGCCCAAGCTCGGCGCCACTCCCTACGGTTTCAAGCTGGCGGAGCAGTTCGGCCTCACAGTGCTGCCCACCCGCGCCGGTCTGGTGCCCTTCACCCTGCATCAGGAACAGAAAGAAGCCTTCGCCGATCTCGCCGGGGTCAGCCTGCCGGTGGCGGTGACCGCCGAGGATGGCACCCGCTTCAAGGAGGCCATGCTGTTCACCCACCGCGGCCTCTCGGGCCCCGCCATCCTGCAGATCTCCTCCTTCTGGCTGGCGGGGGAGAAGATCCACATCAACCTGCTGCCCGAGCTGGATATACCGGCGGCCCTCAAGGCCTGGGCCCAGGCGCACCCTGCTCAGGAGCTGAAGACGGTGCTGGGGCGCGAGCTGCCCAAGCGCTTCGTCGACAAGCTGGTGGAGCTGGGCCAGCTGGTCAGCAAGCCGATGCGCCAGTACAACGAGCGGGAGCTGGACGCGGTTGCCACCCTGCTGGGGGATTGGCAGATACTGCCGAACGGCACCGAAGGCTATCGCACCGCCGAGGTGACCCTGGGGGGGGTGGATACCAACGAGCTCTCCTCCAAGACCATGGAGGCGCGCAAGGTGCCCGGTCTCTACTTCGTCGGCGAGGTGGTGGACGTGACCGGCTGGCTTGGTGGCTACAACTTCCAATGGGCCTGGTCTTCCGGCTGGGTAGCTGGCCAGTACTGCTGACCTACCCTTGCCTTCATCAACTTCAGACGCGGCCTGCTCAGGCCGCGTTTTTTATAGGCGGTATCCCTCGCGGGGCGGCCCGCTATCCCTTTCTAAGGGTTGGCAAGAACGCGGTCAGCAGGCCGATGAGCGGCAGGTAGGCGCAGAGCTGGTACACGGTCTCTATGTTGGTCGCATCGGCCAGCTGACCCAGCAGGGCGGCGCCTATGCCCCCCATGCCGAAGGCGAAGCCGAAGAAGAGGCCGGAGATGGTGCCGACCTTGCCGGGCACCAGCTCCTGGGCGTAGACCAGGATGGCTGAGAAGGCCGACGCCAGGACGAGGCCGATGATCACCGAGAGCACCGAAGTCCAGAACAGGTCGACGTGGGGCAGCAGCAGGGTGAAGGGGGCGACGCCCAGGATGGAGATCCAGATCACCCGTTTGCGGCCGATGCGGTCACCGACCGGCCCGCCGAGCACGGTGCCAGCCGCGACGGCAAACAGGAACGTAAACAGATGGAACTGGGCGCTATCCAGCGACAGGCTGAACTTGTCCATCAGATAGAAGGTGTAATAGCTGCTCAGGCTGGTCATGTAGAAGAACTTGGAGAACATCAACAGACCGAGGATGGCCAGCGACCAGCCGACCTGGCGGCGGCTCAGGCCACTGCCAGCATGGGCCTTCATCCGCTTGTGGAAGTTGGCCCCGTGATGGCTGGACCAGCGCCCGACCAGGCAGAGCACCATGACACCCACCAGGGCGAACAGCGAGAACCAGGCGGCGCTGCCTTGTCCCTGCGGCACTATGATGAGCGCGGCGAGCAGCGGGCCTATGGCCGAGCCGAGGTTGCCGCCGATCTGGAACAGGGATTGGGCCAGACCTGGCTGGTTGCCAGCCGCCATGCGGGCGACCCGGGAGGATTCCGGGTGGAAGACGGACGAACCCATGCCGATCAGCATGGCCGACAGCAGCACGGCGCCAAAGCTGCCCGCCTGTGACAGGGAGAGCAAGCCGATCAGGGTGAAGCCCATGCCGAGGGGCAGCGAATACGGCATGGGTCTGCGGTCGGTGTAGAGGCCGATCAGCGGCTGCAACAACGAGCCCGTGAACTGGTAGGTAAGGGTGATGAGCCCTATCTGGGTGAACGACAGATCGAGCCCCAGCTTCAACAACGGATAGATGGCCAGCAGCACCGACTGCATCATGTCGTTCAACAGGTGCGAGAAGCTGATGGCGGCAATCACCGGATACGCGGTGGTGTTCAGGGGGTCGGCTGAGGGTGTCGCGGCGATCGGCGTGTCGGTAATCAAGGTCTTGTCCATGGGTGAGGTATCTGCGGTTTCATACTCCCTCTACCATGCCCTATCCCGGTGTATCTGGACATAACCAAAGTGGGCGAACGCCAGGGTGGCTATCGATCGGTGTGCAAGGCGTTCATCCTGAAGGTGTGTGGATGGCAGGTCAGATCTTGTGCTTGGCGCGGGGCGGATTAGTATAGAAAGCCTGCCGCCGCTATCCGGCCCATCGCCCGCCATGGAGGGAACATGTTCGAAAGCCTGGGAGTCATCAACGTCTGGACCTATCTGGTGGGACTCTTCTTCATCATCATTGCGCCGGGACCCAACTCCATTTATGTGCTGCGTACCGCCACCGTACGGGGCATAGGACCGGGCTATCGCGCCGCCCTCGGCGTCTTTGTCGGCGATGCCATCCTCATCTTCTGCGCCTACCTGGGGATTGCTTCCCTCATTCGTACCACCCCCCTGCTGTTTACCCTGGTGCGTTACCTCGGCGCCATCTACCTGCTCTATCTGGGGGTGAAGATCCTCCATGCCAACTTCATTGCCCGGCGTGAAGGGCAGGAGTCTGCGGTCGAGCTGGGGGAGCGTTATTTCTCCAAGGCACTCACCTTGAGCCTCACCAACCCCAAGGCGATCCTCTTCTACGTCTCCTTCTTCGTGCAGTTCATCGACTTCAGCTATGCCCACACCTGGATCTCCTACCTAGTGCTGGCGGGCATGCTGGAAGCCATGAGCTTCGTCTATCTCACCCTGCTGATCTTCGGCGGCACTCTGGTTGCCCGCTTCTTTCGACGTAAACAGGGGCTTGCCCGGTTGGGCAATGGCCTGATCGGCCTGTTTTTCATGGGCTTCGCCGCCAGGCTGGCGACCCTGTCGTCCTGATGCCGTCCTTGCCTTCTCCATCGGGCTGAATATGGCAGCCCGATGCCTCTCTGGTACCTGCCTGCGGTACACTGGGGCCCGATGAGAGGGTCCCTCTCTTTTCAATCCTGCCGTTGTGGTCTCATGTCCCTGATTTGATCGGGGTCAGCCGTCCATGGCCAGATTCCTTCTATAGTGTGCCCCTCGTGGCCATAGGCCGGAGGCCCCATGCTCGAAAATCAGATGATGTTGTTGGCGGTGTTTGAGCGGGCGGCGCTGATGCTGATGACGCTCTTTCTCCTGACCCGCACCCGGCCGTTCCAGCGACTGTTCCAGAAGCGGGATCACACCCCGGCGGAGCTGGTGCTGGTGGCTTCCATCTTCTGCCTGTTTGCGGTGTTCAGCACCTATACCGGCATTCCGGTGGAAGGGGCGCTGATCAATGTGCGGATCATCGCCATCATCTCGGGCGGCATCCTGTTCGGCCCCTGGGTCGGCATTCCGGCCGGGGTCATCTCAGGCCTGCACCGTTACCTCATCGACATGGATGGTCACACCTCGATCCCTTGTCTCATCGCCAGCATCATCGCCGGTCTGCTGGCAACCTGGTTGCACCTGCGCTGCCGCAAGTCGCGGCTCTGGCTCTATGGCATATTGGCGGGCATGCTGTGTGAGGGGCTGACCATGTTGCTGATCTGGCTGCTGACCGAACCCCATGAGGTGGGGGTGGAAATCGTCAGCCACATCGCCTATCCCATGATCGCTGGGGCGCTCTGTATCGGCCTCATCATCAAGCTGGTGCAGGATCTGGATGACGAGAAGGAGCTGATTGCCGCCAAGCAGGCCAAGCTGGCGCTGGACATAGCGAACCAGACGCTGCCCTTCTTCCAGAAGGTTGATCGCCACTCCCTCGGTCAGGTGTGCGGCGTGATCAGGAGCGAGATCCATGCCGATGCGGTGGCCATCACGGATACCCGTGACGTGCTGGCCTACGTGGGGGTCGGCAAGGATTACTACGAGCTGGACGAGCACCACGCCATTAGCGGCATGACCCAGCAGGCGGTGCTGCTCGACCAGATCATCATCAACAACGATCTGCGCCAGTATCACCTCTCCGATTTCCACTCGGTCATCATTATTCCGCTGCGGGAAAACGGCTCGGTGAGCGGCACTCTCAAGATCTACTATCGCCGCACCCACAGCATCACCAGCTCCCTCAAGGAGATGGCGGTGGGCCTCTCCCAGCTCATCTCCACTCAGATGGAGGTGTCGCGCATCGAGCAGCTCAAGGAGATGACCCGCAAGGCGGAGTTCACCGCACTGCAGAGCAAGATCAACCCGCACTTCCTGTTCAATGCCCTCAACGCCATCTCGTCGCTGATCCGCATCCGGCCCCAGCAGGCGCGCCAGCTGATCGCCAATCTGGCGGACTACCTGCGCTACAACCTCAACAAGGGGGATGAGCTCATCGATATTCAGGAGGAGCTGCAGCAGGTGCGTGACTACGTGGCCATCGAGCAGGCCCGCTTCGGCGACAAGCTGGAGGTGGTGTTCGAGGTGGACGACGTACACATTCAGGTGCCGAGCCTGCTGTTGCAGCCCTTGGTGGAAAACGCCATCCTGCACGGCATCCAGCCCCGCAGCGCCCCGGGCCGGGTCATCATAGAGGTGAAACAGCTGGCGGGCGGTATCCGGGTGGCGGTGCGGGACACCGGCTACGGCATCAGCCAGACGGTGATCGACGGGGTGGCCGCCGGCCGGGTGGAGAGCCGCAGCATAGGCCTGATGAACGTGCATCAGCGGGTCAAGCTGCTGTACGGTGACGGCCTGCACCTCAAGCGGCTGGAGCCGGGTACCGAAGTCTGTTTCTATCTGCCGGATCAGGAGGCGATGCCATGTTGAGGGCCATCATGGTTGAGGATAAGGGTGTGCTGCGAGAGGTGTTGTCATGCTGACAGCCATTATTGTCGAAGATGAATGTTTGATACGGGAGGAGCTGGCCTCTCCTGCGTGCCTTCAGGGGGCAATGCCATGCTGAAAGCCATCATAGTGGAAGACGAATATCTGGCTCGGGAGGAGCTGATCTATCTGGTGAACCAGCACAGCCAGATCGAGATAGTGGCGAGCTTCGAGGATGGGCTGGAGGCCTTCAAATACCTGCAGGATCACGAGGTGGACGTGGTGTTCCTGGATATCCAGATCCCCTCCATCGATGGCCTGCTGCTGGCCAAGAACCTGCACAAGTCGAGCCATCCGCCCCACATCGTGTTCGTCACCGCCTACAAGGAGTTCGCGGTGGAGGCGTTCGAGCTGGAGGCGTTCGACTATATCCTCAAGCCCTACAACGAGCCGCGCATCATCAATCTGCTGCAAAAGCTCGAACATGCAGGCAAGTCGCAGGTGGGGCAGGGGAGCGAGCCGGGCACGCCGCACAATCGCACCGTCAATCTGGTGAAGGGGGAGCGCATCATCGTCACCCCCTGCGAGCAGATTTACTATGCGGAAGCGGACGAGAAGCTCACCTATGTCTACACCCGCACCGATCGTTATGTGATGACCATGGCCCTCAGCGAGTTTGTCAGCCGGTTGCCGGCGGAGGGTTTCTTCCGCTGCCACCGCTCCTACTGCGTCAACATCAACAAGATCCGCGAGATAGTGCCCTGGTTCAACAGCACCTATCTCATCCGGCTCCATGATCTGCCGTTCGAGGTGCCGGTCAGCCGCAGCAACATCAAGGCGTTCCGTCAGCTGATGCGCCTCTGATTGTCATTCATGCCCGCCGATCTGCATTTCATGCCTTAATCGATCGGCGCGAGCTGCGTCTTGCCTATAGTGGCCTCAATTTCCTTATGGCCATTCCCCGAGACGCATCATGACTAAAGAGATGAATCGCACCCGGTATCTGACCCTGATCGGTACCATCATCACCCAGTTTGCGCTGGGCTCCGTCTACACCTGGAGCCTGTTCAACGCCCAGCTCTCCGACAAGCTGGACGAGCCGGTCAGTCAGGTGGCGTTTGCCTTCGGTCTGCTCAGCCTCTCCCTGGCGGTGGCCTCCTCCCTGGCAGGCAAGCTGCAGGAGCGGTTCGGGGTGCGCAATGTCACCCTGGGGGCCGGCGTGCTGCTCGGCATCGGCTTCTTCCTCACCGCTCACGCCAGCAATCTGGCCATGCTCTATCTCTGTGCCGGCATATTGGTGGGCTTCGCCGACGGCACCGGCTACCTGATGACCCTCTCCAACTGCGTGAAGTGGTTCCCGGAGCGCAAGGGGCTGATCTCCGCCTGCTCCATCGGGGCCTATGGCCTCGGCAGCCTCGGCTTCAAGTACATCAACCTGCTGCTGCTCTCCAGCTCCGGCCTTGAGACCACCTTCCAGCTGTGGGGGCTGATTGCGATGTCCATGGTGCTGGTGGGCGGCATGCTGATGAAGGATGCGCCCCAGCAGGCTGCCTCCCTGCAGCAGACCGAGAGCCGTGATTTCACCCTGGCCGAGGCGATGCGCAAGCCGCAGTACTGGATGCTGGCGCTGATGTTCCTCACCGCCTGCATGAGCGGCCTCTACGTCATCGGCGTGGCCAAGGACATCGGCGAGAAGATGGTGGGTCTGCCTGCCGTGGTCGCCGCCAACGCCGTCGCCATCATCGCCATGGCGAATCTGGGTGGCCGTCTGGTGCTGGGCATTCTCTCCGACAAGATGTCCCGCATCCGGGTCATCACCATCGCCCAGTTGATCACCCTGGCCGGCATGGCGCTGCTGCTGTTCGTGCCGCTCAATGCCAACCTCTTCTTCGTGGCGGTGGCCTGCGTCGCCTTCAGCTTCGGCGGCACCATCACCGTCTATCCCTCCCTGGTGAGCGACTTCTTCGGTCTCAACAATCTGACCAAGAACTACGGCGTCATCTATCTGGGCTTTGGCTTGGGCAGCATCATAGGCTCTATCGTGGCCTCCCTGTTTGGCGGCTTCATGGCGACCTTCAACCTCATTCTGGTGTTGCTGGTGGTGGCCCTGGTGCTCTCTCTCACCATACGGCTGCCGGCCCCCGTTGCGGTGGCGGCGGATCGGGGCTGACCTGGTCCCCACTGCGGTAAAAAAGAAGACCCGGGCCTTGGCCCGGGTCTTTTCGTTGGTACCAGCGACGCTTAGCGCGGCGGCAGTCCCAACAGGGTGCGCAGCTGGCTGGCGGTGGCCTCGACCGCCGGCCAGTCGCGGCCAGTGACGGTCACATGGCCCATCTTGCGTCCGGGGCGGGCGTCGCCCTTGCCATAGAGGTGCAGGTGCACGCCGGGCAGGGCCAGGGCGCCGGCCCAGTCCGGCGTACCGTCTTGCCACAGATCCCCGAGCAGGTTGAGCAGGATGGCGGGCTGAACGTCAGCCTGCGCCGGCAGGGGCAGATCGCACAGGGCGCGCACCTGCAGCTCGAACTGGCTGCAGCCGGCGTTGTCGATGCTGGGGTGGCCCGAGTTGTGGGGGCGAGGAGCCATCTCGTTGACCAGCAGCGCGCCGCCAACCAGGAAGAACTCCACCGTCAGCACCCCCACATAGTCGAGGGCGGCGATGATGTGCTCGGCGATACGCTGGGCCTCTGCTTCCAGGGCCGGGACATTGGCCGGGGAGCGGGTCTGATCCAGGATGCCACCGCTGTGCCAGTTCTGCACCAGGGGCAGGGCGCTGATGGCACCGCTCGGGCTGCGGGCCAGGGTGAGGGCAAACTCCCCTTCCAGCGGCAGGCGCTTCTCCAGCACGCAGGGCACGCCGCTGACAGCCAGGGCAGCTGTCAGCTCGTCGGCCTGGTGGATAGTCCACTGTCCTTTGCCGTCGTAGCCTTCGCGGGCCGTCTTGAGAATGGCGGGGAAGAGGTCGCTGGGCAGGGCCGGCAGCGGCTCACCCGGCAACAGGGTCAGGTTCGGGGCGACCGGCACCCCGGCGCGGGTCAGGAAGGCTTTCTCTTCCCGGCGATCCTGACAGACACGCACGGCGCTGGCCGCAGGGCGCACCGGCAGGTGCTGTTCCAGCAGGGCCAGGGAGGCTGCTGGCACGTTCTCGAACTCGCAGGTGACGGCATCACAGCGACGAGCCAGCTCGGCCAGCGCCTCGGCGTCGTCATAGGTCGCCACTATCTGGGCGTCGGCCGCGGCGCCGGCGATGCTGGCAGGATCCGGATCCAGCACTATCACCTGATAACCGAGGCGATGGGCCGACATCACGAAATAGCGGCCGAGCTGGCCGCCTCCTAGCATGCCGAGGGTAGCGGGGGGCAGTATCATGCCGGGTCCTCCAGTTGCAGGGCCAGCACCCGATCGCGCTCGTTGGCGCGGAAGCTGTCGAGCTGCTGGTGATAGCGAGGGGCGTCGCCATCCTGGGCAACCGACAGCAGGGAGACGGCAAACAGACCGGCGTTGGCGGCACCCGCCTCGCCGATGGCGAAGGTGGCGACCGGCACCCCTTTGGGCATCTGCACTATGGAGAGCAGGGAGTCCATCCCCTTGAGCTGACGGGTCGGGATGGGCACACCGAGCACAGGCACTGTGGTCTTGGCGGCCAGCATGCCTGGCAGGTGGGCGGCCCCGCCAGCCCCGGCGATGATAGCGCGCAGACCGCGTTCGCGGGCACTGGCGGCATATTCGAACAGCAGATCCGGGGTGCGATGGGCGGAGACGACGCGCGCTTCATAGGGCACGCCGTGCTTCTTGAGGATGCGGGCGGCCGCTTGCATCACGGGCCAATCGGAGTCAGAGCCCATTACCAGGCCGATCATTGGGGGGGTCGTCATTACGGCTTCCTCGGGGGTGTCAAACGTTTGCCGCATGTTACCAAAAAGCCGTGGGACCTGGCTCAACATTTCTTGCGTCTGACCCCTTCAGATTGCGCCCAACGGCGGCCATGACAGAGGTGCAGGGCGGTAATTGTGCCACTCGACACCCTCTTGTGGGAAAAATGATGACAGAAATCCAGATGGCTATACATCCAATCCTGCTCTGCCTATAATCCCCCCGCTTTGGCGCATCATGCTTAAAAGGGAATCCGGTGAGAATCCGGAGCTGGCGCGCAGCGGTAAGGGGGAACGAAGCGACATCAGGGCACTGCCGTCAGGTGGGAAGCCGTCGCCGTAGGCCATCAGCCCCCAAGCCCGAAGACCTGCCAAAGTTCGTATTTCGGGCCGAGAGAAACCGGCCACGAAGTAGATGCTTACGCGAACTTAAGGATCTCTCATGTCCAAGAAATTATTGGCGGCTGCCCTGTTGCCAACGGCGGCTTTTGCCCAGTCTTCCCTTCCTGCCAATGACACCATGGTGGTCACCGCCAATCGGGTGGAACAACCCGTCAGTTCTGTGCTGGCCCCTGTGGTGGTGATCGATCGCGCCGAGATTGAATCCCGCCAGGTATCGAGCCTGACGGATCTGCTCAAGACCCTGCCAGGGGTACAGATCACCACCCTGGGTGGCCGGGGTCATATGAGCAGCCTCTTCATCCGCGGCACCAACTCCAACCACTCCCTGGTGCTAATGAATGGCCGCCCCATCGCCGCCATGGTGGCTGGCACGCCGGATCTCAGCCAGATCCCGCTCGGCAACATAGAGCGGGTCGAGTACATCCGCGGGCCGCGGGCCGCCGTCTACGGCTCGGATGCCATAGGTGGCGTCATCAACCTCATCACCAAGACCTCCGCCAGGAATGGCAGCGAGACCCACCTGAAGGGGGGCGCAGGCAGCCATGGATATGGTCAGGGCCAACTGCGCACCGTGCAGGCGCTTGGCCAACAGACCGACATGAACCTGCTGGTGGGCTATGAGCGGACCGATGGGTTCGACGTGGTGGCCGGTGCCCAGCAGCCGGATCGGGATGGTTTCGATAGCCTCAATGGCCAGGTCGGGATGAACCATGCCTTCAACGACGCCTGGAGTGCCGATTTCAACGCCCAGGGTTATGACAACCAGACCGAGATGGATGACGCCTATCAGTCGGCCGACCAGAGCCGGGTGAAGGCCTTCCAGTACGACGGTGGCCTCAAGTTCCAGAGCGCGACCCTGACCAGCCGGCTGGAAGCCAGCTACGGCGAGAACAAGCTGAAGAGCTGGCTGGAGAGCCAGGGGGAATCCAGTGCCCAGCCGATCCACACCGGCTTGACCCGCTTCTCCTGGATCAACAGCTGGAGCGGCATCGAGGGGCTCAACCTGACCGGTGGCGCCGATTGGCAGCAGGAGCAGATGAAGTCCGATTCGCGCAGCTATGGTCAGGCCTTCAATGCCCCGGATCGCGACAATACAGGTCTGTTTGCGGTGGGCAGCTATCGCTGGCAGGCCCTGCTGTGGGAGCTGTCCGGCCGTACCGATGACAACGAGCAGTATGGCCGTCACAACACCTGGTCCGCCGCCAGCGGGCTGGACATCGACGACAACCACAATGTGCGCTTGAGCTACGGCACCGGCTTCAAGGCGCCGACCTTCCTCGATCTCTACTATCCCGGTTATGAGAACCCGGATCTGAAGCCGGAAGAGAGCAAGAACCTGGAGCTGGACTTCTCCGGTCGTTACACCGCCTGGGATTGGTCAGTGAACCTCTATCGCAACCAGATCCAGAACCTGATTTCCTGCCAGAGCGCCTTCTCCAGCTGCAAACCGGACAACACGGATGCCGAGATCCGCGGCGTGGAAGTGGCGCTGGGGATGGAAACCGGTCCGCTCCATCATGACCTGAGCTTCGATTACACCAAGACCGAAGACAAGAACGATGGCGATCAGCCGCTGCTGCGACGCGCCAAGCAGAAGGCGAGCTGGCTGACGCAGGTACAGCTGGGCCAGGTGGATCTGTCGACCGAGCTACTCTACGTGGGCAAGCGTGACGACAAGAACTTCAGCAGCTTCCCCGCAGAGCGGGTGGTGCTGAGCTCTTACACCCTGGTCAATCTGGGGGCCAGCTACGGGGTGACACCTGCGCTGACCCTGGGCGGTCGCATCGACAACCTGTTCGATCGTGACTATGTCCCGGCCTATGGCTATGTCTCACCAGGCACCGAGTTCAAGCTG
This sequence comes from Aeromonas media, assembly GCF_000819985.1. Taxonomy (GTDB): domain Bacteria; phylum Pseudomonadota; class Gammaproteobacteria; order Enterobacterales; family Aeromonadaceae; genus Aeromonas; species Aeromonas media. Next base: position 1,798 of record NZ_CDBZ01000226.1, on the reverse strand, counting down.
ACCGCCGACTACCGTCTCTGATTTGCTGCTCTGCTTATATAGAGAGGAAAAAGCGAGGCCCCGTCTTGTACGGGGCCTTTTCTATTGGCCGTTGGCGGGAGTATGATCGCCGCCTCGCATCCAAGGGGGAGCTCTGGTGGCCAATATTCTCGTGTTCGACTCCGGTATGGGCGGCTTGACCGTCTATGGGGAGATCCGTCGCACCCTGCCGGCACACAACTATTTCTACTGCTTCGACAACGCCCACTTCCCCTATGGCGAGCTGAGCGAACCAGAGCTGATTTCTGCCTGCACCGGCTTGGTCAGCCACATGGTGGCCGCACACGCCATCGATCTGGTGGTGATCGCCTGCAACACGGCCAGCACCATAGCTCTGCCATCTCTGCGAGCCACCCTGAGCATTCCTGTGGTGGGTGTGGTGCCCGCCATCAAGCCTGCCGCCGCCCTGACCCGTAATGACTGCATCGGTTTGTTGGCAACCCCGGGCACCGTCAGCCGCGAATATACCCATGAACTCATCACCCAGTTTGCGCCGGGCAAGCGGGTGTTGCTCAAGGGGGCTACCGAGCTAGTGATCGAGGCCGAGCGCAAGCTGGCGGGACAGCCGGTCAACATGGCTCTGCTGCGAGAGGTGCTGGCTGACTGGATAGAAGGGGAGGAGAGACCGGATACCCTGGTACTGGGTTGTACCCATTTCCCGCTGCTGGGGGATGAAATCCGGCAACTGATGCCGGAGTGCCAACTGGTGGATTCGGGCAATGCGGTGGCAAGGCGGGTGGCCCATCTACTGACCGCGCTTCCATCCACCCTCATCGGTGAAGGACAGGGCCATGCTTATTGCAGCCTGCTGGATGCCCGGGCCCAAAAACTGACAGCCCCCTTGCAAGCATGGGGGCTGTCATCACTCGAAGAGGTGCTGTACTGAGTCTTCAGGCGTCGACCTCGGCGCCGTCCCTCTCATCCCTGTCCCGCTTGTCGTTGGCCTCACGTACCTTGAGGGTGCGCTGCTGATACTCCTTGTCATTGAGCGCGGCTATGGCCTTGGCCGCATCGGCGACCGGCATCTCAACAAATCCGAAGCCCCTGCGCTTGCCAGTGGCCTTGTCTTTCATCAGACGGACGGAAATCACCAGACCCTGCTCGGCAAAGAGCTCGCGCACGGCAATCTCGTTGGCACGGTAGGGCAGGTTGCCTACATATAAGGTGCATGTTTCTTGGCTGGCATTCTGCTCGGCCGCAGCAGCAGGAGCCCGGTTAAGGAACAGCGGTACCACGAAACCGCCAATGGCCAGACCTACGGCAAAAATCACTTCGGCTTTCAGGGAAAACTGCAGGGCCTGGGCAACCAGATAACCGACCAGCGCCAACACCAGAGCGAGAACGGCCGCCTGCACATAAACGGGAAACTTGGATAAATTCATCTTTAAAGACCTTTTGTAAATGAAAGCAAAAAAGGTGCAACACTCTATTCACCTCCATGGTAACCAGCTTTACGACAGGACGCTACCATGGACCACAAGGGACACATTATCCGCTTCAGTATGGCATTCCTTAAGCAAGGAAGACCCGGTTAAATGCCAATAAAACAGAGCTGAAATCATTGGCTTGTGGATAACATTGTATATATACACTGGGTAAGCTGTTTCTAACTGGATAATTTGAAGTTTCCGTGACTTTCTTCAAAAAATCCCTTGTCATCGTGATCTGGCTCCCTATAATGCGCCCCTACCAGCACGGCGGAACACGCCGGACTGATGAGCCAGCTTCCTTGTGAAGTGGGCGCCGAAAGAAAAGCGAA
>NZ_CDBZ01000225.1 GCF_000819985.1 Aeromonas media | reverse complement strand
CTTGTTCGCACCTTCCCTTGGCCAACGGTCTCGAACGTAAACATGCGGTTAAACAGGTGGATCGCCTGCTCACTAACACCAAGCTCAATGTCTGGAGCCTCTTTGACGATTGGGTGCCCTATGTGGTCGGTGAACGTACCGAGATCGTAGTCTCCATGGACTGGACCGAATTCGATGCCGATGATCACAGTACCTTGGTTATCAGCCTGCAAACCAACCACGGTCGCAGTACTCCGCTGCTGTGGAAAACCCATCGGAAATCGTTGCTCAAAGGGCAACGCAATGCCCATGAGAAAGAGCTGCTCACCAAGCTCAAGCAGACGTTGCCAGAGGGTATCTTCGTGACGGTAGTCGCTGACCGCGGCTTTGGTTACATGGAGCTGTTCGAACGCCTGGAGCAAGAGCTAGGCTTTGCTTATCTCATTAGATTTAAAGGAAATGTTTTGGTTGGTTACCCTGGTGTAGAGCAGGTTCCAGCTCGGGACTGGCTAACGCCGACCGGGCGCACCCGAACCCTCAAAGCGGTGGAGCTAACTGGGCAGCGACAGCCTGTCGAACGGGTCTATTGTTGTCATAAGAGTGGCATGAAAGACGCGTGGTTTCTGGCCAGTAACCGGACCGACCTGAGCGCCGCCAAGGCGTTGCAACTATACGGCCAGCGCTGGGGTATCGAGACCAGTTTTCGTGATATCAAAGATTACAAATTCGGCATGGGTATGGGAGATGTGCACATCAGTAATCCGGTCCGGCGCGACCGACTGTTTTTATTCAGTGCCCTGGCCATCGTCTTGCTGACGCTGCTGGGTAAGGCTGGAGACAGTGTCGGTCTAGAGAGAACGATCAAGGTCAATACCAGCAAGAGCCGAACCTATTCGTTCTTTCGGCAAGGGGTCATCTATTACCAGTTGCTACCTAAAATGAAAGAAGCCAATGCGGTCTTGTTGATGGATAAATTTATCTACTACCTGAAGCAACACCGCTTATATACCCGCACACTTGGAATTATTTGAGTCTCTAAAAATGAGGGGATCTCTGAGTTTCAAAACCTAACCTGATTACCCATGACCC
>NZ_CDBZ01000224.1:7061-7227 GCF_000819985.1 Aeromonas media | reverse complement strand
GCGCCAGATCCAGCTCCCCCGCCTCGAAGGCCTGCCACAGGGCGTGGCTGAGATCGCTTTGCACCTCCAGCCTCACCTCGGGGTATTGCCGGGCGAAGGCCGCCAGCACCGCCGTCATGGCACCGGCGGCGAAATCCTCCGGCACCCCGAGGCGCAGGGGCAGGCT
>NZ_CDBZ01000224.1:6275-6720 GCF_000819985.1 Aeromonas media | reverse complement strand
CAGGGTCTCCCCCTGGGCCGTGGTCACCACCTGGCGGCCGGATCTGTCGAGCAGCGGGCAACCGAGCTGCTGCTCGAGGCGGCGCATCTGCTGGCTGATGGTGGACTGGGTCAGATGCATCCGCTCGCCGGCTCGGGTGAAGCTGCCGGTCTCGACGATGGCGACAAAGCTCTGCAGCAGGTGGGGATCCAGCAAGGGTCGCTCCATGGGAGGGCTCCATTTATAAAATCACTGAAAGTCATTTTATCATTTAATTTCCAAATGACTTGCGGCCCCGTTAGGCTGCCGTCACTCCTCTCTTTTGCCAGGAAAATCCATGTCACAGCCCCCCCAGTCCGGAACACGCCCCGTCAACGCCCTCACCACCGTCTCGGCCCCCAGCCATCAAGGGTGGTTGGAACAGACCCTTCAGCTGGCACTGACCCACCGTCAGCAGGGGGGCCGC
>NZ_CDBZ01000224.1:5695-5939 GCF_000819985.1 Aeromonas media | reverse complement strand
CTTCGCCGCCCTGCTGGTGCGAGACAATCAGTTGGTGGCGAGCGCCGTCAACCGCATGCTGGAAGCGGGGGATCCCACCCGCCACGCCGAGCTGGAGGCGCTGCGCACAGCCAGCCAACATGGGCCGCTCAAGGGCGCCGTGGTCTACGCCAGCGGCCACCCCTGCCCCATGTGCCTGTGCGCCCTGGTGATGAACGGCATCAGCGCCGTCTACTACGCCTTCGACAATGAAGATGCGGCCCCC
>NZ_CDBZ01000224.1:0-5462 GCF_000819985.1 Aeromonas media | reverse complement strand
ACAATGAAGATGCGGCCCCCTTCGGCTTTGACAGCAGCACCGCTTACGCGGCGCTGCGCCTGCCCCTCAGTCCGCCGCCCCTGCCATTGATCAAGCTGCCAAGCCCCATCCCGGCCGCCGTCCTCTACGGCCCCCAGTCCCATGATTAAGCGCCCGCTTCCCTCCGGCAGCGGCGCCCTGCTGGTGTTGGTGGTGCTGATTGGCATCAATCTGCGCCCCTTCCTCACCGCCATCGGCCCCCTGGCGGGGGAGATAGATGCCCAGCTGGCGCTCGGCATGGACAGGCTGGCCTGGGTCACCCTGCTGCCGCTGCTGCTGATCGGGGTCGGCGTCCTGCTCACCCCGGCCCTGCTCGACAAGACCGGGCCACGCCCCGTGCTCGGCGCGGCCCTGTTGCTGCTGATGCTGGGCAGCGCCCTGCGCCTCGATCTCGCGAGCGGTACCCTGCTTATCGCCAGCGCCGCCCTGTGCGGGCTGGGGTCGGCCCTGGTTCAGGGAGTGCTGCCCGGCCTCATCAAGCGCGCCTTCGCGGGCAAGGTGCCTCTGGTGATGGGGATCTTCTCCGCCTGCATGATGGGGGGCGGGGCACTCGGCGCCGTACTCACCCCGCGCCTCGCCCTGCACCTCGACTGGTCCCGGGCGCTGGCTCTGTGGAGCCTGCCGGTGCTGCTGGCCCTGGTCTGGCTCGGCTGGCGGGTGCGCCTGCCCGCCGCCGCGCCACACGCCACCGAGTCAGGGGAGCAGCGGCTGATCGCGCTGCCCCGCGCCTGGCTGCTGATCGCCTGCTTTGGCATCATCAACAGCGGCTACGGCATCGTCGTGGCCTGGCTGGCCCCCGCCTACCTGGCGCTGGGGTGGAGCCCCCAGCAGGGGGGCGAGCTGGTGGCCTGGCTGGCCCTGGCCCAGACCGTGAGCGGCCTGGGTTTGCCGCTGCTGGCGGCGCGCAAGCTGGACAGGCGCCCCTGGATGGGGCTCGCCATCGCGGCGCAGGTGGCGGGCTTTGGCGGCCTCTGGCTCGCCCCAGAATTCGCCCCCATCCTCTGGTGCCTGCTGTGCGGTGCAGGCCTTGGCGGCAGCTTCTCCCTCATCATGGTGATTGCGCTGGATCACCTGCCAGACCCCAGGCGCGCCGGCAGCCTCAGCGCCCTGATGCAGGGGTTTGGCTTCATCCTGGCGGCCACGGGCCCCTGGGTGGCGGCGCGCCTGCATCACTTGAGCGGCGACTTTGCCAGCGCCTGGCAGTGGCAGTTGGGGGGGGTGGCGCTGATGAGCCTGCTGGTACTGCGTCTGGATCCGCGCCACTACGCCCGCGTGATGCGACAGCCTGCGGTTCCTGTCAGCCAACGGGGCCAGACGGCACAAAGCAATACACCGGCCTAGGGCCGGTGTATTGAGCAAGTTGAAAAGCGAGTGACGGGGCGCCTTAGCGCCCCTTCTTCTGCCGTCCACCCTGGTTGGTGCGCGGTTTGCCCGCAGTGGCCGGCTTGCCCCCCTTGGCCGGGGCCCCCTTGCCAGCGGCGCCTTTAGCAGCTACTCCCTTGCCCACGCCGCCCTTGCCTGCGGGGCTCTTCTTCTCGAAGGCTTCCGGGCCCGGTACGTTGGGGCGCCCGCCAATCTCGTGATCGTCGTCCCGGCGCGGCTTCTTGCCCTGGGCCGCCTTGGCAACCGGCTTGTTGGCAGGCGCCGCCCCCTTGGCCGGTTTGGCCTCGGAGGAGGAGTCTTCAATCAGCTTGAACAGCTCGATCAGCTCGTCGTCGGTAAGGTCGCGCCACTCCCCCACCGGCAACCCCTTGAGGCTGACGTTCATGATGCGGATGCGCTCGAGCTTGGTTACCTCGAAGCCGAAGTGCTCACACATGCGGCGGATCTGGCGGTTCAGCCCCTGCACCAGCGTGATGCGGAACACGAAGGGGGCCTCTCGTTTCACCTTGCACTTCTTGGTGACGGCGCCGAGGATGGGCACCCCGGCCCCCATGCCCCGGATAAACTCGTCTGTCACCGGCTTGTCCACGGTCACCAGGTACTCTTTCTCGTGATCGTTGCCCGCCCGCAGGATCTTGTTCACCAGATCCCCGTGGTTGGTGAGGAAGATGAGGCCCTGGGAGTCCTTGTCGAGGCGCCCAATGGGGAAGATGCGGGTGCTGTGGTTGACGAAGTCGACGATGTTGTCCTTCTCCCCCGCCTCCGTGGTGGAGACGATGCCCACCGGCTTGTTCAGCACGATGAAGACCAGGCTGTCCGCCTCCCGCGCCTCTATCACCTGACCGTTGACCTTGACCAGATCCCCGGCAAACACCTGATCGCCGATCCCGGCCCGCTTGCCGTTGATGTAGACATGGCCCTGCTCGATGAAGCGATCGGCCTCGCGACGGGAGCAGATGCCGCTCTCGCTGATGTATTTGTTCAGGCGCATGGATTCATCGGCCAGCATGGGTCACCTGCCAGATAGTGGAGTTCAAAAGAAGTGTCGGCTCAGTCAGCCAGGTCATGGTCGGGTTAGTCTGCATACATGTCCATCTACAAAAAGAATCAACAAAAAAGAATCTACAAAAAGCGCCTGCAATCAGTCTCTTCAAAAGGGCAAGGCCGCCCTTTCTTCAAAAAAACGCCGCTACAGTAGCATATTGCGCCATCCCTTGCCCCGCCCCGTGCACCGGATCCTGCCATCCGCCCCACCTTACCCCTGCTCCCGCTCTTCTCTCCCCTGCCCAACCTGGAGCGACAAGCCAGCGGTCGCAGAGAGCGTCGAAGGATACCCATAGAGAGGGATGAACTAAAACTTGCTATTTATTGACTTTAAATGCATAAAGAGATTTTCGTCAGCGCGAATTATCACGTTCGTGTCGGCCATGTAGCGGCGTCACCGCCATCATTGTCGGCAATTACCGCCACGAAACAAATTTTTATCCGTATTCACTTTCACCGTCGAATATAAAGCGGGGTGCGGCGCCGATCCTTCTCTGGCAAGAGGCCAATTTCCCTTTATTACAGGAGTTACAGATGAGTCATTCCCTCTCTCAGGAGGCATTCCTGGCCCAGGTGGCCAGCCGCAACCCCCACCAACCCGAGTTCATCCAGGCGGTGAGTGAGGTCGTCGCCTCCATCTGGCCCTATGTGGAGCGTCACCCCCGCTACCTGCAACACGGCCTGCTGGAGCGGCTGGTGGAGCCCGAGCGCCTTGTGCAGTTTCGGGTGAGCTGGGTGGATGACCAGGGTCAGGTGCGGGTGAACCGTGGCTACCGCATCCAGCACAACAGCGCCATCGGTCCCTTCAAGGGAGGCATGCGCTTCCACCCCTCGGTGGATCTCTCGGTGCTCAAATTCCTCGCCTTCGAGCAGACCTTCAAGAATGCCCTCACCACCCTGCCCATGGGCGGCGGCAAGGGGGGCAGCGATTTCGATCCCAAGGGCAAGAGCGAGGGAGAGGTGATGCGCTTCTGCCAGGCGCTGATGCTGGAGCTCTATCGCCACCTCGGGGCCAACACCGACGTGCCGGCCGGTGACATCGGGGTCGGCGGGCGCGAAGTGAGCTACATGGCGGGCATGATGAAGAAGCTCACCAACAGCGCCGAGTGCGTCTTCACCGGCAAGGGACTCTCCTTTGGCGGCAGCCTCATTCGCCCGGAAGCCACCGGCTACGGCCTGCTCTACTTCGTCGAGGCCATGCTGGCCCATCGTGGCCAGTCCCTCGATGGCATGCGAGTCTCGGTGTCGGGCTCGGGCAACGTGGCCCAGTACGCCATCGAGAAGGCGATGGCGCTCGGCGCCTGTGTCATCACCGTCTCCGACTCCGGCGGCACCGTCTATGATCCCGACGGCTTCACCCCGGAGAAGCTGGCACGCCTGATGGAGCTTAAAAACGAGCAGCGCAAGCGAGTGGCGGATTACGCCCACGAGCTGGGGCTGGAGTTCTTCACCGGTCGTACCCCCTGGCACCTGGCGACCGACGTCGCCCTCCCCTGCGCTACCCAGAACGAGCTCGATGAATCGGACGCCGCCGCCCTGATCGCGAACGGCGTACAGCTGGTGGCCGAGGGGGCCAACATGCCCTCCAGCGCCGCCGCCATCCGCCTCTTCCACGACGCCAGGGTGCTGTTCGCACCAGGCAAGGCCGCCAACGCCGGTGGGGTTGCCACCTCGGGTCTCGAGATGAGCCAGAATGCCCAGCGCCTCTCCTGGACCCGGGAGGAGGTGGACGCCCGTCTCAAGGGGATCATGGCCAGCATCCACGCCACCTGTGTGCGCTACGGCCAGGTGGATCAGGATGACGGCCATGTGAACTACGAAAGCGGCGCCAACATCGCCGGCTTCGTCAAGGTGGCCGACGCCATGCTGGCGCAAGGGGTCTGCTAGTTCCCGCCACTCCCCGAAACGCCCCCAAAAGCAACAGGGCAGCCCATGGCTGCCCTGTTGTGTTAGATGCATCGCTGTCGCTTTCATCTGGGCGATCGCAGGTTGCATGCCCGGCGCCACTTCACGCCCACTTCACCCAGCCATGACACCCTCACCCCTCTTTCATGCGCGAACGAGGACAACGAGATGACAACGACCATAGGCGCCCTCCTGATCCTGGCCGGGCTCGGCTGCTTTGGGGCCTTCAACCTGCTTGGCACCACAGTGGATGCACAGGGATTCCTGCACGAGCCCTTTGCCCTGCTGCCCCTGGGCTATCTGCTGCTCTTCATCGGCATGGTGCTCACCTTGCGCCCTCTGCTGCGCAGACTCCTCGCCAAGGGGGAATAAACCCGTTGTGACGCGCCAGAGGTGCTCAGCGATAGCGGCTGATCTCGATAAGGTTCTGATCCGGGTCCAAGCAATAAACCGATTCGATGGGGCCGCAGGCACCGCTTTTTGTCACCGGTCCCTCCACTATCTCGACCCCCTGGCTCGCGAGCTGGGCCATCACCTGATCCAGGGGCCAGCGGGTGATGAGGCAGAGATCCCCAGAGCCCACCTGAGCCCGGTTGCGCCGCTCCTCCCCCAGCAATTGCAGATTGATCTTCTGGTTGCCAAAGCGCAGGGCCCGGCGCCCCTCCCCGAAGGTGATGGGCTCCATCTTGAAGGCGCGGCTGTAAAACGCTACCGCCCGCTCGATGTCGCTCACCGTCAATACCAGATGGTCGATATGGCTGATCATGCATGCTCCCTGTGGTGGTGATCCCCACCCCATCATAACCAGTCCCCTTGGCAGAGACTGTGCCTTGGCACACATCCATTATCCCTAACCATTTCTTTTATCAGGGAAATACACCTTATCGCACGGCGGCGCAGGCCTTGTCTCGTTGGGCCAGCAGTGCTTCGTCCTCGCTCTCCATGGCCGCCAGAATGGCCTGATTGCAGGCCCGCTCCGCGAGCTTCGCCGGGCTCTGCTTGGCATCGGCGATCTCCGCAATCATGGGGCGATAGCCGACAGCAGCCGAGCAGTACATGGTGCGGTACTTAGCAGGGCGGGAGCACACTTT
>NZ_CDBZ01000223.1:492-829 GCF_000819985.1 Aeromonas media | reverse complement strand
CAGCAGCTCGCTGCTCTCTTTAAGCTGCTGCCATTCGGTGGGGGTCATCAGGCGGCCCGCCATGACCTCTCTGATTGGGGCCAGGGGCACCAGCTTGGCCGATTCTCGATCGCGCATCCAGAGCATGGCGTCGGCGGGCAGGCGCAGCGGGCTCGCCAGATTCTGTTGCAAGCGGATGCTGGACTGACCCGGCCGCTTGCCCTGATAGGCCACCAGCACGAAGGGGGCCTCCTCGCCCGCGGAGGACATCGTGGCCAGGTAGCGCATCGACTGGATGGGCGCGGAGTGCCAGGGAAGCAGCGGCTGGAGCCATATCCCCAGCAGCAGGGAGGCGGCC
>NZ_CDBZ01000223.1:0-131 GCF_000819985.1 Aeromonas media | reverse complement strand
AGCAGCAGGGAGGCGGCCATGGCGAGCGGCCACCACAGGCGGTTGGGCCCGGGCTTGGGGGAGATCCCCTGTTCTATGTTGCGCCAGACGCGGCGGGGCAGAGTCGGGGCGGGCTGGGGTTGATACAGCAG
>NZ_CDBZ01000222.1 GCF_000819985.1 Aeromonas media | reverse complement strand
CAGATTAACGCTGGCCTCCATGGGTAGAAACGACGTGTCCCGCCGCCTTTAATTCCAATATGCCTTGTTGCTGGATATTCATGGCCGCGTTAATGTCGCGGTCATGCCCTGCCCCACACGCTGGACATACCCACTGCCGCTGATGCAACGGCATGTCCGGCATCTTGTGGCCGCAATCGCTACACAGTTTCGAGCTGGCAAACCACTGATCAAGTTTGATTAGGTGGCGACCCGCCGCTTGTGCCTTGTACTCCAGCTTCATGATGAAACCATGCCAACCAGCATCGCCAATGGCGCGGGCCAGTTTGTGATTTTTCATCATGTTCGCTGATTTCAATGTCTCCACGATGACCGCTTGGTTTTCGTCAACCATCGTGTGAGAGAGTTTGTGCTGAAAATCGGCGCGGGCATTGGCTACCCGTTCGTGCAGGGCGGCCAGTTGCCGTCTTGCCTTGCCACGGTTGGCGCTGCCCTTTTTCTTGCGAGACAGTGCCTTTTGCTTGCGTCGTAGATTGCGACTGGCGTTGATAAGGTGGCGTGGATTGGCAATCTTTTTGCCGCTCGACTCAATGAGGTAGTGGGACAGCCCCATATCACAGCCAGTCACGTCCGTGATGAAGGTGGGCTTGGCGGGAGCCTCGCAGCCATCCTCGCAAAGGATGGAAGCATAGTATTTCCCTGTCGGGCCACGGCTGACTGTGATGCTGGATACCACGCCGATAATATCTCGATGAATGACCGCCCTGATGGGCGTCATCTTCGGCAACTGGATAGCCGCTGTGAGCACCTTTCCGTTGGGGTGATAGCTGGATTGCCTGCCCCGTTTGCTCTTGAAGGTAGGCATTCGTGCCTTGAGCTTGGGATTGAAGAAGTTGGCGAATGCCTTGTCGAGATTAATCACCGCTTGCTGCAAGGCGAGTGAATCGTACTCCTTTAGCCAGCCGTATTTGCGCGATTTTTTCGCCACTGCGAGCATGGGTTTCAGGTCGCGTTTCGGTTTCAGTGAAATCCCGTGACGCTTGAACATGTGTCGTTGAATATAAATGGCCTTGTTGTACGCGAACCGCACCGCGCCGAACTGGGCATTCAAGAATGCCGCTTGTTCGTCGGTCGGATAAATGCGTACTTTCGTTGCTCTTCTCAAAGTCACCGCTCGCTGCTAGGATAGCCATACAGTATGACTTTTAACGGATTATTGCAAGTGAGTGTGCATCATGATGATTTGACTAGGTATCTGCGGAGGCGTCACTCCGTCAGCAAGCTAGTTGTGCATTTAATCTTCACCACGAAGTACCGCCGCAAACTGCTTGATGGCACCATGATCGAGCAGATGCGCGGCGCATTTTTATCTGCGGCAGAGAAGTTGGAGATCGACATTCTGGAGATGGATGGCGAAGCCGATCACGTTCATCTGCTCGTAGCCTATCCACCGAAGTTGGCCGTCAGTGTGTTGGTCAATAATTTGAAGTCGATCAGTAGCCGCCAGATCCGCATATTGAATACGCACCTACGAAAGCAAAGTAATAGCGGGCTCCTGTGGTCGCGCTCTTACTTTGCTTGCAGTGCTGGCGGGGCCACTATCGAAACGCTCAAGGCGTATGTGGCCTCGCAGAACACACCAGATTAGCTCCCCTTATATCCCCGCCCGATTGGGCGAGGGTTTACGGGGCAGTTGCTAA
>NZ_CDBZ01000221.1 GCF_000819985.1 Aeromonas media | reverse complement strand
GTTCACGCTCTCACCCTGGGACTACACAGCAGATGTTGAAATTGCCAAAACAATGAGGGGGAGTAGGCTAATAATTGACTTTTCAGCATATAATAACATCCCTAAATCCATAGTGGCAGAGCTCAAAATTGCTATAGTATATATTAGAATTATCCCTAAACGATCTCAAAATAGACGCGGTAAAAGTGGGCAAACACTCTCCATGCAATCGATAACACCAATGGTAAAGTCATGGTTAGATTTCATGGATCACTTTTATAATAAGGCAGGTGAAGAATACGGCAGTGCATTCTGTAGAGAGAAATTCTGCTCTTTAATTGATATTACCTATCAAGACTATAAAATGTTCAGTGTTGGCTATCAAAAAGCAGAGTCAACAGTCTACCACATTGAACAAGTTTTTGAGTGGTTTTCACATGACCGAATTGTAAATGCTCTTTACTCTCACACTCCATTCTTACCTAAAATCGAACATCTATCTATTACACAAATTGAGAAAAAAGAAGATGATAGGGAAAAGGTAATCCCTGACGAAATCTTTGATAGAGTTGTGACTATATCAAGCTGCTTGATCAGCGACTTCCTCCATAAGATGGGGTTGCCAATAAAAGATAAAATTGCAGAGAAAAAACTTGATCTATTTCGGAATGAATTGCCACCATCAGTAATGGATATAAGCGATTCAGATGTTGAGTATTATATTGGTGTGCGTCTTTACAAAAAAAATACAGACATAGCTCTTGTTAGAAGCAAGCTCAATACGGAGCTGGTTGGTGATGTCAGGGCCGCAGATCTTCAGCGTCCAGAGCAGGGCACAGAAGACATATTTAATTACACTAAGCTTGTACATGATGCAGCAATTTACATTATTGCCCAGTTCACTGGTATGCGTCCAAGTGAATTTACAGAAATTCGTGTAGATAAACCACTTACAAGTTCCTTTGATATTCCATGCATTTGTTCTACTGTTCATAAACATCGTTCAACTTCACGAAGGCTGTTTGATGACCTTTGGGTTGCAATTCCCGCTGTAGAAGATGCAATGGCAGCTCTAGTTGTATTGACTAGAATTAGGAATAATCCGTTTGTTTATAGTAAAAGTGAAACGCTAAAGTTTAGTCAGGAACCAAAAACACTCAAGAACGGTGTATGCATAGTAATTAAGAATTATTTTTCTGAAATTCTAACCAGCGATGAACTAAATTCCATTGATTTCTTCCCATATATGATGAGACACACCTTGGCATATCAAATGTACAAAGTGGAGTTGGGGCTCCCATTCATTTCTCATCAATTGAAGCATTTTGGTAATCTTGTTCAGTCAGTTGGTGCCGCCTCTAATAAGGGCTTTTCTAGTGACACAATGTGTTATGGTGATATCGGAGATATGTTATCTGGTATTAAAGCAGAAAAAAACAACCTTCGGCATCAGGCAGAAGTGCATCTCGTAAAAGAAATGTATGACCCGAATGGTACGTTTGCGGGTGTGAATGCAGATGCTCATAAGAAACGACTAAGGAAGCTTTTTGAAGGCTATCAAGCTGCTGGCTATTCAAATGATGAGGTCTTTGAGGCGATGGCCCAACAGGGAATGGCAGTTATCAATGTAGGCACTGGTATGTGCTATGGCGGTCGTGTAGAAGAGTTTGATCAAAGCCTCCCATGCATTGGTAGCCTGCGTTGTAACCCTAATCGCTGTCATCAAGCTGTGATTACAAAAGCACATATCCCCAAGTGGCGTGAGGTTTATGAGCAGAATATGAAAGTAGTGAGTCTTGGTGAATCAGAGACTAATTATCGCCAGGCTGTGGAAGCTGCTAATGAAGCTAAAGGTGTTCTGGAATATCTCGGGGTGTTTAAATGACCGCCTATGATGAGAGGAATAATAAAGAGTTCAATGATGTAACTGAGAGCATCAATGAAGCGTTAATCAAGATGCAGAACGATCGCTCTATAAAGTGTTCAATATCATCCCTTGCAAACCTTGCATCAGTTCACAGAAACACCATCCGTAATCGGGTCTGGCCTCTTGAGCGAGTGGCTGCAATCAAAGCTGCCAGGAAGGCTGAGCTTGAGGAAAAAAGAAACAATATCATAGAGGTTGACCCAACGGTTGAACTCAAGGAAAATATTAGCAAGTGTTTAAAAGAAATTCAGTATTGGTATGGTAAATCTAACGATTTTAAGTCGTTATATGAGTCTATGACTGTTCAGTTTGTTACCATGTCGAAATCAAGGGATTTCTATATGGTTCAAGCTGATAAGTTGCAAGTCGAGCTAGAAAAAGCCAATGCTGAAATTGCAAGAATTACAGACTTATTAAATATGGTGAATGAAAAATGAAAGCATATTTGGAGCTTTTGCAAGATATTATGGATAGCGGGACGGTTAAAGGTGACCGGACTGGCACAGGTGTAAAATCGGTATTTGGGCGTCAAATTCGACATAACCTCGCTGATGGTTTCCCTCTACTCACAACTAAAAAGCTCCATTTTAAGAGCATTGCCAATGAGTTAATTTGGTTCTTAAGTGGTGACACCAATACTCGTTGGCTAAATGAGAATGGCGTAAAAATTTGGGATGAATGGGCAACAGAAACTGGTGATCTGGGGCCAATTTATGGCAATCAGTGGACTGCTTGGCCGACTAAAGATGGTGGTGCAATTAACCAAATCGATTATGTCGTTAATGCCCTCAAAAACAATCCGAATAGCAGGCGGATCCTATTCCATGGCTGGAATGTTGAGTATCTGCCAGACGAGTCAGTAAGCCCGCAAGATAACGTGCGTAATGGTAAAATGGCTTTACCTCCTTGCCACCTGCTATATCAATTCTATGTGGCAGATGGAAAATTGTCAGCACAATTGTTTTTACGCAGCAGTGACATATTTTTGGGCTATGCTTATAACCAAAGCAGCCTCGCTTTATTAACACATATGCTGGCACAGCAGTGTGATCTTACACCACATGAAATAATTATCTCTTTCGGTGATGTTCATGCTTACTCGAATCATTTTGAGCAGATTAAAGAACAGCTGTCTCGTGAGCCGAGAGGGTTGCCGGAGCTGAAAATTCTGCGTAAACCCGATTCAATATACGACTATAAGTTTGAGGACTTTGAGATTGTTGGGTATGACCCGCATCCTCATATTAAGGCTCCTGTAGCAATATAACAGGGCTTCTATACCAATATTAATTAAAGGACAGCCTGCAATATACGGGCTGTTTTTTATGCTTTTCAGTAGAGCGCCAAGTAACGATGAGTAAGTTTATATGTACAGAGCTAGTTATCCTCTGACACCAGCCTCAAACCAGTGTCTTATTTACGCTACTTTCGTGCGCCCTTTCTTTGGTATCAAGGTCAGACCCTTTTCAACGTGCCGTATTCATCTCCCTTCCCTGATTACCAGTCCGCTCCTGCCCCTCCCTAAAGCGCCATAAGTTAGGGAAGGTGCGAATAAGCGGGGAAATTCTTCTCGGCTGACTCAGTCATTTCATTTCTTCATGTTTGAGCCGATTTTTTCTCCCGTAAATGCCTTGAATCAGCCTATTTAGACCGTTTCTTCGCCATTTAAGGCGTTAT
>NZ_CDBZ01000220.1:76698-77858 GCF_000819985.1 Aeromonas media | reverse complement strand
GAGGTTATCGACGAGGTTGTTTGCGTTGCCGCTTGCCCTGTCGATGGAGGCGCATTATAGGGAGCTGAAACTTTCTGGCAAGCAGATAATTGCAAAAAGATGGCTTTCATCAACCGTTCGCTCACAAAGCCACCAATGCGCGTATTAAGCGAACGAAATCAGCCCGCGAAAGGCGCTGAAATGGCAAAATCGTGCAGATTGTCATAAATGGTATCAGCCAGCGTATTGCCCTCATCGGTCACTGCCTTGCCGGTGCGCACCATCACCTTGTGTCCGACCCCGGCATTGATGGCCGCTTTCAGGTCGGAAGGCTTGTCACCCACCATATAAGAATGTGCCATGTCGATGCCGAGCTCCTGTTGCGCCAACAGCAGCATACCGGGTGCAGGCTTGCGGCAATCGCAGGGTGCCCCATGATCCGGATGATGAGGACAGAAATAGATACCATCGAGATCCACATCCCGATCGGCCAGTGACCAGTCCATCCACTCCGTCAGGTTCATGAAGTCGTCTTCACTGAAATAACCGCGGGCGATGCCGGATTGGTTGGTGACCACGATCAGTAGGTAGCCCTTCTTCTTCAACAGTTGCAGGGCTTCGATCACCCCAGGCAGGAAATGGAAGTCGTCTACCTGGCTGACATAACCTGTGTCTTCGTTGATGACACCGTCACGATCCAGAAAAATGGCGGGCTTGCTCACTGGGGACTACCTCAATAAATGATTTTGCAGAGTATCTCATAGGGCATAAGACCCAAAAAGAAAAAGGGGCAGCCGAAGCCACCCCTTTTATGTGTGCAGATAACGAATCGATTAAGCGATTACGCTAGCAACAACACCAGCACCTACGGTACGGCCACCTTCACGGATAGCGAAACGCAGGCCGTCGTCCATTGCGATCGGTGCAATCAGGGTAACAACCATTTTGATGTTGTCGCCTGGCATGACCATCTCTACGCCTTCCGGCAGTTCGATGGTACCGGTCACGTCGGTAGTACGGAAGTAGAACTGCGGACGGTAGCCCTTGAAGAACGGGGTATGACGACCACCTTCTTCTTTGGACAGTACGTACACTTCAGATTCAAACTTGGTGTGCGGCTTGATGGAGCCCGGCTTGGCCAGTACCTGACCACGCTCTACGTCTTCACGCTTCACGCCACG
>NZ_CDBZ01000220.1:0-76373 GCF_000819985.1 Aeromonas media | reverse complement strand
TGACCCGGGCAATCTACGTGGGCGTAGTGGCGGGTAGCAGTGTCGTATTCTACGTGGGAGGTGTTGATGGTGATACCACGCTCACGCTCTTCCGGTGCCTTGTCGATCTGGTCGAAGGCGAAAGCTTTACCACCGAAGTGCTTGGCCAGCACGTTGGTGATGGCGGCGGTCAGGGTGGTTTTACCGTGGTCAACGTGGCCGATGGTGCCGACGTTTACGTGCGGTTTATTACGCTCAAATTTTTCTTTAGACACGACGTAGTCCTTCTAGGTTAAACCCGCCTACCGTCGTAGGCGGGGAATCATAAATTACTTGGATTTGCGCTCTTCGATCACGGCCTGGGCGACGTTAGTCGGGGCATCGTGATACTTGGCGAATTCCATGGCGTAGGAAGCGCGACCCTGGGTAGCGGAACGCAGGGCAGTCGCATAACCGAACATCTCGGCCAGCGGCACGAGAGCACGAACGATCTTGCCGGACGGGCCGTCTTCCATACCTTCGATCAGGCCACGACGACGGTTCAGGTCACCGATGACGTCGCCCATGTAATCTTCCGGAGTCTCAACTTCTACTTTCATGATCGGTTCGAGCAGAACCGGGTTGGCTTTCATGAAGCCAGCCTTAAAGGCCATGGAAGCAGCGATTTTGAACGCCAGTTCGGAGGAGTCGACATCGTGGTAGGAACCGAAGTGCAGACGCACACCCAGATCCATGACCGGATAGCCTGCCAGCGGGCCGGACTTCAGCTGCTCACGGATACCCTTGTCAACACCCGGGATGAACTCACCAGGAATGACGCCGCCCTTGATGTCGTTAACAAACTCGTAGGCTTTGCCTTCTTCCAGCGGGTACATGTCGATCACAACGTGACCGTACTGACCACGACCACCGGACTGCTTGGCATGCTTGCCTTCGATGTCCTTGACGGTATTGCGGATGGTTTCACGGTAGGCAACCTGCGGCTTACCTACGTTGGCTTCAACCTTGAACTCACGACGCATACGGTCAACGATGATGTCCAGGTGCAGCTCACCCATACCGGCGATGATGGTTTGGCCAGATTCTTCGTCAGTCCATACGCGGAAAGACGGATCTTCCTGCGCCAGACGGCCGAGTGCCAGACCCATCTTCTCTTGGTCAGCCTTGGTTTTCGGCTCAACCGCGATGGAGATTACCGGCTCCGGGAATTCCATGCGCTCGAGGATGATCGGTGCTTTTTCGTCACACAGGGTGTCACCAGTGGTCACGTCTTTCAGACCGATGGCAGCGGCAATGTCGCCTGCGCGAACTTCTTTGATCTCTTCACGCTTGTTGGCGTGCATCTGAACGATACGGCCAAAACGCTCGCGCTTCTCTTTGACAGAGTTCAGTACGGAGTCACCGGAGTTAACCACACCGGAGTAAACGCGGAAGAAGGTCAGGTTGCCTACGAACGGGTCGGTAGCAATCTTGAATGCCAGAGCAGAGAACGGCTCGTCATCGGAAGCGTGACGCTCGTCCTTGGTCTCGCCATCCAGCTTCAGACCGTCGATGGCTGCTACGTCGGTCGGAGCCGGCAGATAGTCAACCACGGCATCCAGCATGGCCTGTACGCCCTTGTTCTTGAACGCAGAGCCACAGGTAACCAGGATGATTTCGTTGTTCAGAACACGCTGACGAAGAGCTTTCTTGATCTCTTCTTCGGTCAGTTCTTCACCACCCAGGTATTTTTCCATCAGATCTTCAGACGCTTCAGCAGCGGCTTCAACCAGGTTCATGCGCATTTCTTGCGCTTGTTCCAGCAGCTCGGCCGGGACGTCTTCGTAATCGAAAGACACACCCTGGTCAGCTTCGCTCCAGTTGATTGCTTTCATCTTGACCAGGTCGATAACGCCCTTGAAGTTCTCTTCTGCACCGATGTTCAGTTGCAGGGGAACCGGCACGCCTTTCAGACGGGTCTTGATGTGCTCAACGCAGCGCAGATAGTTGGCGCCGGTACGGTCCATCTTGTTGACGAACGCGATACGGGGAACCTTGTACTTGTTAGCCTGACGCCATACGGTTTCAGACTGTGGCTGTACGCCACCTACGGCACAGTACACCATCACGGCGCCGTCCAGAACACGCATTGAACGCTCTACTTCGATAGTAAAGTCAACGTGGCCTGGGGTATCGATGATGTTGATACGGTGCGGTTGGAACTGTTTACCCATACCGGACCAGAAAGCGGTGGTCGCGGCGGAGGTGATGGTGATACCACGCTCTTGTTCCTGTTCCATCCAGTCCATGGTGGCGGCGCCATCGTGAACTTCACCGATCTTGTGACTTACACCGGTGTAAAACAGAACGCGCTCGGTAGTAGTAGTCTTACCGGCGTCGATGTGAGCGGAGATACCGATGTTACGATAACGCTCAATGGGGGTTGTACGAGCCATTGTCATCCTCTTACTAGGAGCGTACCCCTAGATAACTGAAGGTGCGCAGAGCCTGAAGGCCCTGCGCAGGCGGATTACCAGCGGAAGTGAGCGAAAGCCTTGTTCGCTTCAGCCATACGGTGAACGTCTTCACGTTTCTTGACAGACGAACCCTTATTGTCAGCGGCATCCAGCAGCTCGCCAGCCAAACGCTGAGCCATTGATTTTTCACCACGTTTACGAGCGGCATCAACCAACCAGCGCATTGCCAGGGCATTGCGACGAACCGGACGAACTTCTACCGGTACCTGATAGGTTGCACCACCGACGCGACGAGATTTAACCTCGACCGCCGGACGAATGTTGTCCAGAGCGACTTCGAACAGGGCCAGGTGCTCTTTGCCAGATTTGGTGGCAATGATGTCCAGGGCGCCATAAACGATGGCTTCTGCAACAGATTTCTTACCGTCAACCATTACTACGTTGACAAATTTAGCCAGCAGCTCTGATCCGAACTTGGGATCCGGCAGGATTTTACGCTGACCAACAACACGACGTCTTGGCATTTCAAATTCTCCGTAACTTCAGGGGTTACCCAAAACTAGAAAGTTATCTAACTAGAAACGAATTAACGTTTGGCCTTACTTAACGGAGAACCATTAAGCTTTCGGACGCTTCACGCCATACTTGGAGCGAGCCTGCTTACGGTCTTTAACACCGGCACAGTCCAACGCACCACGAACGGTGTGATAACGAACACCTGGCAAATCCTTGACACGACCGCCACGGATCAGAACAACGGAGTGCTCCTGCAGGTTGTGACCTTCACCACCGATGTAGGAGGTGACTTCGAAGCCGTTGGTCAGACGTACACGGCACACTTTACGCAGTGCAGAGTTAGGCTTCTTGGGGGTGGTGGTGTATACACGGGTGCATACGCCACGCTTCTGAGGGCACGCTTCCAGCGCCGGCACGTTGCTTTTCACAACGAGCTTGATGCGTGGCTTGCGAACCAACTGGTTAATAGTTGCCATCAAAAGGCTCCTGATAATGACTTCATAAACGTGTGAAAAATCCTCCCCGCAGATACGGGGACGCGAAATTTTATGCCCTGTTGTCTAGGGAGTCAAGATTTATACAATTCGTGCGCCAAAAGGGCAAATGACATTCCGCCACTATTGTGATAATCGCCTGAGATAGCTGATAAAAATCAAATTTAGCCGGCCCAGGTCTGTGGTGATCCCTGCTCGGCGATCAGCTTGATCAGGCCGGCCATGTCGAGTGCCATCCCGATCCTGGGGGACAACCCCCTCGCCTTCAGGTCTTCCCCCATCACATAGAGCGGAATCCCGCTCAATCGCTCGCACCACTGCGGAGCCGTCGCCGCCACTACGGCATCCTGCATCAGCACCAGCAGATCCGCGTCCTGGCGATAACGCAACACCTGCTCGAGGTCTTGGCTGAGGAAAGGCGAGCTCAATACAAGCTGTATCATGGGTACCTCAAAAGCTGATGTGGGTAGTGAAGTTATCCCACTGGCGGCGGATCTCGGTCGGACTCGCCACCGTCACAGGGATCAGCAGATCCTCAGCCGTCAGACCACGTTCGGCCAGCGACGCCGCACAGACATAGACCTCCTCGACATCGTACAGTTCCAATATCTTGAAGGTCGGGGCGTAGTGGCGCTGCAATATCCCTTGTGGTGACTGCTCCCTGACCAGTTGCAACACGCCGTCACCGATGAGGAACAGCGCCAGTGATTCCGTCAGCGCAGAGGTGGCCAGCAAGGCATCCAGGCCCTCTCGTCCACTCGCCGTACCGTGGGGGCCACGGCGGCAGATAAAGGCTATCTTGGTCATTCCATCCCCCTAGAACTGGACGAAGCGGTCGGCGGTCAGGCTGGCCTCCGCCAGCTGACCCAGCCCGCTCAAACGAAACGGGGCCTGCAGATTGAACTGGGTTTTGCCGACCCCCTTGGCCTCGGCTTCATCGAGCACCCCGCGGCGCATGGCGGCGGCGACACACACATCGATGGCAATGCCCTGTGCCAGGGCCAGATCGCGCCACAGCGCCACCAGGTCGGTCTCATCGCTGGCCGGGGCATGCAGGCCATTGCCGTTATGGACCCCATCCTGATAGAAGAACAAATGGGACAGCTGATGCCCCTGCTCGATGAGGCTCAGGGCGAAGCGATAGGCGGTGCTGGCCGTCTGGGTGCCATAGGCTGGCCCGGTGACCAGCAGGGCAAAATTCAGACTCATGTCCGTACTCCTGCACAGATGTGTATCCATTCTATCTCAAAGACGAAAAAGCCCCTCCTGGGAGGGGCTTTTTCGCTGACGGTGACTCAGACGTAAGCAATGGCTTCGACTTCGACCAGCACATCTTTCGGCAGGCGAGCCACTTCCACGCAGGAGCGCGCCGGCGCAGCGTCACCGAAGTAGCGAGCATAGACCTGGTTGAAGGCCACGAAGTTGTTCATGTCGCTCAGGAAACAGGTAGTCTTCAGCACCTTGCTGGTATCGGCACCCGCCGCCTTCAATACTGCAACCAGGTTCTTCATCACCTGTTCGGCCTGCGCTTCTATGCCACCGGCAACTATGTCCATGGTGGCCGGATCGAGCGGGATCTGCCCGGAGGTGAACACCAGGTCACCCAGCTTGGTGGCCTGTACATAAGGACCAATTGCGGCAGGCGCCTTGTCGGTTGCAATCACTTCTTTAGCCATTGTTATCTATCCCCTATCTATGGCGCTTACTCGCTTTCTTCTTCACCCTGCTTGCGCTGTCGGATGTAGAGATACACGGTATGTTTGGAAATATTCAGCTTGTCGGCGACCAGGTTGATCGAGTCCTTGATATCAAATATGCCCTTCTCGAACAACTGGGTCACGATAAAACGATTCTTGGCGTTGTTGGCCACGGAGGGATCACGGTTGATCTCGTCGATGGTGTTGTCCACCGTCTGGGCAACCAGCTCCTCCACGCTGTTGGCGAAGGTCTCCGGCGATTGACGCTCCACTTGCTGGGGCGTCGGGAAGAATTCGGCCACGAACTCGTGGAAAGGCGCATTGATGTGCAGGTTGATGCAGATAAGACCGATCACCTGCTTGTCGCGGTTGCGGATGGCGATGGTGCTCGACTTCATCAGCGCACCGGTCCGGCTGCGGGCAAAGTAGCTCTGGGTGTGATCCTGACCCGTACTCTCGATGTCCTTGAGCATACGCAGGGCCAGATCGGTGATCGGCGCTCCCAGGGTCCGCCCCGTATTGAATCCGTTCGCTATCTTGATCACTGACTCATGCAGATTTTCCAGGGAATGCAGCACCACTTCGCAGTGCTTGCCGAACAGATCGGCCAGGCCCTCGATGAGGCCCTCATATGAACGCAACAATTCCCTGTCTTCGTCTGTAAAAGCGCGACCGCTCAGTTGCTCTTCGGGAAGCAGTACTTCCTCGATACCGACAGCCATGTTCTACCCCTGTAATAACCATTCAACTTTCCCGAGTTTTCAATTGCGGGGGATCAATGTCAACTTTTTTTGATTTTTTGCTCTATAACCTTGCACTGGATCATCCCCTGCCCCAGCCCGGTGCAGCGCACTACTGGCGGTCAGGCAACAAAAAGGGCCCCTTGAAGGAGCCCTTTTTAATCACTGCAGCTGAAGATTACTCTTCGTCAAAACTGCCGGCTGCGTTGAGCAGATCCGCCAGATTTTGCTGAGCCTCATCGGCAGTCACCTGCGGCACACCGACAGCACGGGCTGCGGCGGCACGCTGGTTGATCCGGGCATGGTGGTAGGCAAAGCCGGTACCAGCCGGGATCAGGCGACCCACGATTACGTTCTCTTTCAGGCCACGCAGTTCATCACGCTTGCCGCCAACGGCCGCTTCGGTCAGAACACGAGTGGTTTCCTGGAAGGAAGCCGCGGAGATGAAGGACTCGGTGCTCAGAGATGCCTTGGTAATACCCATCAGGATATGACGGAAGGTGGCCGGAGTCTTACCCTCGGCAACCAGCTTACGGTTGGCAATCTTCACGCGAGCCACTTCAACCTGCTCGCCTTCGATCAAATCGGTGTCGCCAGCGCTCAGGATCTCGCACTTACGCAGCATCTGACGAACGATGACTTCGATGTGCTTGTCGTTGATCTTAACGCCTTGCAGACGGTAAACGTCCTGCACTTCGTTGGCGATGTAGTTGGCGACCGGGCTGATACCGCGCAGACGCAGGATGTCGTGAGCAGACTCAGGACCATCTGCCAGTACTTCACCCTTCTCAACTTTTTCACCTTCGAACACGTTCAGGTGACGCCACTTCGGAATCATCTCTTCGTAGATATCGCCACCGTCGGTCGGGGTGATGACCAGACGGCGTTTGCCCTTGGTCTCTTTCCCGAAGGAGATGGTACCGGAGATCTCGGCCAGGATAGCCGGTTCCTTCGGTTGACGTGCTTCGAACAGATCCGCAACGCGCGGCAGACCACCGGTGATGTCCTTGGTACCGCTGGACTCTTGCGGGATACGCGCGACCGCGTCACCCACGCCCACGTTGGCACCATCCTCCAGGTTCACGATCGCCTTGCCCGGCAGGAAGTACTGGGCTGCAACATCGGTACCCGGGATCATGACATCCTTGCCGTTCTGGTCGACCAGCTTCACGGTCGGACGCATCTCTTTACCCGCGCTCGGACGTTCATTGACATCCAGCACGACGATAGAGGAGAGACCGGTCAGCTCGTCGGTCTGACGAGTGATGGTCACACCGTCGATCATGTGTTCGAAGTCCAGGCGACCTGCTACTTCGGTGATGATCGGGTGGGTGTGCGGATCCCAGTTGGCGACGGTATCACCGGCACTCACGGCCTGGCCATCTTTCACTTCCAGCACGGAACCGTAAGGCAGCTTGTGGCTTTCCTTGGTACGGCCCATCTCGTCCATGATGGTCAGTTCGGTAGAACGGGAGGTGATAACCAGCTTGTCGGCACTGTTGGTAACAAACTTGGCGTTCTGCAGCTTGATGCTACCGGTGTTCTTGACCTGGATGCTGCTCTCGGCAGCAGCTCGGGATGCGGCACCACCGATGTGGAAGGTACGCATCGTCAGCTGGGTACCCGGCTCACCGATGGACTGGGCGGCGATAACACCGACAGCCTCACCCTTGTTCACCAGGTGACCACGGGCCAGATCACGGCCGTAGCAGTGAGCACAGTTACCGAAGTCGGTCTCACAGGTGATGGCAGAACGTACCTTCACGCGGTCGACGGAGTTACGCTCCAGCAGGTCACACAGATACTCGTCGAGCAGAGTATTGCGCGCGACTAGGATCTCGCTTTCAGTACCCGGCTTGATCACGTCTTCGGCGACCACACGACCCAGCACGCGCTCACGCAGCGGCTCGACCACGTCACCACCTTCGATCAGCGGAGTCATCCACAGACCTTCGGTCGTACCGCAATCGTCCTCGGTGATCACCATGTCCTGAGCCACGTCAACCAGACGACGAGTCAGGTAACCGGAGTTCGCTGTCTTCAGTGCGGTATCCGCCAGACCCTTACGAGCACCGTGAGTGGAGATGAAGTACTGCAGTACGTTCAGACCTTCACGGAAGTTCGCCACGATCGGCGTTTCGATGATGGAACCATCCGGCTTGGCCATCAGGCCACGCATACCGGCCAGCTGACGGATCTGGGCGGCGGAGCCCCGCGCACCAGAGTCGGCCATCATGAAGATGCTGTTGAAGGAGGCCTGCTCTTCTTCTTCACCCAGGGAGTTGACGTTCCGCTCCTTGGAGAGGTTATCCATCATGGCCTTGGAGACGCGATCGTTCGCGCTGGCCCAGATATCGATAACCTTGTTATAGCGTTCGCCAGCGGTCACCAGACCGGACAGGAACTGGTCCTGGATCTCGGCAACTTCGGCTTCGGCTGCCGCAATGATGTCTTTCTTGGCATCCGGGATGACCATGTCATCGATACCAACGGAAGCACCAGACAGGGCCGCGTAATGGAAACCGGTATACATCAGCTGGTCAGCGAAGATGACGGTGTCCTTCAGGCCCTGCTTGCGATAGCAGGTGTTCAGCAGACGGGAGATGAGCTTTTTGCCCAGCGCCTTGTTGGATACGGATTTGATCCAGTTCTGCGGATTGGCATCCAGATCGGCCTGCTCGGCGGCAGTCAGCACCTTGGGTTCGTCGATCAGCGCGTATTCCATGCCTTTCGGCAGGATCAGGCTCAGGATCGCACGACCAACGGTGGTGTTCTTCATCTCGGTGTGCGGCAGCAGGGAACCGTCTTCCTGACGCAGGTATTCGGTAATGCGCACTTTCACACGAGCATGGAGATCGGCCAGACCGGCACGATAGACCTTCTCGGCTTCTTTCGGACCGGCCAGCACCATACCTTCGCCCTTGGCGTTGATACGGGCACGGGTCATGTAGTACAGACCCAAGACCACGTCCTGGGAAGGAACGATGATCGGCTCACCGGAGGCAGGCGACAGGATGTTGTTGGTAGACATCATCAGGGCGCGCGCTTCCAGCTGGGCTTCCAGGGTCAGCGGTACGTGGACCGCCATCTGGTCACCATCGAAGTCCGCGTTATAGGCGGCACAGACCAGCGGGTGCAGCTGGATGGCCTTGCCTTCGATCAGGGTCGGTTCAAACGCCTGGATACCCAGACGGTGCAAGGTCGGTGCACGGTTCAGCAGGACCGGGTGTTCGCGGATCACTTCGTCCAGGATGTCCCAAACGACCGCTTCTTCGCGCTCCACCATCTTCTTGGCGGCCTTGATGGTGGTCGCCAGACCACGGGATTCCAGCTTGCCATAGATGAAGGGCTTGAACAGTTCCAGCGCCATCTTCTTCGGCAAACCGCACTGATGCAGACGCAGCGTCGGGCCTACGGTGATAACGGAACGACCGGAGTAGTCGACACGTTTACCCAGCAAGTTCTGACGGAAACGACCTTGCTTACCCTTGATCATGTCGGCCAGGGATTTCAGCGGGCGCTTGTTGGAGCCAGTGATGGCACGACCACGACGGCCGTTGTCCAGCAGGGCATCCACGGACTCTTGCAGCATGCGCTTTTCGTTGCGCACGATGATGTCCGGAGCCGCCAGATCCAGCAGACGCTTCAGGCGGTTGTTACGGTTGATCACGCGACGGTACAGATCGTTCAGATCGGAAGTCGCGAAACGACCGCCGTCCAGCGGTACCAGCGGACGCAGGTCCGGCGGCAGCACAGGCAGCACTGTCATGATCATCCACTCCGGCTTGTTGCCGGACTGCAGGAAGGCTTCCATCAGCTTCAGACGCTTGGTGGTCTTCTTGCGCTTGGTCTCGGAGTTGGTTTGATCCAGCTCCTCGCGCATGGTCTTGACTTCACCTTCCAGATCGATGGCACGCAGCAATGCAAGGATCGCTTCGGCACCCATCTTGGCGTCGAATTCGTCGCCCCACTCTTCCAGCGCGTCCAGATAGTTCTCTTCGGACAGCATCTGGCTGCGCTCGAGGTTGGTCATGCCGGGTTCGATAACCACATAGGATTCGAAATACAGCACGCGCTCGATGTCACGCAGGGTCATGTCCAGCAGCAGACCGATACGGGACGGCAGGGACTTCAGGAACCAGATGTGGGCAGTCGGGCTGGCCAGCTCGATGTGGCCCATGCGCTCACGACGGACCTTGGTCTGGGTCACTTCTACGCCGCACTTCTCGCAGATCACACCACGGTGTTTCAGGCGCTTGTACTTGCCGCACAGACACTCGTAGTCCTTCACCGGTCCGAAGATACGGGCGCAGAACAGACCATCACGTTCCGGCTTGAAAGTCCGGTAGTTGATGGTCTCAGGCTTTTTGACCTCACCGAATGACCAGGAGCGGATCATGTCAGGAGAGGCCAGACCGATCTTGATACTGTCAAACTCTTCGGTCTTGGTCTGAGCCTTCAAAAACTTGAGTAAGTCTTTCACGTGTTTCCCCTGTCAGGAGTCTAACCTCGGCGCCCTGCTGCCAAAGCAGCAGGGCGCCCACGTCAATTCTCGAACAATAAGAGCGAGCTCTTACTCTTCGTCCAGCTCGATGTTGATACCCAGAGAGCGGATTTCCTTCAACAGTACGTTGAAGGATTCGGGCATGCCCGGCTCCATACGGTGGTCGCCATCCACGATGTTCTTGTACATCTTGGTACGGCCATTCACATCGTCAGACTTGACGGTCAGCATTTCCTGCAGGGTATATGCCGCACCGTAAGCCTCCAGGGCCCACACTTCCATCTCACCGAACCGCTGACCACCGAACTGTGCCTTACCACCCAGCGGCTGCTGGGTAACCAGGCTGTAGGAGCCGGTAGAACGCGCGTGCATCTTGTCGTCTACCAAGTGGTTCAGCTTCAGCATGTACATGTAACCCACGGTGACCTTGCGCTCGAAGGCGTTGCCGGTACGACCGTCGAACAGGGAGATCTGACCGGATTCCGGCAGATCGGCCAGCTTCAGCAAGGCCTTGATTTCGCGCTCTTTGGCACCATCAAAGACAGGTGTAGCAACCGGCAGACCCTTACGCAGGTTACCCGCAAGGGTACGTACGTCGTCATCAGACAGCTCGGCGATGTTCACTTGCTGGGTGTCTTTCTCGCCCAGGTCGTAGACCTGTTGCAGGAAGTCACGCATCTCGTGCAGCTCGCGCTGATCCTTGATCATGCGGTCGATCTTCTCGCCTATACCCTTGGCCGCGAGGCCCAGGTGCACTTCGAGGATCTGACCGATGTTCATACGGGACGGTACACCCAACGGGTTCAGTACGATGTCGACCGGACGGCCGAACTCGTCATGGGGCATGTCCTCGACCGGACAGATCTTGGAGATAACACCCTTGTTACCGTGACGGCCCGCCATCTTGTCACCCGGTTGGATGCGACGCTTGACTGCCAGGTAAACCTTGACGATTTTCAGTACGCCCGGCGCCAGATCATCACCCTGGATAATCTTGCGACGTTTGTTCTCGAACTTCTTGTCGAAGTCGGCTTTCAGCTCGATGTGCTGTTCGGCGATCTGCTCCAGCTCGATCTGCTTGGCTTCATCTTCGATGGCCAATTCAAACCACTTGGAACGATCCAGCTTGTTCAGACGATCTTCGCTGTAACCGGCGGCCAGCAGCAGGTTGCGGGAGCGGCCGAAGATGCCGTCTTCCAGGATCTTGAACTCTTCGGTCAAGTCCTTCTTCGCTTCCTTCAACTGCATCTCTTCGATTTCTTTGGCGCGCTTGTCTTTTTCCACGCCATCGCGGGTAAAGACTTGCACGTCAACCACGGTACCGTACACACCGTTCGGCACACGCAGGGAGGAGTCCTTCACATCGGAGGCCTTCTCACCGAAGATGGCGCGCAGCAGCTTCTCTTCCGGCGTCAGCTGGGTTTCACCCTTGGGTGTTACCTTGCCGACCAGGATGTCGCCGCCCTTCACTTCGGCACCCACGTAGACGATACCGGACTCGTCCAGCTTGGACAGAGCGGCTTCACCCACGTTCGGGATGTCGGCAGTGATCTCTTCCGGACCCAGCTTGGTGTCACGGGAGATACAGGCCAGTTCCTGGATGTGGATGGTGGTCAGGCGATCTTCCTGTACCACGCGCTCATTCACCAGGATCGAGTCTTCGAAGTTGTAACCGTTCCACGGCATGAAGGCGACGCGCAGGTTTTGGCCCAGCGCCAGTTCGCCCAGGTCGGTAGACGGGCCGTCAGCCAGCACGTCGCCCGCCATCACCGGCTCACCCAACATCACGCAAGGACGCTGGTTGATACAGGTGTTCTGGTTGGAACGGGTGTACTTGGTCAGGCTGTAGATGTCGATGCCGGCTTCGCCAGGCAGCAGCTCATCTTCATTGACCTTGATCACGATACGGGAGGCGTCGACGTAGTCGATCATGCCGCCACGCTTGGCCACTACGGTAACACCGGAGTCAACGGCCACGGCGCGTTCCATACCGGTACCTACCAGCGGCTTGTCGGCACGCAGAGTCGGTACGGCCTGACGTTGCATGTTCGAACCCATCAGGGCTCGGTTAGCATCATCGTGTTCCAGGAACGGGATCAGGGCCGCTGCCACAGATACGATCTGTTGCGGGCTCACGTCCATGTACTGGATCTGGTCGGCGTTCATAAAGGTGGATTCACCCTTGTGACGGCACGGGATCAACTCGTCTTTCAGACGGCCATCTTCGGTGGTCGCGGCGTTGGCCTGTGCGATCACGTACTTGCCTTCTTCAATGGCTGACAGGTAGTCCACTTCGTCGGTGATCACACCGTCGATGACCTTGCGGTACGGGGTCTCGAGGAAACCGTACTCGTTGGTGCGGGAATACACGGACAGCGAGTTGATCAGACCGATGTTCGGACCTTCCGGAGTCTCGATGGGGCACAGACGACCGTAGTGAGTCGGGTGTACATCTCGAACTTCGAAGCCGGCACGCTCACGGGTCAGACCGCCCGGGCCCAGCGCGGAAATACGACGCTTGTGGGTCACTTCGGACAGCGGGTTGTTCTGGTCCATGAACTGGGACAGCTGGCTGGAACCGAAGAACTCTTTGACCGCGGCGGAGATCGGCTTGGCGTTGATCAGATCCTGCGGCATCAGGGTGTCCAGGTCGCCCAGGGAGAGACGCTCCTTGACCGCACGCTCGACACGCACCAGACCGACGCGGAACTGGTTTTCTGCCATTTCACCGACAGAACGGATACGACGGTTACCCAGGTGGTCGATATCATCCACCTCGTCATTGCCGTTACGGATGTCGATCAGGCGTTTCATGACTTCGACGATGTCGTCTTTGGTCAGCACGCCAACGCCGGTCTCGTCTTCACGACCCAGACGGCGGTTGAACTTCATCCGACCCACGGTAGACAGGTCGTAACGCTCGGAAGAGAAGAACAGGTTCTCGAACAGCTGCTCGGCCGCTTCGCGAGTGGGCGGCTCGCCCGGACGCATCATGCGGTAGATCTCGACCAGAGCTTCCAGGCGGCTGGAGCTGGAGTCGATGCGCAGGGTCTCGGACATGTAGGCACCGTGGTCCAGTTCGTTGGTGAACAGAACCTCGAAGTGCTTGAAGCCGGCTTGGGACAGATTGGCTACCGCTTCCAGGCTCAGAGCCTGGTTGGCAGTCACGACCATTTCGCCAGTTTGCGGGTGCGCGTAGTTCTTGGCTGCAACTTTGCCAACAACGTACTCTACCGGCACCTCGATCTGGGTGATGGCGTCTTTTTCCAACTGACGGATATGACGGGCAGTGACACGACGACCGGTCTCAACCACCACGGCGCCATTGGCTATGATGTCGAAGGTCGCAGTCTCACCACGCAGGCGCTCGGGCACCAGATCCATCATCAACTTGCCATCTTTGACCTCGAAACCAATGGTCTCGAAGAAGGTGGCCAGGATTTCTTCGGAACTGAAGTCCAGGGCGCGCAGAATAATGGAGGCCGGCAGTTTACGACGACGGTCGATACGGACAAACAGGTTGTCTTTCGCATCGAACTCGAAGTCCAGCCAGGAGCCACGGTAGGGGATAACGCGGGCGTTATACAGTACCTTACCGGATGAATGTGTTTTGCCTTTATCGTGGTCGAAGAAGACGCCCGGGCTGCGGTGCAGCTGGGAGACGATAACCCGTTCGGTACCATTGATGACAAAGGTGCCGTTTTCGGTCATGAGCGGAATTTCGCCCATGTACACTTCTTGTTCCTTGATATCTTTGACGGTGCCGGCAGCTGCTTCACGGTCGTACAGAACCATACGAAGCTTGACACGCAGCGGCGCGGAGTAGGTCACTCCACGGATCTGGCATTCTTTTACGTCAAATACCGGCTCACCCAGGCGATAGCTGACATACTGAAGCTCAGCACTACCGGAGTAACTGGTGATCGGGAAAACGCTACGGAAAGCGGCCTCTAGGCCATATTCACCTTCCGGGTCAGCCTCGATGAACTGCTTGAAGGAGTCCAGCTGAATGGACAACAGATAAGGCGTGTCCAGTACCTGGTCTCGCTTACCGAAGTCCTTACGAATGCGTTTTTTTTCGGTATAAGAGTAAACCATAGGGTTCCTCAGCTCGCTGATAAGTGACCCACTCTGTCCCGCGGGACAGCTCTGTCTCAACACCGTTTTGTGTTGGCCCGGACGATGAGGCGGTCCGGATTGCTGGTGCACCGAGAGTCGTAAACGGTGTGAAATGCTCTCAGTCTACAGCGCAAAAAGGCTGGTGAACAAACATTCACCAGCCCTAGCCTGTTTTATCAGGCTAATCTACATAAATGCAGATTATTTGATCTCAACAGAAGCACCGGCAGCTTCCAGCTCTTTCTTCAGAGCTTCAGCTTCGTCTTTGGAGACGGCTTCTTTCAGGTTGGTCGGAGCGGCTTCTACCAGGTCCTTGGCTTCTTTCAGGCCCAGGCCGGTGGCAGCACGAACGGCCTTGATGACGGCAACTTTGTTGGCGCCAGCAGCAGTCAGAACTACGTCGAACTCGGTCTTCTCTTCTACTGCTTCAGCGGCCGGACCGGCAGCTACAGCAACAGCGGCAGAAACACCGAACTTCTCTTCCATTGCTTCGATCAGCTCAACAACTTCCATTACGGACATGGAAGCAACGGCTTCGATGATTTGGTCTTTAGTGATAGACATGACAAAAATTCCTGATGTTGAATAAACTCAAACAGCCTAAATAGGCGAGAATCAAGCAGCAGCTTGTTTCTGGTCGCGAACAGCAGCGATAGTACGAACCAGCTTGCCAGCAGAGGCTTCCTTCATGGTAGCCATCAACTTCGCAATTGCTTCGTCGTAAGTCGGCAGCGTGGCCAGACGATCAATTTGTGCTGCGGCGATAAACTCACCGTTAAAAGCGCCAGCCTTGATTTCGAACTTTTGGTTCGCTTTGGCAAACTCTTTGAACAGACGAGCGGCGGCGCCCGGGTGTTCGTTAGAGAAAGCAATCAAGGTAGGACCAGTCAATACGTCGTTCAGGCAACCGAATTCGGTGCCCTCTACCGCGCGACGCAGCAGGGTGTTACGCACAACGCGCATGTACACACCGGCTTCACGAGCGGATTTACGCAGGACGGTCATCTTGTCAACAGTCACACCGCGAGAATCGGCTACAACTGCAGACAGAGCGCCTTTGGCAGCTTCGTTGACTTCAGCAACAATTGCCTTTTTGTCTTCGAGTCCCAATGCCATTGGCTTAACTCCTGGATTGAATCTGAGTCTCATGACTCAGTACTGACACATCCCCCCTACCTTCACAACAGAGGGGAACGATGCGGTAGCAGGATTCCAGAAGAGAAAGAAAACTTTCTCGCTGGGTTTCCGGCACCGTCTACGCAGGAAAAATTAAGGCCTTGCAGCCACCTGCGGTCTTGGACGGAGGTCGAAACCCCCAACCAATCAAGGCGCAAAATTATAGATTAAATTTTGCGCCTTGTAAAATCCATCAATTAGCCCTGAGCTTCCAAAGAAGCTTGGTCTACGGCAACACCGGCACCCATGGTGGTGGAGATGCTGACTTTCTTGATGAAGATGCCTTTGGCGGAAGAGGGTTTGCCCTTTTTCAGAGCAACCAGCAGAGCTTCCAAGTTTTCTTTCAGCTGAACTTCGTTGAAAGAAACCTTACCCAGAGTGGTATGGATGATACCATTCTTGTCATTGCGGTAACGAACCTGACCGGCTTTAGCATTCTTCACAGCTTCAGCAACGTTCGGGGTAACGGTACCCACTTTCGGGTTAGGCATCAGGCCGCGCGGGCCCAAGATCTGGCCCAGTTGACCAACAACGCGCATGGCATCCGGGGATGCGATAACGACGTCGAAGTTCATCTCGCCTTTCTTGACCAGCTCGGCCAGGTCATCCATACCAACCAGCTCAGCACCGGCAGCCTTGGCGGCTTCGGCGTTGGCGCCCTGGGTGAATACGGCGACACGGATGTCACGACCGGTACCGTGCGGCAGTACGGTAGCACCACGTACGTTCTGGTCAGATTTACGAGCATCGATACCCAGGTTAACGGCAACGTCAACGCTTTCAACGAACTTGGCGGTAGCCAGTTCTTTCAGCAGGGCAATGGCTTCGTTGATGGAGTACTCTTTGGTACCGTCAACTTTTTCGCGAATAACGCGCATACGCTTGGAAAGTTTTGCCATTGTCTTAATCCTCCACTACCAGGCCCATGGAACGAGCGGAGCCTGCGATGCAACGTACTTTTGCATCCAGATCGGCACCAGTCATATCCGGCTCTTTGGTCTTGGCGATTTCTTGCAGCTGAGCAACAGTCACCTTACCAACCTTGTCTTTGTTCGGCTTGGCGGAACCAGACTGGATACCAGCGGCTTTCTTCAGCAGGAAGGAAGCAGGCGGAGTCTTGGTTTCGAAGGTGAAGGAACGGTCGCTGTAAACGGTGATCACGACCGGAGTCGGTGAACCTTTTTCCAGCTTTTCTGTACGAGCGTTGAACGCCTTACAGAATTCCATGATGTTCACACCGTGCTGACCCAGAGCAGGACCAACGGGAGGGCTGGGGTTAGCACTGCCAGCCTTAACTTGCAGCTTGATATAAGCTGTGACTTTCTTAGCCATTACGAAAATACCTCAAAAATGGGTTCTAGCGCCTCGGAGACATGCTCCTGCAAACGGCTCCCCAACAAATAAAGGGGCAGCGAATTATAGAGATAATCGCTGCCCCTGACAACCGTTAAACGTACAGAGTTTAATCAGCCCTTTTCGACCTGACCAAAATCCAGTTCTACCGGCGTTGAGCGACCGAAGATCAATACGGAGACCTTCACGCGGCTCTTCTCGTAGTCCACTTCTTCAACGGTACCGTTGAAGTCAGCGAACGGACCATCGGCAACCCGCACCATTTCACCCGGTTCAAACAGGGTTTTCGGACGCGGCTTGTCGTGGGCATCTTGCAGACGATTGAGGATGGCATCCGCTTCCTTATCGGAGATAGGAGCAGGACGATCGGAGGTGCCACCGATGAAACCCATGACCCGTGGCACATTGCGTACCAAGTGCCATGTGGTCTCGTCCATCATCATCTGGACCAGGACATAACCCGGGAAAAATTTGCGCTCACTCTTGCGCTTCTGGCCGGCACGCATCTCGACCACTTCTTCGGTCGGGACCAGCACTTCGCCAAACAGCTCTTCCATGCCATGCATCTTGATATGTTCACGCAGGGATTTGGCAACCCGGCCTTCATAGCCGGAAAATGCCTGCACGACATACCATCTCATACGTTGTTCACGTTGTTCAGTCATGGCTTTTCCTTACACACCGGTAATCAGGTTGACCAACCAGACCAAGGCACCGTCCAGAATGAACAGCAACAGCCCCATCACGGCGGTCACCGCCAGCACAATCAGGGTTGTCTGAATGGCTTCCTGACGGGTTGGCCAAACGACCTTGCGGACTTCCAGGCGCGACTCACGAGCAAAAGCCAGTGTTGCCTTGCCCTTGGTGGTTTGCAGGGCTACTGCACCTGCAGCAGCGATGACAACGACCACACCCAGGGCGCGGACGGCTGCGACAACATCGGTGAGCAGGTAATTACCCACTACAGCGGCCGCCAGGATGATGAAAACCAGGCCCCAAAGAAGGGTATCCTTGCTTCCGCCCTGTCCCTCAGAACTAACACTCATACAACCCACCTGTATCTGACGTAACCAAAGACACAAAAGCCCCGTACGAGACGAGGTATATGGCAGGGGCGGCAGGATTCGAACCCGCAACCATCGGTTTTGGAGACCGCTGTTCTACCAATTCGAACTACGCCCCTGCATAAGAAAGCCCCTATTATAGGGGCTTTGCTTTATTTATGTAAGCCAAGATTAAGCGATAACTTTGGCTACAACACCAGCACCTACGGTACGGCCACCTTCACGGATAGCGAAACGCAGGCCGTCGTCCATCGCGATCGGCGCGATCAGGGTAACAACCATTTTGATGTTGTCGCCTGGCATGACCATCTCTACGCCTTCCGGCAGTTCGATGGTACCGGTCACGTCGGTAGTACGGAAGTAGAACTGCGGACGGTAGCCCTTGAAGAACGGAGTATGACGACCACCTTCTTCTTTGGACAGCACGTACACTTCAGATTCGAACTTGGTGTGTGGCTTGATGGAGCCCGGCTTGGCCAGTACCTGACCACGCTCAACTTCTTCACGCTTCACGCCACGCAGCAGGGCGCCAACGTTCTCACCGGCACGACCTTCGTCCAGCAGTTTGCGGAACATTTCAACACCGGTACAGGTGGTAGAAACGGTGTCTTTGATACCGACGATTTCAACGGTCTCGCCAACTTTAACGATACCGCGCTCTACACGACCGGTTACTACGGTACCACGGCCAGCGATGGAGAAGACGTCTTCGATAGGCATCAGGAACGGCTGGTCAATGGCACGCTCCGGCTCCGGGATGTAGGTATCCAGGTGGTGGGCCAGCTCGATGATCTTCTCTTCCCATGCAGCGTCGCCTTCCAGCGCTTTCAGCGCGGAACCACGTACTACCGGCAGGTCATCACCCGGGAAGTCATACTCGGTCAGCAGTTCACGAACTTCCATCTCGACCAGTTCGAGCAGCTCTTCGTCGTCTACCATGTCGCACTTGTTCATGAACACGATCATGTACGGGATACCAACCTGGCGACCCAGCAGGATGTGCTCACGAGTTTGCGGCATCGGGCCGTCAGTCGCGGCTACTACCAGGATCGCGCCGTCCATCTGGGCAGCACCGGTGATCATGTTCTTAACGTAGTCGGCGTGACCCGGGCAATCTACGTGAGCGTAGTGACGGATCGCGGTGTCGTATTCTACGTGGGAGGTGTTGATGGTGATACCACGCTCACGCTCTTCCGGCGCCTTGTCGATCTGGTCGAAGGCGAAAGCTTTACCACCGAAGTGCTTGGCCAGCACGTTGGTGATGGCGGCGGTCAGGGTGGTTTTACCGTGGTCAACGTGGCCGATGGTACCCACGTTAACGTGCGGTTTATTACGCTCAAATTTTTCTTTAGACATGATCGTCCCTCTAAACTAACGCTGAGTACGCGGTGGCAAGCTAACCACAGAACAGTTTATATGATGGATTTGAATCAGGGGGACAGAGAGGATGGTGCTGGCAGGCAGGTTCGATTGCCGAACTCACCCTAGGGTGTGGCTTTCAGAATTACCTGAGCCATATCAGCATCTTGGAGCGGGCAGCGGGAATCGAACCCGCATCATCAGCTTGGAAGGCTGAGGTAATAGCCATTATACGATGCCCGCATTTCTCTAACCCAAAGAACTCAAACCGCAGAGAAATATGGTGGAGGGAGAAGGATTCGAACCTTCGAAGGCAGAGCCGTCAGATTTACAGTCTGATCCCTTTGGCCGCTCGGGAACCCCTCCGATTGCACGAATGCCACAACGGTAATTCTGCTTGCACCCGTTGTTTTTGTCGCTTTTGCTGGGCAAATAGACGACAGACATCCAAGCGTCGCGCATTTTATGGTAAGGATTTTGGGGATGCAACCATTGCGCCCTGCAAAATGTGCATTATTGCCGGGATCTATGCAAAAAAACGCTCCGCCACCGCCCCAACCGGACGCGTCCCTTGTCGCTCCCGATCCCTTGGTGTATGGTCGCCCTGCCCAAGAAACAGTGATGACACCATGACGACAGAGCATAACCCCTATTTGCAATTCACCCGCGAACAATGGGCGTTATTGCGCGATGCGGTCCCCCTGACCCTGACAGAGACGGACCTGCACACCCTGCGTGGCATCAACGAGAAGGTGTCATTGCGCGAGGTGGAAGAGATCTATCTGCCCCTTTCCCGTTTGCTCAATCTCTACGTCAAGGCCAAGCAGCGCCGCAGTCGGGTGCTGGAGCAGTTTCTCGGTCAGTCCCGTGGCAAGGGCACCTACATCATCAGCATCGCCGGCAGCGTGGCAGGGGGAAAGAGCACCACGGCCCGCATCCTGCAAGCATTGCTGGAACGCTGGCCCGAACATCCGCGGGTAGAACTGGTTACCACGGATGGCTTCCTTTATCCCAACAAGGAGCTGGAAGAGCGTGGGCTGATGCGCCGCAAGGGTTTTCCGGAATCCTACGACATCCGCCATCTGGTGGAGTTTGTCGCCAACATCCGAGCGGGCCATGAGAAGGTCGAGGCCCCCGTCTATTCTCACCTTATCTACGACATCCTGCCCGATGAGAAGAAAGTGGTGGAACAGCCGGACATCCTGATCCTGGAGGGGCTCAACGTGCTGCAGAGCGGCATGGATTACCCCCAGGATCCCCACAGAGTCTTCGTGTCGGATTTTGTCGACTTCTCCATCTATGTGGACGCCGACGCCGAGCTGCTGCGCGCCTGGTACATCGATCGCTTCCTCAAGTTCCGCAGCGGCGCCTTCTCGGATCCGGACTCCTACTTCCACCACTATGCCAAGCTGGCGGAAAGCGAGGCGACCGAGATTGCCAGCAACATATGGCAAGACATCAACTATCTGAATCTGCAAGAGAACATCTTGCCGACCCGGGAGCGAGCCAACCTGATCCTGACCAAGGGACAGGAGCACGCCATTGAGCAGATCAAGCTGCGCAAGTAATCGCAGCGACCGACGGATAACGAAGAGGGGGCCCGCAGGCCCCCTCTTCTATTGGATTCTCATGAGCTGATCTCGCTCAATCCCCCCGGCGCAGGGAGATCTCCCCTCCCAGATAGACCTTGATCCCCTCGTCCGTCTCCAGCCGCAGGGCACCGCGATCGTCGATGCCCCGGGCTATGCCGCGGATCACCTGCTCCCCCATCAGCAACTTCACCGGTTGGCCGGTAAAGTAGTCGAGCCGATTCCAGCTTTCGACGAAGCTCGCCAGACCACTCTGCTCGAAAGTCTGCATGGCCGCTTGCAGATGCAGGAGTACGCAGGCCGCCAACTGGTTGCGATCCACCAGTTCGGGCTGAACATGGCGCAGCTCTGACCAGGCCTGATCGATCTTCTCTCCCTGCTGACTCGGCATCGCCAGATTGAGGCCAATGCCGATCACCAGATGGCAGCTGGCGCCGGCGCTGCCGCTCATCTCTACCAGTATGCCCGCCAGCTTGCGGCCCTGGTAATAGAGGTCGTTCGGCCACTTGAGCTCCACCCCGGGGTAACCGAGGGATTCCAGCGCCTCCACTACGGCAACCCCCACCGCCAGACTCAGCCCCATGGCCGCCGCCATGCCCTGCTCGAGCCGCCAGTACATGCTGAGGATCAGCTGACAGCCGAAGGGGGAGACCCAGGGCTTGCCACGGCGCCCTCGACCGGCGGTCTGGCACTCCGCCAGGCAACTTTCGCCGGAGCTCAGCTGGTTGACCCGCTCAAACAGATACTGGTTGGTGGAGTCGATCACCGAGAAGCAGTGCACCGGCGCCATGGGGGCCAGGGCCTGCAGCTGCGCCTCGTCATAGAGTGCCATGGGAACTGCCAGGCGGTACCCCTTGCCGGTCAGGCTGAACAGATCCAGCCCGAGCTCCTTGAGGGCGGTCATGTGCTTGCTCACCGCCGCCCGGCTGATGCCAAGCTGCTCCCCCAGCTGTTCGCCGGAATGAAACTGGCCGTCGCTCAGCAAGGTGATCAGGGTCTGTCTGACGGGGGTGAGGGTCATGCCAGCACCTCGTCCAGCCAGGTCTCGCCGGTGAGCCCCATGAAACGTACCTCGTGCTCCAACACCACGCCGAACTTGTGCTCCACGCTGTCACGCACATGGGCCGCAAGGGCGATGAGCTCCATGGCGCTGGCGCCCCCGAGGTTGACCAGCACCAGCGCCTGCTCCTGATGCACGGCGGCACGGCCGATGGCAAAGCCCTTGAGCCCGCACTGATCGATGAGCCAGCCCGCCGCCAGCTTGGCTTGCCCCTCCCCGGCCGGGTAGCTGGGAATGTGCGGGAATTGCTGCTTGAGCTGGTCGGCCTGCGCCGTCGTCACCACGGGGTTCTTGAAGAAGCTACCGGCATTGCCGAGCACGGCCGGATCCGGCAGCTTGGCCATGCGGGTGGCACAGACGGTGTCGAAGATGGCCTGTGCACTAGGGTGCTCACCGAGGGCCGCCAGGGGACCATAACCCGCCACTGGCTGCCAGGCCTTGGGCAGGCGCAAGCCAACGGCGGTGATGAAGTGGGAGTCCTGATAATCGTGCTTGAAGATGCTGTCGCGATAGCCGAACCGGCAGTTGGCCGCCGCGATGCGCTCCACCTCGCCGCTCTGCCAGTTGAATGCCTCCACATAGGCACAGAAATGGGCCAGCTCGACCCCGTAGGCGCCTATGTTCTGCACCGGGGCCGCACCGACGGTACCCGGGATCAGCGCCAGATTCTCCAGCCCGTGCCAACCCTGTTGCAGGGCATGGCACACCAGCTGGTGCCACTCCTCCCCCGCCGCCACGTGCAGCAACCAGTGGCTGCCATCATCCTGCAGTTCGATGCCTTTCATTCGGTTGAGCACAACCAGACCGGAAAAATCATTGCAGAACAAGATGTTGCTCCCACCACCCAGCACCAGGCGTGGCAGGGCACTCAACTCCCGATTGGCCCGCAACTGGCAGAGATCATCCAACTTGGCTACTTCGGCAAGCCAGAGGCAGTGTGCGTCCAAGCCCAGGGTATTGAGGGCCGACAGGGGGGCATGGGGAGTGAGTTTCATCTGCGTGTTCCGACAAGGGCAAGGGCGCAGTTTACCCCAGATCCCCGGGACGAAAAACCCGGGTACTGTTCGGACTCAAACCGCTGGAGTAGAGTAGCCCCTTCAGTCCGTTGAGGAAGCATGAATGAACAATCAATTCGCCGTCATCGGCCTCGGCCTGTTCGGCAGCGCACTGTGTGAAGAGCTGCAGTTGCAGAATGCCGAGGTGCTGGCCATCGATATCGACGAGAGCAAGACCCGTCAGATCGCAACCCTGTGCAACCACGTCATCGTCGCCGATGCCACCGATGAGGCCACGGTCGCCGAGCTGGGACTGGCCAACTTCGACATCGTCTTCGTGGCCATCGGCGACAACCTCGAGACCAGCATTCTCACCACGCTGGTGCTGAAAGAAGCGGGAGTGAAGAAGGTGTGGGTCAAGGCGCGCGACAAGTTCCACGCCAAGATCCTGCAGAAGGTGGGGGCCGACAAGGTGATCAACCCGGAGTGGGACATGGGCCGCCGGGTCGCCCAGAGCATGCTGGACAACCGCCTGTTTGACTACCTGGAGCTGGGGCACGAGATGGTGCTGACCGAGTTCGTGATCGGCCTGCAACAGAATGGTCGCACCCTGGCCGATCTCAATCTGCTGCAACAGAACGACTTCCAGTTGCTGGCCATCAAGCGCGGCGAGGTATTGCACAACGTGCTGACCGGCAAGATGGAGCTGCAACTCGGTGACATCCTGATCCTCGCCGGCAACAAGCACGCCATCGATCACTGGCTCGACACCCTATGATCAACTGGCGCAGCAACTACGCCTTTGCCCTGCATCGGGATAACGAGTCCCGCTGGAGTGAAGCCAGGCTGATCCTGGGCAGCTTTCTCATCATCCTCCTGATCGGAACCCTGTTTCTGGTGCAGCCCTCGAGTCACAAGGGCGAGGTCACCTTCATCAATGCCCTGTTCACCGCGACCTCGGCCATCAGTGTGACCGGTCTCGGGGTAGTGGATACCGGCACCGCCTTTACTCTTCAAGGGCAGATCATACTGCTGATACTGATGGAGATAGGGGGCCTCGGTCAGATGACCATGACACTGCTGCTCATCGCCATGTTCAGCAAGCGGGTCGGCCTGCGCCAGCAAATACTGGCGAAGGAGGCGTTGGGCCAGGAGGGATCGGTCAACATCATCCAGCTGGTGAAGCGCATCGTGCTATTCGCCCTGATAGCCCAACTGATCGGCACCGCCATCATGGCCATTCGCTGGGTACCGGAGATGGGCTGGGGCCATGGTCTCTACGTCAGCTTTTTCCATGCGGTCTCGGCCTTCAACAACGCCGGCTTCTCGCTGTTTGCCAACAACCTCATCGACTACAGAGACGACCCCATCATCAGCCTGACCATACCGGCCCTGCTCATCCTCGGCGGGATAGGTTTCACCGTCATCGTCGATCTTGTGCGCAACCATCGCTGGCGCAAGCTGAAGCTGCACAGCAAGCTGATGCTGCTGATGACCCCCGCCCTGCTGCTGCTGGGCACCCTGATGTTCTGGCTGCTGGAGCACAACAATCCCGCCACGCTCGGCAACGCCGGGCCCGGTGGCCAACTGCTGGCGGCCTTTTTCCAGTCGGCCACGGCGCGCACGGCCGGCTTCAACACGGTGGACATCGGCCAGATGGTGCCGGCCTCCCTGCTGTTCATGATGATGTTGATGTTCATCGGTGCCGGTGCCACCTCGACGGGGGGCGGTATCAAGGTCACCACCTTCGCCGTGGTGTTGCTGGCCACCAGGGCCTTTCTGACCAAACGACCCCATGTCACCGCGTTTGGCCGTACCCTGTCGCCCCAGATAGTGACCCGTTCACTCGCCATCATCATCGTCAGCGTCATGGTATTGATGCTGGCCATGTTCCTGTTGATGCTCACGGAGTCGCAACCCTTCGACAAGATCATGTTCGAAACCGTCTCGGCCTTTGCCACCGTCGGCCTCTCGACCGGCATCACCGCCTCCCTGAGCGAGCCGGGCAAGCTCATCCTGGTGCTGGTAATGATCTGCGGCCGTCTCGGTCCGCTGACCCTGGCCATCATGCTCTCCAGACCGAGCGAGACCCGGATCCGCTACCCGGAAGAGAACGTCTACACCGGCTGATTGCCGCCAGATAGAGAGAGGGGCCAATGGCCCCTCTCTCTTTACCGCCGCAACTAACCGCCAAGCGCTCAGATCGCTCATGCCGCCTTGCTTCTGGCCGGGCGCTTGCCCGTCCCCTTGCGGGGCGCCGCACCTTTACCACTGGCCGCCGAACTCTTGCGGCTGAAGCGCCGCTTGCTGGCCCCCGGTGCCTCCCTGGGCAGGGCGCTGAAGCTGGCTCCCGAATCCTGTCTGGCACCATCGATCAAGGCATTCAACTGATCCGTCAGCGGCCCCATAAATTGCTGGTAACCGGTTTGACGCTCGGCGATCCGACCCAGGTGTTGCTCCCACAGCGCCGTCATGTCCGGCGTGGTGGCGGTGGCGGGCAGCGCCAGGATCAGGGCCCGTCCGGTCGGGGTCGCCTTGATGCTCTTGCCCTGCCGCACCAGGAAGCGCCGCTTGAACAGCAGGTCTATGATGCCAGCCCGGGTCGCCTCGGTGCCCAGGCCATCGGTCTCGCGCAGGATCTTGCGGATCTCGGGATCCTGCACATGACGGGCTATGCCCGTCATGGCAGCCAGCAGGGTGGCATCGGTGAATGCCTTGGGTGCCTGGGTCATCTTCTCCAGCAGCTCGCCCCGCTCGCACGACAGTTGCTCCCCTTTTCGCAGCGCAGGCAGGGTGCCGGCCTCCTCCTCATCGTCCTCTTCGACCCCGAGCAGCGCCTTCCAGCCCGCCTTGAGGATGCGCCTCGCCTTGGCCTGGAACAGGCCGCCCGCGATACGCAGCAACACCCGGCTGTCGTTGTACTCGAACGGGGGATAGAACTGCAGCAGGTACTGGCGGGCGACCAGGCCATAGAGCTTGCCCTCGTCGGCGGAGAGGCTGGCCAGGTTGCCATGTTTCTCGGTGGGGATGATGGCGTGATGGGCATCCACCTTGCCGTCATTCCACG
Source organism: Aeromonas media (assembly GCF_000819985.1). Taxonomy (GTDB): domain Bacteria; phylum Pseudomonadota; class Gammaproteobacteria; order Enterobacterales; family Aeromonadaceae; genus Aeromonas; species Aeromonas media. The sequence continues at coordinate 50,205 of NZ_CDBZ01000220.1, read as the reverse complement.
CCTTGCTGCGGATCTTGCCGTCCGCCTCGCTCACCGCCTTGGCCAACGTCGGCGCCGTGGCGGCGATGGCATCCCGCACCTGAGGCGCCCGATTGAAGTGATCGCTTGGCAGATAGCGGCTGTCGGATCTGGGGTAGGTGATGAGCTTGTGGCGCTCGTAGAGGCTCTGGCAGACATCCAGCACCCGTTTGGCATCCATGCCAAACCGCTTGGCGGCATCTATCTGCAGGCTGGAGAGGTTGTAAGGCAGTGGCGCCGCCTGTTTCCGGGCTTGCTCTTCCACCTCCTCCACCTGGGCTGGCTGGCCCTGGATCCGCTCCACTACCTTGGCGGCCAGTGCCCGGTTGAGCACCCGTCCCTCCTCGTCCTGCCAGGGCGCACAGGCCTCGGAAGGCAGCCACTTGGCGCTGAACCTTTCGTTGCGCTCCGTCATCACATGGGCCAGTACCTCGTAGAAGGGTTTGGGCACGAAGGCGTCTATCTCGAGATCCCGCCGCACCACCAGCCCCAGCAGCGGCGTCTGCACCCGACCGACCGATAGCAGCTCGCTGCAGCCGGCCTTGCGCCCAAGCAGGGTATAGGCGCGGGTCATGTTGATGCCATAGAGCCAGTCTGCGCGGCTGCGGGCCAGCGCCGACACCGCCAGCGGCACGAACTCCTTGTTGTCCCGCAGCTTGTCGAGGGCGCGGCGCACCGCGGGGGGATTGAGATCACTGATGAGGCAGCGCTGCACCGGCTTGGTCTTGGGATAGCCGAGGAAGTCGATCACCTCGTCCACCAGCAGTTGCCCTTCCCTGTCCGGGTCACCGGCATTGACCACGCAGTCGGCCTGCTTGATGAGCCGCTTGATCACGGCAAGCTGGCTCTTGGTCTTGGGCTTGGCCACCAGCTGCCACTGGGCGGGCACGATGGGAAGGTGCTCCATCCGCCACTGCTTGTAGGTGGTGTCATAAGCATCGGGCTCCGCCTGCTCCAGCAGGTGGCCGATACACCAGGTCACCACGTCTCCCTGCGCCGTCTCGATGAAACCCTCACCCTTCTTGTGAGGCTTGGGTAGAACATCGGCGATGGCACGGCCAAGGCTGGGCTTTTCGGCGATAAAGAGTCGCATGACGGAGACACCTGAATACTGTATATGCGAACAGTATACATTGCTCCCTCCACAAACCCCAAATCCTGCGGCGGGCCATATGACAGGAGCACGCCAGGGCCTGGACTGGCGTTCAACCTTGCCCCGCCTGAGCCTGGTTCAGTGCGGATCTAGGCTCATCTCAAGATTGGGTTTTGATTTAAATTCACAGAATGAACATGAAGCGAAATTTAAATCCATAAGTTGCACCATCTCAAAATATAAACCATGACTGAGGTCAACCTCTCGAGTCTCAAGACTACTACTATATTGGTAATATCCGATTCGAAGGACACTGCCGCCATGCTTGGAAAAATGTTGAGAAAGACCTGGTTCTGGCTCCTGCTGCTCGGAGCCCTGCTGGGCGTCGCGGCACTGGGAGTGACAGTCACAGTGCTGCACAAGACCAGCTCCACCGAATTTTGCGTCTCCTGCCACTCCATGCAGACACCGCTCGCCGAGTATCAGGGCAGCGTCCACTTCCAGAACGTGAAGGGGATCCGCGCAGAGTGCGCCGACTGCCACATTCCCAATGAGCCAGCCTCCTACCTCTGGACCAAGATCCGCGCCGTGAAGGACATCTATCACGAGGCGATCGGCACGCTCGACACTCCCGAAAAATACGAAGCCCACAAACTGCGCATGGCCCAGACGGTCTGGGATCAGCTCAAGGCCAATGACTCCGCCACCTGCCGCAGCTGTCACAGCTACGCCGCCATGGACATTCTGGCCCAGCGCCCCAACGCCCGTACCGAACACCCAGTCGCCATCAAGGAGGGGCAGACCTGCATCGACTGTCACCGCGGTGTCGCCCACATCATGCCCGACATGAGCGAGCTGGCAGCCGCCGGCGCGAGCGAACTGGCCGCCGCCGCCGCCCAGACTCCGGCCAGCGTCACCACCCGTTACGCCATCGCCACCACGCCCCTGTTCCTTGATGCCAAGGCCACCACGGACGAGGGTACCCTGATGCCGTCGACCCAGGTCGAGGTCCTGGCCAACGACAACGGCCGCGCCCAGGTGCAGATCGAGGGCTGGCAGCAGGACGGCGTGAGCGAGGTGTTCTACGCCGCCCCCGGCAAGCGCATCCTGAGCGTGCTGGTCGGCGATGCAGCCAAGCAGGCACTGATCACCTGCAAGAGCGAGACCGACGGCGCCACCAACCTCACCTGGCATCAGGTCAAGCTGACCGCCTGGGTGGATCAGGCCCAGCTCATCGGCGATCAGGGCAAGCTGTGGCAATACGCCTCCACCCTGATGTCCAACAACTGTACCGGCTGCCACGGCCTGACCGCGCTGGATCACTTCAATGCCAACCAGTGGATCGGCGTCATCAAGGGCATGGAGTCCCGCACCTCCCTCACCCCGGAGCAGGCGCGCATGCTGACCCAATACGTGCAGAAACACGCCAGTGACATGAGCGCGGCACACTAAGGCTGGAACAGAGGAATTCGATATGACTTTTTTCAATGATCAACAGACCAATCTGTCCCGCCGCAGCCTGCTCAAGGGCCTGGGAGCCTGCGCCGCCCTGCCCCTGCTTGGTGCCCTGTTCCCGAAGCACGCCCTGGCCCAGGCCATCAGCACGGCACTGGAGCAGTTCCCCCCCCTGGTCCCCGCCCAGAAGGGCATACTGACCGGCGCCCACTGGGGAGCCTTCGAGGCCATAGTCGCCGATGGCCGCATGGTGCGGGTCCAGCCGGTGGCCGACGATCCGGCACCGAATGACCTCATCGACATGGCGCCCTTCCAGGTCCATGCCAAGAACCGTATCAAGTACCCCATGGTGCGCAAGAGCTGGCTGGAGCACGGCCCGGGCGCCAAACCCGAGCTGCGCGGCGCCGACGAATGGGTGCGAGTGAGCTGGGAACAAGCCATCGACCTGGTGGCCGGCGAGATCCAGCGGGTCCAGCGTGACGTCGGCCCGCAGGCGATCCACGCCGGTTCTTACGGCTGGAAGAGTGTGGGCATGTTCCACAACAGCCGCACCCTGCTACATAGATTGATGAACCTCAGTGGCGGTTTCACCGGCTATGCCGGTGACTACTCCACAGGCGCGGCCCAGGTGATCATGTCCCACGTGATGGGCTCCATCGAGGTATACGAACAGCAGACCGCCTGGCCCAACGTGGTCGAACACGCCGAACTGGTGGTGCTCTGGGGGGTCAACGCTCAGGTCACCCTGAAGAACAGCTGGAACATGCCGGATCACGAGGGTCAGGCAGGCTTCAAGGCACTGAAAGAGAAAGGCACCCGGGTCATCAGCATCGATCCCGTCTACAACGAGACCGCCAAGCTGGCCAACGCCGAGTGGATTGCGCCCAACGCCTACACAGACGTGGCCATGATGCTGGGGGTGGCCCACACCCTCTATAGCGAGAAGAAGCACGATCAGGCCTTCCTCGATCGATACGCCGTTGGCTTCGACAAGTTCCTGACCTATCTGCTCGGCAAGGAAGACGGCCAGCCGAAGAGCGCCGAGTGGGCGAGCAGCGTCTGCGGCGTCAAGGCCAAGGTGATTCGCCAGCTGGCCCTGGACATGGCGGCCAAGCGCACCATGATCATGGCCGGCTGGGGTATGCAGCGGCAGCACCACGGGGAGCAGCCAAACTGGATGCTGGTCACCCTGGCGGCCATGCTGGGCCAGATCGGCCTGCCGGGCGGCGGTTACGGCTTCAGCTACCACTACTCTTCCGGTGGCAGCCCCACCGCCAAGGGAGGGATCCTGGCGGGTATCTCCGCCGGCAACGCGCCCAAGAACAGCCCGGCCCCCATTCCGGTGGCCCGCATCGCCGACTGTCTCGCCAATCCGGGCAAGACCATCGACTTCAACGGTCGCAAGGTGACCTATCCGGACATCAAGCTGGTCTATGTGGCGGGCGGCAACCCCTTCCACCACCATCAAGACACCAACAACCTGCTCCAGGCCTGGCGCAAGCCGCAGACCGTGATCGTTCACGAACCCTACTGGACCGCCACCGCCAAGCACGCCGACATAGTGCTGCCGGTCACCACCAGCTACGAGCGCAACGATCTGGAGATGGGGGGCGACTACTCCCAGCGCTATGTGTTCCCCATGCACCAATGCGTGCCGCCCCAGCATGAAGCCCGCAACGACTTCGACATCTTCAGCGCCATCGCCGCCAAGCTGGGCCTGCAAGAGGCCTATACCGAGGGCAAGGACGAGATGCTGTGGCTCAAGCAGATGTACGACGGCATGGCCGCCCAGGCCCGGGGTGCCCGGGTAGCGCTGCCACCGTTCAGCATGTTCTGGGAGTCCAACAACTACATCCGTTTCCCGATCCCCGAGGCGAACCGCCAGTGGATCCGTCACGCCGATTTTCGCGAGAACCCGCTGCTCAACCCGCTCGGTACCCCGTCCGGCAAGATAGAGATCTTCTCCAACACGGTGGCCGGTATGGGTTATGCCGACTGTGCCGGTCACCCCAGGTGGTATGAGCCCAAGGAGTGGGTGAAGAGCGAGGTGGCGGCGCGTTATCCGCTGTCGCTCAACACCTCACACCCGACCCAGCGGCTGCACTCCCAGCTGGACAACACCCCGCTGCGGGACAAGTTCGCCATCGCCGATCGAGAGGCCATCCTGATCCACCCGGACGACGCTAGGACCCGCGGCATTCAGGACGGGGATCTGGTGCGCGCCTTCAACGAGCGCGGTCAGATCCTGGTGGGGGCGCTGCTCTCGAAAGACATTCGCCCCGGCGTGGTGCGGATCTGCGAAGGAGCCTGGTTCGATCCGGCCAAACCGGGCGAGGTGGGCGCCATCTGCAAGAACGGCAACGTCAACTGCCTGACCTTCGACGAGGGCTCTTCCAGCCTGGCGCAAGGCAACTGCGGCCACATGGCCCAATTGCAGATCGAGAAATACAGCGGGCCAGATCTCGTCAACACCGCCCATGAGGTACCGGTCAACGCCTGAGTGATCGATTGACCAACCAAAACGGCGCCCTCGAGGCGCCGTTTTTTATTGCTGATAGTGAGTCCTTCAACTGCACATTCCACCCTGGGTGACCGGTGACGTGGCTTAGAAATCGCCCTCCACCATGTACTCTTCAGCACACTCCACCAACTGTGGCCAGAGATCTTCCGGCACCCAAGCCTCGGGGTCATCCTCGTCCCCATCATACTGGGTCCAGAAGAAGGCACGCAGACCACTCGCGAAGTCGTCGCTGATTTCGGCCAGTTCCGAGAGCGGCCCCAGCCAGGCGATGCGGCGCAGGCCCGAGGCGAGATCGTTGATGGCATCCATCAGGGTGCGATCGTCCTGACTCTGCTCCACCAGCAGGGTGAAGCGCTCGCGGGCGCTCTCGGTCTGATCCTCATCCAGTTCGCCCACATCGGCCAACAGATCGACAAAGTCCTCCAGCAAGAACTCGATCAGGGACTCCCTGTCCTCAAACCACTGGATCTGGGCCCCCTTGGTACCCAGCACGGAGGCATCGAACGAATCATCGAGATGGCACAGCGCCCATGGATCGTCAGTCATTGCTACCCTTCCTACCGCTTGAAATAAGGACCATATCTTATGCCTGGTGCGTCCCCCATGCTACCTCGGAGGACGAGACAGGCCCGAGCGTCCCAAGATGGAACCAAACCGCCCATTGGGGCGCTAACCGTCGACCCTGGCCACCTTGGGCAGGGAGAGCGAGGCGGCCAGCCCGCCCAGCTCGGCGCGCCCCATGATGAGGCTGCCACGATAGGCTTCGGCCAGGTCTGACACTATGTTGAGGCCGAGCCCGGAGCCCGGCACCTTCTCGTCGAGGCGCACCCCGCGCAGCACCGCCTTGGCTATCTGATCCTCGCTCATGCCGGGACCGTCATCCTCGATACGCAGGGTGATCCAGCCCCCCAGCTCGGCGCTGGAGATGCGCAGCTCGCTGGCCGACCATTTGAAGGCGTTCTCCAGCAGGTTACCCACCATCTCGTCGAAGTCCTGCTCCTCCACCCCGACCGCCAGGTTGGCTGGCACCTGCAGATCCACCGTCTTGCCCGGGTAGAGCCGGGAGAAGGCGCGGCAGATGTACTCCACCCGTGCCCGCACCGGGGTCGAGACCCCGAGGATCTTGGCGGCCCCGGTGACCCGCGCCTTGCCAAGGTGATAATCGATGTGGCGCTGGATCTTATCGAGCTGCTCGCCGATGGCGGCCTGATCCTCCGGGGGCAGCTGGGCCACCTGATTGCGCATGATGCTGAGCGGCGTCTTGAGGGCGTGAGCCAGATTGCCGGTGTGGGAGCGGGCCCGCTGCAGCAGCTCACCGTAGTGGTGCAGCAGGCGGTTGATGTCTTCCACCAGCGGCTGGATCTCCAGCGGATAGCGCAGCCTGAACCCCTCCTGATGGCCCTGATGGACCCGGCCCAGCTCGCGGCGCAGCAGGTGGAGCGGCCGCAGGCCGTAGACGATCTGGAACATGAAGCCCAGCACCAGGCCGGCGGCCGCGAAGCCGAGACCGAGGAAGAGGCTGATCCGGGTCTTCTTCAGGGTCTGGGTCAGGGCACTGCTGTCCTTGGCCATCACCAGGGTAAACACCTTGTCAGAGCCCGGCAGCAGCACCGTGCGGGTCATGATCAGCAGGGGCTCCTTGTTGGGCCCCTTGCCGACGAAGAGATCCGGATCCCCGAAGGCCGATTTCAGGCCGTGGGCGCTCAGGTGCACATCCCACAGGGAGCGGGATCGGCTGACCACGGCATCCCCCAGCTCAAGCTGCCAGTAATAGCCGGAATAGGGCTGGCGGAAACGGGGGTCCGCCATGGGCTCGGTGACGACGGGCAGGCCATCGGTCTGGATCTCGAGACGGGAGAGCAGATCGTAGAGCTGCAACCGCAGGCCGTCGGCTTCCGCCTCCTGCCAGTAGTTGCGCATCATGGTCTGCAGGCTGAAACCTGTGGCAAACAGGAAGAGCCCGCACCAGACGAGGGCGATGACCACCAGCCGTCCCCGCAGGGTACGCACCAGTCTCATTCAGTCCACCCTGTCATCGGTTGCGATAGCGTCATTCGTTGATCCGGTAGCCGAGACCGCGCACCGTCTCGATCAGATCGGCGTGGGTCTTCTTGCGGATCCGGCCGATGAACACCTCGACCGTGTTGGAGTCGCGATCAAAATCCTGGGCATAGATGTGGTCGATCAGCTCGCTGCGCGACACCACCTTGCCCCTGTGCTGCATCAGGTAACCCAGCACCCGGAACTCGTGGGCGGTGAGCTTGATGGGGGTTCCTTCGTACCATACCTGAGACGCCGCCATGTCGAGCCGTACCCCGCCAATCTCCAGGATGGAGCTGGCGTTGCCCGCCGCCCGGCGCACCAGCGCCTGTACCCGTGCCACCAGCTCGGCGACCTGGAACGGCTTGGTGAGGTAGTCATCGGCCCCGGCGTTGAGCCCCTCAATCTTCTCGTGCAACTGACCGCGGGCGGTCAGCACCAGCACAGGGGTGTCCATCCCCTTGCTGCGCCACTCCTTGAGCACGCTCAGACCATCGCGACCCGGCAGGCCGAGATCCAGAATGATGGCATCATAGGGCTCGGTCTCGCCGAGAAAACCCGCCTCGTTGCCATCGTGGCAGAGATCGGTCACAAAACCGGACAGGCGCAGCTGTTCCGCCAGCTGGCCTGCCAGGATCTTTTCATCTTCAACTATCAGAATTCGCATAAATGGGTATCCAAAGCAGAGTTGCGCCTGTACCGGCGGCGATTGGGGGACGAATCATCAGGGCGGGGAACATCCGGTTGATCACTCCTCTTCCGGGGGCGGGCGAGGCTCGAACAGGCGTTCCAGGTGATGGCCCTTGAGCCACACCATCTCCAGGTTGTCGGCGCGATAGCCTACCTTGATGACGCTGTTCTCGTCGTCGATGAGCCGAAGCTCGTAGAGCCAGACCCCGTCCTCCTCCCCCAGATCGACACGCAGTACGCGCACCGGCAGGCGGGAAGCCACCTCCATCAGCTCATGAAAAGGCCGGATCCGCCCCTCGCTGACCGCCTGTTGCAGCAAGGCCTCGTTCGGCTGGGCCGACTGGACCAGCATCGGCAGCAGCAATCCCAGCAGGGGCAGCGCGCTATTCATGGGTGATTCATCTCTCAAAACCTAACATAATGCCGTTTATAGTGTGCCAGCCATGAATCCGGAATGAATATGATCCCACGCAGTATCCTGCTGATCCTCTGCCTTTTTTCCACCCTTGGCTGGGCGGCTCAGGCGCGTCTCGACATGCCGGCCCTGGTCAAGCTGTTGCTGGCACAAGGGTATCACGACATTCGGGAAGTCGAGCTGGAAGGGGACAAATTCGAGGTGGAAACCCTGGACGCCAACGATAGGCGAGTGCAGCTGCAGGTCGATGCCTACAGCGGAGAGATCACGAAAAAAGAGGCCGATTAGGCCTCTTTTGCTATGGGCGTGACGGCTGTTGCGCCGCCCTCCCGACCGGTTGCGGAGGTCGGCGCCAGGGACGCAGCAGCTTGTCGCGACGCGGCACCAGCAGGACGCAGGCCAGCAACAGGTAGATGAACGGCTCCTGCCAGCCACTCTTGACCGACCACCAGTAGTGCACCGGCACCAGCAGGGCCACCGCATAGATCCAGTTGTGCAGCTTCTGCCAGCTGGGCCCCATGCGCCGCAGCAGAGCCGGGATCGAGGTGATGCTGAGCGCAATCAGCAACAGCAGCGCCACCATGCCTACCACTATGTAACTGCGCTTCACCAGCTCGCCGCCGATCAGCCCCCAGTCAAACTGCAGATCCAGCCCCAGCCACACCATGAAGTGCAAGCCGGCCCAAGCCGCGCACCAGAGCCCGAGGGGACGGCGCAGCTTGATAAGCTGACCCTGGCGCCAGCGTTTGGCCAGCGGCGACACCAGCAGGGTCAGCAGCAGCAGGTGCAGGGCCCCCTTGCCGAGGTAGTGGGTCAGCCCCTGTACCGGATCCCCCCCCAGCAACCCGGCCGGCACGGCATAGCCCAGCCAGAGCAGGCACCCCAGCGCCCCCAGATGCACCAGGGCCCGCAACAGGGTGATATGGCGCGTCGTCAGTCTCATTGTCATGCGTCGGCTCCCCGTCTCAATACCATTTGCGCAGATCCATCCCCTGATAGAGGGACGCCACCTCGTCGCCATAGCCGTTGAACATCAGGGTCGGCTGGCGCTTGGCGCCGAAGATGCCCCCCTCGCCGATGAAGCGCTCGCTCGCCTGGCTCCAGCGCGGGTGATCCACTTGCGGATTGACGTTGGCATAGAAACCATATTCGTTCGGCGCCAGCAGGTTCCAGGTGGTGGGAGGCATCTCCTCCACCAGGCGGATGGAGACGATGCTCTTGATGCTCTTGAAGCCGTACTTCCAGGGCACCACCAGCCGGATGGGCGCCCCGTTCTGGGCGGGCAGGGTCTTGCCGTAGAGCCCCATCGCCAGGAAGGCGAGCGGGTGCATCGCCTCGTCGAGGCGCAAGCCCTCCACATAGGGGTAATCGATGCCGCCGCCGAGGGAGCGAGAGGCCTGTCCCGGCAGCTGCTCGGGATCATAGAGGGTCTCGAACGCCACGAACTTGGCGCGACTGTTGGGCTCGGCCCGGCGGATCAGATCCGCCAGCGGGATGCCGCTCCAGGGCAGCACCATGGACCAGGCCTCCACGCAGCGCAGCCGGTAGATGCGCTCCTCCAGGGTACTCTTGTTGATGAGATCCCACACATCCAGGGTAAAGGGGTTGGCCACCTCCCCCTCGACCTTGAGCGTCCAGGGCTCGGGCTTGAGGTAATGGCCATTGCGGGCCGGATCCCCCTTGTCGGTGCCGAGCTCATAGAAGTTGTTGTGACTGGTCGCCTTCTCCAGCGGCGTCAGGGTCAATCCGTCCGGCCGGGTCGCAGCCTTGTAATTGAGTGGTTTGGTGGCAGGCGCCGGGGTCGACTCCTCGGCGGAGAAGAGATCCAGCAGGCTGGCCTGGGTGGGAAACGCCAGGGTGGCGGCACTCAGTCCCAACCCTTTCAGAATGAGTCGGCGATCCTGATAGACGGCTTCCGGCGTGACATTCTGTTCGGTGAGGTGATGAGAGGAACGGCGCTTGATCAACATGGAAAACTCCCGGGGCGATGAGGCTGACAACCATAAGACCCGCCCCGGCCGAGTTTTATTTCACACAAATTTACATGGGCTGGTAAAGAGGCAGCGCCTTGGCCATGGTGCCGACCAGGAACAGCAGAATGAATACCAGCAGGGGGACGATCACGTTTGGCGCCATCAGACTCACTCCATGAGCGGGACAGGGCCTCTAACTATGGGCTAAGGCCAAGGACGCCTCCAGTGAATTTTTTTCGCGAGCGCAAGCGTATTCCCGAGTTGAAAAGAGTGACGGAGATCACACACAATCCGGCCCCTGCTTGCCGCCCCCTTGCCGAAGGGTAGGCTGCCTCCTTTTCCGGATTCAACCACTGAGAGTCATGCCATGAGCCCATTGATCGCCATCGCCATCACGACCGGGATCCTCTCCGCCGTCTGGGGCGGACTGGCCGCCGCCCTCGGCCTCATCTCCTGGGTCGGCTTCCTCGGTTGTACCAGCTATTTCGCCTCGAGCGGCGGTTACAAGGCGCTGCTGCAGACCCTGCTGTGCAACGCCACCGGCATGCTGTGGGCACTGCTGCTGATCCACGGCGAAGGTTGGTGGGGTGCGGGCATGGCGGGCTATCTGATGACGGGGGTGGTGGCGACCCTGATGTGCGTGCAGGCCAGGCAGCAGTGGCTGGGGTACATTCCGGGCACCTTCGCCGGTTGCTGCGCCACCTTCGGGGCGGCGGGAGAGTGGCGGCTCATCCTGCCCTCCCTGGTGATAGGCGCGCTCTTTGGCTATCTGATGAAGGCAAGCGGTCTCTGGCTATCCAGCAAGACCCAGGCCACGGCGAACGCGGCCGATCCCGCCCGCTCCTGAAACCCGGCGCGACATGGCAAAACGGCCTGACCACCACAGTGGTCAGGCCGTTTTCATTTTGCCCTTGGGATCAGCTCTTCAGCTTGAAGTTGGCCGCCTCGATACCGTGCCGATTCAACAGCTTGTAAAAATCGGTACGGTTTCTTCCCGCCATGTTGGCCGCCAGGGTCACATTCCCCTCCGTGGTGCGCAGCAGGCGGATCAGATACTCCTTCTCGAACTCGGCGCGCGCCTCGTTGAACGAGGGTATGCCGCCGACACCACCGCTCAGGGCCGACTCCACCATGGCGGCGCCGATCACCGGGCTGCAGCAGAGGCTGGCAAGCTGTTCCACCACCCCTTGGAGCTGACGGACATTGCCGGGCCAGGCTGCCGCCGCCAGCAGGGCCAGCGCCTCCGGCGAAAAGCCGAGGGCGGCGCAGTTGTCGTGGCGACTGCGATAGTCGTCCAGCGCCTGGCGCGCCAGCAGGGGGATGTCCTCGCTGCGGGCGCTGAGGGGTGGCAGGGTGATGTTGGCCACATTGAGGCGGTAGAAGAGATCTTCCCGAAAACGCCCCTCCTCCATGGCGGTGACCAGATCCTGGTGGCTGGAGCTGATGACCCGCACCTCGGGGGTGCCCTGACCATATTCCGCCAGCACCTGCAGCAACTTGGCCTGCAGCGACTCCGACAGATTCCCTATCTCGTCGAGAAACAGGGTCGCCCCCTTGGCCTGCTCGAACAGGCCGGACTGCCCATCCTCGCCAAACAGCTGCAGATCCAGCGCCGCCCACGGCAAGGCAGCGCAGTTGATGGTGTGCAGCGGCTGGTCACGGCGGCTGCTTGCCTGATGCAGCGCCTGGGTCATTACCCCCTTGCCGGAACCTGACGGCCCCATGATCAGCACGGGCACCTCCATGGCGGCGATGCTGCTCGCCTGGATCAGCAACTGCTCCATCTGGGGGTTGCGGGTCTGGATGAGGGACTGCCACTCATGCTGCTGTTTCGGACGGGTCAGGCTCAGGGCGTGCTCTATGGTGACGAGCAGCTCGTCCTTGTCGATGGGCTTGGTGAGAAAGCTGAACACCCCGGAGCGGGTCGCCTGGATGGCGTCGGGAATGGTGCCGTGGGCGGTCATGATGATGACCGGCATGCCGAGCCACTGGGACTGGATCCGCTCGAACAGCGCCAGTCCGTCCATGCCCCCCATCCGCAGGTCGCTCAGCACCAGATCGGCCCGTTGTTGACGCAGCCTGTCCAGCGCCCCCTCGGCGCTGTCGGCGGTATCCACCTCGTAACCCTGACTGCGCAGGCGCATGCTCATCAGCTTGAGCAGGCTGGCATCATCGTCCACCAGCAGAATGCGACTCATGCTCTCACCCCTTTACCGTGAAGACTTGTTGTTCTCCCCTGCCCGGCATGCCCTCGGCGCATCATGGCTGGGCGCCCCCATTGAGCTTGCGCTGGTTGAGTTGTTCATCGATGGCGGAGAGCTGCTCGATCTGGCGGCGCAGACGCTGCACCTCCTGGCTCTGATCGTCGCGGCGACTGTCACGGGCCAGCAGCTCCTCGCCGAGGGCTATCCAGCTGCGCAGAAAGGCCTGGGCATCCAGGCCGAGCTCGGGCAGCAGAGCCTTGAGCTTGTCCAGCCCGGCCCGGCGACTCGCCACCGACTCGGACGGATGGGTGTTGACCATGGCCAGGCTGACCCGGCTCTCGAGATCGGTGGCTCCGGCCAGCCGTTCGCGCTCCTGTATCCGCTGCTGGGGACGGCTGGCCAGCAACCAGTCCGAGTACTGCAGGCGCACCTGCATCTCTTTATTGGCGAACTCCATCCGCTTGGCGAGGACCTGCTCCGAGGGCTCTGTCAGGCTGCGCGATGGCAGCAGGGAGCAGCCTGCGAGCAGGCTCATCATCAATACGGGTACAACGAATCGTTTCATCTTGAATTTCACTTAAGATCCAACCGGAAACAGACATCAGCCTGTTCATCCTCAATTAATTTAAGCTCGCCCCCCAGGCTCATCGCCGACTCGCGGGCAATGGAGAGGCCCATCCCGGATCCTTTCAACAACCCCTGGCGCACTATGCTGCCCTGCTCGAACGGCTCGAAGATCCGTTCCCGTTCGTCCAGCGGGATGACGGGCCCTTCATTGGCCACCTCCAGCCAGCCGCCATTGGCATCCTGGCCGGCACGGATCCAGATCTGGCCACCCTTGGCGCCATAACTGACCGCGTTGGAAAACAGGTTGTCGAGGATGAGTCGCAGGCGATAAGGCTCTGCCTGCAAGCTGATGGGCTCGGGCGGCCAGTGTACACTGATTTGTTTGGATTCCAGCGCCAGCCGGTACTCTGCAGACAATTCTGACAACAGGGGGGCCAGCGGCACCGCCATCAGGCTGAACACCTCCTGCTGGCTGAGGCGATTGAAGTCGAGCAGCCGCTCGATCAGGGTCTGCAGCCGGCGGCTGTTCTCCTCCAGCATCTGGCAGATCTCCTGCTGATCCCCATTGAGCGGCCCCACCAGTTGCTCGGAGAGCAGATCCGCCCCCTCCCGCAGCACGGCGAGGGGCGTCTTCAACTCGTGGGAGACATGGCGCAGGAACTGGTACTTCTGCTGTTCCAGCTCCTTGAGCTTGTCGTGCAGCCAGCCGATCCGCTCTCCCAGCAACACCAGTTCGGCAGGGCCATCCACCGGGCGCGTGTCCGGCTCGACACCGGCCCCCAGGCTCAGGATCCGCGACTCAATCTGACGCACGGGGTGGATGATGAGGTAGGTAAACAGCAGTACCAGCAACAGACTGAGTCCCACCACGAAGCCACTGACCCACCAGATCTCCTTCCTCAGCTCGGCGATGGCCGCCCGCATCCCCGCCACATGCTCGTCAACCTGACTGCGGGTGACCACTTCCAGCTGCTGGTTGAGTTCATTGAACTGGGTGAAATTGGGACTGGTCGCCTCCATCCTGGCCTTGCGCAGATCCTGCAAGCCATCCAACCAGGCCAGGGTGGCCTCGAGATCGGAGTAGACGGCGGCATCCGGGATGGATTGCCGATGAGTGGCGAGCAGCTCGCGATAACGGGCCAACTGCTGCTGATAACTGCCGAGAATGCGCTCGTCCCCCAGCACCGCATAGCGGCGCAAGGTGCGCTCCAGATCGATGGCCTGGGCGGTGAGCAGGGTAGCCCGGCGGGTATCCCGCACCGCACGTTCCATCTCGTCGCTGGTCAGTTGCCCCAGATGGGAGAGCGCCTGACTGTCGTGCCAGATCATGCCCCCCAGGGGCATCAACACCAGCACGAAGCCCATCAATACCACCTGGAGCAGGGAACGAGGCCGAACCTTGGTCATCTTCTGCTGTCTCGATTCGTCATGGGGGGGCCAGCATATCCGCACTCCATGAAAAAGCAAAACCGGCCAGGGGGCCGGTTTGATTGCACTCGGAACTCGGATTTACGCCAGACCGACGGATGCCAGGCAGATGATCAGGATCACGGCCAAGGCTCCTGAGGCGGTCAACAGCGCCCATTTCATCTCCACACTCATGCAAACCTCCTTTCTGCCAATCAGAGTTGGATCACAACAGATAACAATATGTTAATTCATAGTGAATCAGATAACCGTGAGCTGCGTATATATTTCAGACGAGCCCAACCCAAGGAATGGCAACCATGTTTTACCTCTGCAGCATTGGATCCAATCTCGACCCTGCCCAGCATGTCAGCAAGGCCGTGGAAGAGCTGCTGGCCCGCTTCGGCCAGCTGCGTCTGAGCTCGGTGATCCAGACCACACCGGTGGGGATGCGCTCGCACCATGACTTTCTCAACTGCCTGTTCGTCGTCCAGAGCGAGCTCTCCGCCGCCCAGCTGAAGGCCGAATTCGTGACCATGGAGCTGGCCCATGGGCGGGATCGCGGCAATCCCCTGTGCAAGGTGACGGACAGACCCCTCGACATCGACATCCTGGCCAGCCACGAGAGGGATGCCTTCGCCGGGGTCGGGGTGGATGCCTATCTCGGGGATCTGCTGGCCGAGATGTATGAGGGGGGACGGGTTGGCGCCCACAAGGTGACGCTGCGTCTGCGCACCAGCAAGGTGTTTGCACAGCAGGCCTTCGGCCAGCAGCCCGTCGCCCTCCGACAGCCGGTCGATGAGCGCCAGGAGCTGTCCGCCGTGCCCCCGGACATGCCTGCCCATCAGGCAACCATTCGCCACCACTAGTCGCCCTGCTGGATCACCACGACGGGAGCCCGATCAGACTCCCGTCATCGCTTCATTCAACGACGCGCTCATAACGTCTAGATGACGGCGAGGGCCCGACCACCATCCACCCGGATGCTGGCTCCCGTCATATAGTCGTTTGCCATCAAGAGCGTGACGGCCTGCCAGATGGGTTCCAGCCCCCCCTCCCTCGCCAACGGCGTCCGGGCCAGCACCTGCTGGCGCCAGGCATCGCCATGCTCATCGAGAAACAGGATGGGGCCGGGTTCTATGGTGTTGACCCGCACCGCAGGTGCCAGCTCCCGGGCAAAGCTCATGGCCAGCGAATGGGCGCCGGCCTTGGTGGCCACATAAGCGGCGAACTGGGGCGCCGGGGCGTGAATGTAGATGTCGGTGATATGGATGATGCTGGCGTTGTGCTGGCGCGCCAGCTGGGGTGCCAGCGCGCGATTCAGCTGAAATGGCGCCGCCATGTGCACCCGGTAAAACTGCTCGAACTGTTCCAGTTGTGCCGCCGGCTCGTCAGCCTCTGGCTCGAAGGCCGAGGCGTTGTGGATGATCAACGCCAGATCATCATGGGCACCCAGTGCCGTGGCAAGCCGTGCGACCTCCCCTTCCACGGCAAAATCCGCCTGCACCAGCTCAACGCCCAGGGCCCGCAGGTGGGCCAGCTCGGCTCGCTCGCTGCGATAGCTGCCCGTCACCTGCCAGCCAGCGGCCACCAGCTGCTCGCATAAATAGAACCCCAGCCGACGGCCGCAGCCCGTTACCAATGCACGCATACCCTCTCCTTTTGTCGTTGCTTGCCGGCCCGGGGCCCTGCCTATCAATCTCAACGGTACAAGCCATTGGCCCCGAGCACCGTCCAGCGGACATAGTGACACCACTTTAACCCTTTTGGAGCCACACACATGCTGCAGATCCGCGATCACATGAGCCGCCTGACCCACTCCCTCAGCCCGCAACTCGGCCTGGCCGAGGCACTCGACAGGCTCCATCAGGCAGACTCGAGCGGCCTGCCGGTGCTGGACGACCAGAAACGACTGATCGGATTTCTCTCCGAGCAGGACTGCATCCCGAGTCTGCTCACCGGCAGCTACCACTGCGACAGCCGTACCCGGGTGGAGGATCTGATGAGCCGTACCCCGCTGTTCGTCAGCCCGGACGACAGCATCCTGGATCTGGCCCGCCAGATGACCGGGGCCAAGCCCAAGATCTATCCGGTGCGGGAAGGGGACAAGGTGGTCGGCATCATCAACCGCCGGCAGGTGATGCAGGCCCTCAACGCGCAGATGAAGCAGTGTCAGGCCACCTAGAGCTGGTAGCGTCCCCGATCGCCGATATCGAAATGCAGCGGCATGCGCCACTTGGCCAGACTGAGCAGGCCGAGCAGCAGGCCGCTCGCCAGGGCAACCAGGGCCGCAGCCCAGGCAACGCGGGTCCACTCCAGCAACCACAGCAAGGGCAACAACAGTGGCAGAAGCCTGATGCCCGGGATGGCGAAACAGAATTGTTCCTTGAACGCCAGGCCACTAAGGGTGGCCAGGGCCGCCCCCAGCACCAGGATGGCGGGGGCACCACTGGCGGCCAGCATCAACCCGCCCCAAGCCAGCCCCTGCAGTAAAAACCGCACCCGCTTGTCATATAGGTGCAGACAGAATCCACACAGACCGCTCGCCACCACCAGCATGGTCAGCCACTGAGACGGCGACAACGGCACCAGCCACCCCAGCACACCTGCCCCTCGACACAACAGCAGCAAAGCTGTCAGACTCAGTCAGAGACGATAGAGACAGACAGAAAGCCTGTCGATGCCATCCAGTTCACTTTCTATTTCAGGGTTTGCCATCCGGGGTCGTCTCTAGTGAGATATCTGCCGGTCACTATACCCCGTGGATCGTGAACCCGCCCCGAGTGTTCAGGAGATGTGATTTGCGAAGCTTGCTCGTGCTCTGCTTGCTGCTGCCCTGCTGGCTGTCGGCCAGAGAGCTGGTCATTGGCGGCATCCTGGAACCCCCTCTGAAATGGCTGGATCACAGCGGCCAGCCACGGGGCCTGGATGTGGATCTGGTCACCACCATCTTCGGCGGCCTCAAGGTCCCCATCAGGATAGAGCTACTCGACTCCGGCGCCAGGCTCACCCGCAATGCCGAGGGCGGCGTCTATGACCTGCTGTTGAGCCACTCCTACAAGCCGGAGCGGGAGTCCTACCTGCTCTACCCCGAACAGGCCCATATCCGCCACAGCTGGCACTTCTTCGTGCGCAAGGATGACCTGGGGAAGATCCGCTACCGCACCCTGGCCGATCTAAAGCCCTGGCGCATCGGCGTCACCAAAGACTTCTCCTACACCCCGGAACTGACGGCAGCCATGGCCGATCCGGCCTATCGCTTCCAGGTGATCCCCATCAACCAGCTGCAACTGCGCAAGCTGATCGCCGGGCGCATCGATGTGGTCCCCATGTCTCTGGTCACCGCCTTCGCCCAGATAAGGGAAGAGGGGCTTGAGGGCAAGCTCGACTACCTGCCCAAGCCGCTCAAGAGCAGCCCCTACTACCATGTGTGGTGCAAGGCCCGGGCCGATGCCGACACCCCGGCGCTGATGGCAGCCTATGATGCAGAGCTGCTGCACATGAAGCGCGACGGCCGTCTCAAGGCCCTCTACGACAAGTACGGCATCCCCTACCTCGAGCCCTGAGCCCGCCATGCCGGAGCCGGCGGCGAGAACAGGGCTTCACATCGCTCCATATCAGAAGCTACAGCAAAATCAGGGGCCCTTGTGGAAGGCGCTACTCAGGGCTTCACGTCCCGCAGGATGGGATTTTGCAGTGAAATCAACGTCTCGGTGGACTGGATCTCGTCTATGGTCTGGATCTTGTGGATCAGCACCGTCTGCAACTCGTCGATGGAGCGGGTCATCACCTTCATGAAGATGCTGTAGTGACCCGTGGTGTAGTAGGCCTCCACCACTTCGTCCAGCGCCTGCAGCTTGGCCAGGGCCGAGGGGTAATCCTTGGCGCTCTTGAGATTGATCCCGATAAAGCAGCAGACATCGTAACCCAGCTTCTTGGGGTTCACCTGCACCCGCGTCCCCTCGATGATGCCCGCCTGCTTCATCTTCTCCACCCGCACATGGATGGTGCCCGGGCTGACCGCCAGTTGTTTGGCAAGCTCGGCATAGGGAATGCGCGCATTCTCCATCAGGGCGGTGAGGATGGCCTGATCGAGATTATCGATCCGATAATTTTCCGACACTTTTTCGCACTCCCGTTGATGATATCTCAGTAACAACCCTGATATTTTGAACAAAAAAATACACAAAGCCTATTTCTATTATCAAATATTGAATTTAGTTGGCAATCTGTTGAAGAATCTTCACATCCAACGGGTTCAAGACAGGTATTCAGCATGAAACAGCACTACATTCGCAGCCAGCAACAGATCAGCTTCGTCAAAGAGATGTTCTCCCGCCAACTCGCCCAGCAGCTGGGTCTGATGGAGGTGCAAGCCCCCATCCTGAGCAGGGTCGGTGATGGCACTCAAGACAACCTCTCTGGCCACGAGAATGCAGTGCAGGTCAAGGTGAAGACCCTGCCTGAGCACAGCTACGAAGTGGTGCATTCGCTGGCCAAATGGAAGCGCCAGACCCTCGGTCGCTTCGGTTTCGGCCCGGGCGAAGGCATCTACACCCACATGAAGGCGCTGCGTCCGGACGAAGACAGGCTGACCCCCATCCACTCCGTCTACGTGGATCAGTGGGACTGGGAGAAGGTGATGCCGAGCGAGCGCCGCGATCTGGCCTACCTGCAGGAAACCGTGCGCGGCATCTGGGCCGCCATCAAGGCCACCGAGCGTGCAGTCTGCGCCGAACACGCGCTGACCCCCTTCCTGCCGACCGAGATCCAGTTCCTGCACAGCGAAGAGCTGCTGACCCGCTACCCGGATCTCGATGCCAAGGGACGCGAGCGCGCCATCGCCAAGGAGCTGGGGGCTGTCTTCCTCATCGGCATCGGCGGTGCCCTCTCCCACGGCGAACGCCACGACGTGCGCGCCCCGGACTACGACGACTGGAGCAGCGAGAGCGAACTGGGGCTGGCGGGTCTGAACGGCGACATCCTGGTGTGGAACCCGGTGCTGGAAGACAGCTTCGAGATCTCCTCCATGGGGATCCGGGTGGACGCCGAGGCGCTGCGCCGCCAGCTGGCTATCACAGGTGACGAGGATCGCCTGCAGTATGACTGGCACCAGGATCTGCTGGCCGCGCGCATGCCGCAGACCATAGGCGGCGGCATCGGTCAATCCCGTCTGGCCATGCTGTTGCTGCAAAAAGAGCATATCGGGCAGGTACAAGTCGGTGTCTGGCCATCCGACATGAAGGCTGCCATTCCGGGCATGCTGTAAGCAGATTGATGGCATCCGGCAACCCATGCCGGATGCAGAAGGTGTGTGGCCATGCGGACTGAAAGAGCGCAGTCCGGACAGGCTGTAAGCCGCGTAGTCATCCCTGATGATCCGCTGCGAAACCGGGGCTTGCCCCTGCGACCCGCTCAACCCACGCCAGGTCGCATCGAATACATTCCTCCCGGCAATCTTCGGATTGCCGTTTTTTTTGCCTCCGAATCACCGCCACCAGATATGACAACGCCAGCCCGAGGGCTGGCGTTGTGGGCACCGACACGAGATCGGTTACTGGGTCATGGTCAGGCCGTTGCTGTCGGCTCCCAGCAGCAGCTTCTTGCCGGGGATGACCCGACCGCTGAGCAGGGCCTGGGCCAGCGGGTTCTCCACCTTCTGCTGAATGGCCCGCTTGAGGGGGCGCGCCCCGTAGACAGGGTCGAAACCGGCGTGGACCAGCTTGGTCAGCAGCTCCTCGCTCACCTCCACCTCGAAGCCCTGGGACTCCAGACGGCCCATCAGGCTCTTGAGCTGGATGCGGGCGATGGACTTGATGTGATCCTCGCCCAGCGGGTGGAACACCACAGTCTCGTCGATCCGGTTGATGAACTCCGGCCGGAAACTGCGGGTCAGCAACTCCATCAACAGAGCCTTCATCTCCTCGTAGTCCTTCTCGGCGTAGTGCTCCTGGATCAGATCCGAGCCGAGGTTGGAGGTCATGATGACGACCGTGTTGCGAAAATCGACGGTGCGGCCCTGACCATCGGTCAGGCGGCCATCGTCCAGCACCTGCAGCAGTATGTTGAACACATCCGGGTGCGCCTTCTCAACCTCGTCCAGCAGGATCACCGAGTAGGGGCGACGGCGTACCGCCTCGGTGAGATAACCCCCCTCCTCGTAGCCCACGTATCCCGGAGGCGCCCCCACCAGACGAGCCACGCTGTGCTTCTCCATGAACTCGGACATGTCGATCCGCACCATGGCGTCCTGGGTATCGAACAGGAACTCCGCCAACGCCTTGCACAGCTCTGTCTTGCCCACCCCGGTGGGCCCCAGGAACAGGAAGGAGCCGATGGGGCGGTTCGGATCGGACAACCCGGCCCGGGAGCGGCGGATGGCATTGGAGACGGCGTCCACCGCCTCTTCCTGGCCGATCACCCGGCTGTGCAGCTGATCTTCCATCCGCAGCAGCTTGTCGCGCTCCCCTTCCAGCATCCGCGCCACCGGAATGCCGGTCCAGCGCGCCAAGACGTCTGCGATCTCCACGTCGGTGACCCGGTTGCGCAGCAGGCTGGTCTCCTGCATCTCCGCCTGGGTGGCGAGATCCAGCTGTTTCTCCAGCTCGGGGATGCGGCCATATTGCAGCTCGGACATGCGACCGAGATCCCCGGCACGGCGGGCCACCTCGAGATCCTGGCGGGCCTGCTCCAGCGCTGCCTTGATGTGCTGGGTACCAGCAAGGGCGGCTTTCTCGGCCTTCCACACCTCTTCCAGCTCGTTGTATTCCCGCTCCTTCTCGGCCAGCTCGTGATTGAGCAGATCGAGGCGCTTGCGGCTGGCGTCGTCATCCTCCTTCATCAGCGCCTGCTGCTCCAGCTTGAGCTGGATGATGCGCCGCTCAAGGCGGTCCAGGGATTCCGGCTTGGAGTCGATCTGCAAGCGTATGCTGGCCGCCGCCTCGTCGATGAGGTCGATGGCCTTGTCAGGCAGCTGGCGATCCGCGATGTAGCGGTGGGACAGCTGGGCCGCCGCCACAATCGCCGGGTCTGTGATCTGCACATGGTGGTGCAACTCATAGCGCTCCTTCAGGCCGCGCAGGATGGCGATGGTATCCTCCACCGAGGGCTCCTCCACCAGCACTTTCTGGAAGCGGCGCTCCAGGGCGGCATCCTTCTCCACATACTGCCGATATTCATCGAGCGTGGTGGCGCCGACGCAGTGCAGCTCACCCCGCGCCAGGGCGGGTTTGAGCATGTTGCCCGCATCCATGGCCCCCTCGCCCTTGCCGGCGCCGACCATGGTGTGCAGCTCGTCCACGAAGAGGATGACGTTGCCCTCCTCCTTGGCCAGATCGCTCAGCACCGCCTTGAGCCGCTCCTCGAACTCGCCGCGATACTTGGCACCGGCCACCAGGGCCCCCATGTCCAGAGAGAGCACCCGCTTGTTCTTGAGCCCTTCCGGCACCTCACCGTTGATGATGCGCTGGGCCAGCCCCTCGACGATGGCGGTCTTGCCGACGCCGGGGGCGCCGATCAGCACCGGGTTATTCTTGGTGCGGCGTTGCAGCACCTGGATGGTACGGCGGATCTCTTCATCCCGGCCGATCACCGGGTCGAGTTTGCCGAGTTCGGCCCGCTCGGTCAGATCGATGGTGTACTTCTCCAGCGCCTGGCGGTTCTCCTCGGCGTTGGCATCATCGATCTTCTTGCCGCCACGCACCTTGTCGATGGCCTGCTCGAGTTTTTCCTTGGTCAGGCCCTGGGCACGCAGCAGCTCCCCCAGGTTGCCCTTCTCGTCGAGGGCCGCCAACACGAACAGCTCGGACGAGATGAACTGATCCTTGCGCTGCTGGGCCAGCTTGTCGCAAATATTGAGCAGGCGACCGAGGCCGTTGGAAAGTTGCACATCCCCCTCGACGCCGCTCACCTTGGGCAGGCGGTCGAGCTCCTCGCCGAGACGGGAGCGCAGGGTGTTGATGTCCATCCCAGTCAGGGTCAGCAGCGGACGGATGGAGCCGCCATCCTGATTGAGCAGGGCTGTCATCAGATGGACGGGTTCGATGAATTGGTGGTCACGACCCAGTGCGAGAGACTGGGCATCGGAAATAGCGACTTGGAATTTGCTGGTCAGGCGATCGAGGCGCATTGCACTCCCCCTTTGAAACAGACACGCCGCTTGCGCGGCAAACAACATAACTTTCTGAGATGAAAGATGAGGCCCGTGCGGGCTATTTCAAGGGGCGAGCCTGGTTATTTTTTCTGCAGCGAGGGCGCTGGCAGGATCCCCGCCCTTGCCAGATGCAGGGCGGGAGATTCGTCAAGGCGCCAGCCAGATGATGGAGGCCATGCGGCCGGTCTGGCCGTCGCGACGACATGGGCAGTAGAACTGCTCTCTGTATGGGGGAACGTCCCCAGACACTTACTCAGCCAACCAGATAATCGAGGCCATGCGGCCAGTCTGACCGTTGCGACGATAAGAGTAGAACTGCTCGCCGTCGCTAAAGGTGCAGTATTCACCGCCATAGACGGCGGTGACGCCCGCTCTTGCCAGCCGCAGCCGGGCCAGCAGGTAGATGTCTGCCAACCATTTCCCCTCATTGGACGAAGGGACGAAGGCCGTAGCCGCTTCCGACTGTTCCGCCATAAAGGCATCGCGCACCTCGCCCCCCACTTCAAAGGCCGTGGGGCCGATGGCGGGACCGAGCCAGGCCAGGATCTCCCCCGGTTCGCAGCCCATGGCGGCGATACTGGCTTCCAGTACCCCCTCCTTCAGCCCACGCCAGCCGGCATGAGCGGCAGCCACCACAGTGCCGGCCCGATCGCAGAACAGCACCGGCAGGCAGTCGGCTGTCATCACTATGCAGGCCTGCCCGGCCTCGTGGGCGCAGGCCGCATCGGCATCCGGCGCAACATCGTACTGGTCACTGACGGAGTGGACGGCAGTACCGTGTACCTGATTGAGCCAGTTGAGGGGCCCGGGGATCTGCGCCGCCTGCTGCAGGCGGGCGCGGTTGGCCTCGACCCGTGCAGGCTCGTCCCACACATGGGCCCCCAGGTTGAGACCGGCGAAGACCCCTTCGCTCAGGCCACCATCCCGGGTGGTCGACAGGGCCCTGACATTGCCAGGAGCGGGCCAGTCGGGTTCAATCCAGTTCATCTGTGACTCCTTCCATTCACGGATATAAAAACGGGGCTCCTGAAAGGGAACCCCGTTTGTCATCTCTTCGGACCAGACGACGGCAGAAACCGACGCAGGCCCTATTGCATCAACTCCAGACCAAATCGTCCGGGTTGGCCAGGGTGATAACTGTACGCAGCACTCTCATCGGTACCGACCTGGCATCAACTCCAGACTAAATCGTCCGGGTTGGCGAGCGTATCGGCACGCAGCACTTCCATCAGGTCCAGCATGTCTTGCGGCGTGGCAGAGTGCCACTCCATGACTTCGCCGGTGATGGGGTGAGCCAGCTTCAGCATGGTGGCGTGCAGCGCCTGGCGGTTGAAATTGCGCAGGGCCTGGGTCAGCTCAGGGGTCGCATTGCGCAGCAGGCGCAGACGGCCACCGTAAGCGGGATCACCCACCAGCGGATGCTTGATATGCGCCATGTGGACACGGATCTGGTGGGTACGACCGGTTTCCAGACGCAGACGCAGACGGGTGTGGCCACGGAACTTCTCGTGTACCCGGTAGTGAGTCACGGAAGGACGGCCATTCGGCACCACAGCCATGTGGGTACGCTGGGTCGGGTGACGACCGATGGGGGCATCCACAGTGCCGCCAGCGGTCATGTGACCTATGGCGACGGCCTCGTATTCACGGGTGATCTGACGCGCCTGCAGCGCCTCCACCAGATGGGTCTGGGCCGGGATCGTCTTGGCAACCACCATCAGGCCAGTGGTGTCTTTATCCAGACGGTGCACTATGCCGGCACGGGGTACCTCGGCGATGCCGGGGTAGCGGTGCAGCAGGGCGTTCAGTATGGTGCCGTCCGGCGTACCGGCGCCCGGGTGAACCACCAGACCGGCCGGCTTGTCGATCACCAGAATGTGTTCATCTTCATAGACGATGTTGAGGTCGATGTTCTGGGCATCCCAGCGGGTATCATCTTCCAACTCGACATCTACATGTACCTGCTGCCCGGCCACCACTTTCTCGCGCGGGGTATTGGCAACCTGACCATCCAGGGTCACTCTGTCCTGTAAAATCCACTCCTTGATGCGGGTGCGGGAGTAGTCTGGAAACAATTCGGCCAGGGCCTGGTCGAGTCGCTGCCCGAATTGGTGATCCTGAAATTCGCCTGTCAGTTCAATATGCTGGCTCATGTATGGTCTCTTGAGCGGGGGTATCAATTCGAAATAATCCGGGTATTCTAGCTTTTCTTTTAGCCAAGCATAACGGATACTTTGCCAATTTCGTGGAAATGGACCGGATGTTGTTGATGGGAAAGAAGTCTCGCCTGCTGATGTCGCTCGCCTTGGTCGCTACGCTGATCACTGGCTGTTCCAGCACCAAACCCAAGGTTCCCGACGAACCGCCGGAAGTCCTGTACCAGAAAGCCCGTCTCAAACTGGACACAGGCAACTACCTGAATGCCATCGAATTGCTGGAAGCCCTGGACTCTCGTTATCCGTTCGGTGCCTACTCAAGTCAGGTGCAGCTCGATCTCATCTACGCCTACTACAAGCAGGATGATACCGCCCAGGCGATCGCCAATATCGACCGCTTCATCCGCCTCAACCCGGCGCATAAAAACATCGATTACGTGTTCTACATGCGCGGCCTGACCAACATGGCGGCGGATTACAACTTCTTCCAGGACTTTCTGGGCATCGATCGGGACGACAAGGATCCTTCCTACGCCCGTCAGGCCTTCCAGGACTTCAAGACCCTGTTGCAGAACTACCCGAACAGCCAGTATGCGGCCGATGCACGTGCCCGCATGGTCGGTCTGAAGACCCGCCTCGCCCGCTACGATCTGGGGGTGGCCGAGTATTACGTGAAGCGTGATGCCCTGATCGCCGCCGCCAACCGCGCCAAGCTGGTAGTCGAGACCTATCCCGACACAGTGGAGACAGAGAAGGCACTGGAGATCATGGTCAACGCCTACGATACCCTGAAGATGCCGACCCTGGCCCGCCACGCCCGCGAAGTGCTGGCCAAGAACTACCCGGACAATCGCCTCGGCCGCGGCTGAGCATGACGGGGACAAAAAACCGATGCCAAGGCATCGGTTTTTTTATGGCTGCAATTTCCCTGCAGAGTGCGACCCCCATGGCGGCGCCCTGTATGCGCCGTCATCTTCATTCAGCTACTTGGCGACGTTGCCCGCCACGTTGAGTGCATCCCAAGCATGGAAAAAGAGCGCATAGGCAAGCGCCGCCATGACTGCCCAGCTACTTGGCCACGTTGCCCGCTACGTTGAGCACGTCCCAGGTGCGGGAGAAGGGCGGTGCGTAGGCAAAGTCCAGCATGCCGAGCTGATCCGTGGTCACCCCCATGGTGATGGCGACCGCCAGCGCATCTATGCGGTGGACAGCCCCCTTGCGACCCAGAATCTGGCCCCCCAGCAGCCGCTTGCTGCCCGCCTCATAGACCAGCTTGACGTGGATGTCGGACTGACCCGGGCAGTAGTTGGTGTGGCACTTGTCCTTGATCACCACGGTGCGATAGTCGATGCCCATCGCTTTGGCTTCCTGCTCGGAAAGACCGGTGCGGCCTGCCTCCAGCCCCAACACCTTGAGTGCCGCCGAGCCCAGCGTGCCCGGGAATTCCTGTTCGGCCCCCGCCAGGTTCTCTCCCACCATGCGCCCCAGCTTGTTGGCTATGGTGGCGAGCGGCACATAGACCTGCTGTTTCTTGACGCTGTGCCAGACGCTGGCGCAATCCCCCGCCGCCCAGACATTGGCCAGCGAGCTGCGCCCCTGACGGTCGACCTTGATGGCGCCGTTGCCGAGCCGAGATATGCCGCTGTCGGCCAGGAACTCGGTGTTGGGCCTGACCCCGGTGCAGACCACGACGATATCGGCCTCGTACTCCCCCTGGTCGGTGCGCACGCCGCTGACCCGGCCCTCCCCCAACAAGGCCTGGACCCGCTCGCCGAGATGAAGGGAGACCCCCTGCTCCCGCAGTTCGGTCTCGATGTGCTGGGTGATCTCGCTGTCGAACGCCTCAGGGATGACCCGCTCGGCCAGCTCGATGAGGCGTACCTCCTTGCCCTGATGGACCAGGGCCTCGACCACTTCCAGCCCGATAAAACCGGAGCCGATCACCACCGCCTTCTTGCTGCGCGGATCCTGCACAGCAGTTTTGAGCGCCAACCCATCGCTCATGCGGCGCAGGCCGAACACCCCCTGCTGCTGCAGGCCGGGGATGGGGGGCATCTGTTCGCGGGCACCGGTGGCGATCATCAGCCGATCGTAGCGATCGGTAAAGCTGTCGCCCTTGTGCTCGACGACCAGGGTCTGGGCGGCCGCATCGACGCTCAGCACCCTGTGGCCAATCTTCACCTCTATCCCCTTGGCGGCGAATTGCTCCGGGGTAAATTCGGCCATGTAGCGCGGTTCCTGGAAATCGTCCCCCACGAAGTAGGGCAGACCACAGGCGCCGAAGGAGATCACCTCTGAGGCTTCATACACCACAATCTCGGCGTCCCTGGCCAGACGGCGCGCCTTGGCCGCCGCACTCATGCCGGCGGCTTCGCCACCGATGATCACAATACGCATAGCTTGACTCCAGTCACGACAGGGGAGGCTTCGCCTCCCCTTTTCATACACAAATCAGAAGATGAGGCCCGGTCAGACCGCGGACTCTTCCCCGTCCAAGCTTACCTCGGCATCGCCGTTGAAGACGGCCATGTCGGTCTGTCCCATCAGCCGGCTGGTGAGGGTGCCAGCCGTGATAGAGCCGGAGACGTTGAGGGCGGTGCGGCCCATGTCGATGAGGGGCTCGATGGAGATGAGCAGCCCCGCCAGGGCCACCGGGAAGTCCAGGGCGGAGAGCACGATCAGTGCCGCGAAGGTGGCGCCGCCCCCCACACCGGCCACCCCGAAGGAGCTGACGGTGATGATGGCGATGAGCGTCATGATGAAGCCGGGATCCAGGGGATTGACCCCCACGGTCGGGGCTATCATCACCGCCAGCATGGCCGGGTAGATGCCGGCACAGCCGTTCTGGCCTATGGTGGCGCCGAAGGAGGCGGCGAAGTTGGCGATGCCCGCCGGGATGCCGAGGGCCCGGGTCTGGGTCTGCACGTTCATGGGGATGGAGCCCGCACTGGTGCGTGAGGTGAAGGCGAAGGCCAGCACCGGCATGATCTTCTTCAGGAAGCGCAGCGGGTTGATGCCCACCAGGCTCACCAGCAGCAGATGCACCAGGAACATGATGGCGATGGCACCGTAAGAGGCCAGCACAAAGTTCAGCAGGTTGATGATGTCCGCGTAGTTGGAGCCGGACACCACCTTGGCCATCAGCGCCAGCACGCCATAAGGAGTGAGGCGCAGCACCAGGGTCACCATCCGCATGACGATGGCGTGGGCGACCTGCATGAAGCGCTCGAAGCTGGCAAAGATCTCGGGCTGCTTGCGGGCGATGCCGGTGGCAGAGAGGCCGATGAAGATGGAGAAGATCACCACGGCTATGGTGGAGGTCTTGCGTGAACCCGTCATGTCGAGGAAGGGGTTGGCCGGGATGAACTCCAGCACCATCTTGGCGAGGGACATGCTCTCGACGCTGCCGAGGCTGGTCTGCAGGGCCGCACCACGGGCCGTCTCGGCGGCGCCAGCGGTGAGCCCCTCGGCACTCAGACCGAACAGGTTGGACATCAGTATGCCCGCCCCGGCGGCGATCATGGTGGTGAAGATCAGCACCCCTATGGTCAGGGCGCTGATCTTGCCGAGGGCGCTGCCGCCGGAGAGCTTGAGAATGGCGCCTATGATGGAGACCATGATGAGCGGGATGATGATCATCTGCAGCAGTTTCACGTAACCGCTACCGACCAGATCCAGGTAGTCGCCGGTCTGGACCAGCACCTCGGAGCCGACACCGTACAGCAGTTGCAAGGCCCAGCCGAACAGGACCCCGAGCCCGAGCCCCGAGAAGACGCGACGGGTGAAGCTGACGTGGGTCTGCTGCAAGCGGTAGAGAAACAGCAGCAACATGACCAGGATGGCCAGATTACCGATAACGCTAAGAGTCATGATATTCCCCAAAAATAAACGGGCGAGGCCCGAGATGGATGGACGGGCGCACCCTGCGCCTCGCCCCGAAACTGGCCGCATCGTGGCGGCACGCCCCCCGTTCGGGGTGACGTCAATATCTGTAAAAACCGGGGGCGGCCAGTGCCGCCCCCCTCATCATCCGGCCTTGCCCTGTTGCTTGGCCCGCATGATGTTGATGATCTCTATGTCGGTATCCAGCATCCCCTGTTTCGAGAGCCGGCCCAGGTTCGCTATGGTCTGGTCCACGTCATCGGAGACGATACCCTCGCTCTGGGGCACGTGCAGGTTGTTGATGGCCATCAGCGACGACTTGACCGCCGCCGAGGTGGAAGTGGACACCTTCATAGAGCAGGCGCTGCCGGCACCGTCGCAGATGATGCCGGAGACGTCACCAATCATGTTGTTGATGCAGTGGCTGATCTGCTCGAACTGGCCTCCCAGCAGCCAGGTGATGGCGGCCCCCGAGCCCATGGCGGCTGTGCTGGCAGCGCACAGGGCCGACAGCTTGTTCTGGTAGGCCTTGATGTAGATAGCCACCAGGTGGCTCATCACCAGTGCCCGGGCCAGCTGTTCGTCGTCGGCCTTGAGGAAGCGGGCGGCGGCCACCACCGGCATGGTGGCGGCTATGCCCTGGTTGCCCGAGCCCGAGTTGGACATGGCGGGCAGCATGGCACCGTCCATGCGCGCATCGGAGGCGGCGGAGGACAACCGCATGGCCAGGGTCATCAGATCGTCCGAGAGCAGCTTGCGCTCCACCTGTTCGGTGAGGATCTTGCCGATGCGCAGGCCATAGCCCTGCAGGCCCTCATCCGCCAGCGCCTGGTTCATGCTGGCCGCCTCGCGGATGAACGCGATCTCGGTCAGCGGCACCTCAAGGGCAAACGCCACGATCTCCCGCAGCGTCATGGCGGGCTTGTCGGATTTCGCGGGCTGGATCTGCACCCCGGGGGCACTGTCCTGCTCCATCAGCACCTCGCCATCCTTTTCCAGCAGTACGATGCGGGTGTGATCCGTGCAGATCACCACCCGGGCGCTGTGGCCGTCGGCCTCGGCCAGCACCTCGGCGTAGAGCACGTCAGGCACGTCCTTCACATCCACTTTGATGATGGGCAACAGCGCCTTGGCAGCCTCCACCTGCTGCGGGGTGAGCGTTTTGAGCACCTCCAGACCCGCATCCGGGTTGCCCCCGGTGATGCCGACGGCGGCGGCGACCGGCAGGCCAATCATGCCGGTGCCGGGCACCCCGACCCCCATGCCGTTCTTGAACAGGTTGCCGCTGACCCAGACGCTGATACGGGTCGGATCCTGCCCCAGCAGCTTGCGGCAGTTGGCGGCGGCCAGCGCCACCGACATGGGTTCGGTGCAGCCCAGGGCCGGCACCACTTCACGCTTGAGCAGAGTAATAAAGTCGGTCCATTGTGCTTTCATCTGTGGTTTCTCTGGTTCACTGTGCCGCAGGCATCGTATAGGGGTATGGGTGCTATCTGGAGGGCCGCCCGCCGGGCCACCCCGTCCATGTCACTTTATTTGATTCTAGTGGCGCGAGCCTCAAATAAAATTGAGCCCCCTCGCCTTTTGCCGCCATTATGCCTTCCAGCGGGGGTAACGTCACCGGATTGCTGCCCTGCCGCCGGCAACGGATCCCCCCATCCTGCCAAGGCCCTTTGCCATCAATGTCTTGCCCTACTCCGTGAAAAGCGGGCAATAAAAAAGGAGGCCGAAGCCTCCTCTTGTCTCATCCCATCGACGCTTAGAGCGCCTTCAGGATGGCCTCGACGCTGGCCTTGGCATCGCCAAACAGCATCTGAGTGTTCTCCTTGAAGAACAGCGGGTTCTGGACACCGGCGTAGCCAGTGTTCATGGAGCGCTTGAAGCCGATGACGTTCTGCGCCTTCCACACTTCCAGCACCGGCATGCCGGCGATGGGACTGCCCGGATCTTCCATGGCGGCCGGGTTGACGGTGTCGTTCGCACCAATCACCAGCACCACGTCGGTATCGCTGAAGTCCTCGTTGATCTCGTCCATTTCCAGCACGATGTCGTAGGGGACCTTGGCTTCCGCCAGCAGCACGTTCATGTGACCAGGCAGACGACCGGCCACCGGGTGGATACCGAAGCGCACCTTGACGCCGCGCTCGCGCAGCTTGTGGGTGATCTCGGCAACCGGGTACTGGGCCTGCGCCACCGCCATGCCGTAGCCCGGGGTGATGATGACGGAGCTGGCGTTCTTCAGCATGTCGGCCACGTCTTCGGCGTTGGTCTCGCGGTACTCGCCCATCTCCTGATCGGCCGTGGAGGCCACACCGTCGGAGCCGAAGCCACCGGCGATGACGGAGATGAAGGAGCGGTTCATCGCTTTACACATGATGTAAGAGAGGATGGCACCGGAGGAACCCACCAGAGCACCCACCACGATCAGCAGGTCGTTGGAGAGCATGAAGCCCGCCGCCGCTGCCGCCCAACCGGAGTAGGAGTTCAGCATGGAGACCACCACCGGCATGTCGGCGCCGCCGATGGAGGCGACCAGATGCCAACCGAAGGCGAAGGCGATCAGAGTCATCAGCAGCAGGGCGAAGGTAGAGCCACCGGCGTTGACGAAGTGGATCATCAGCGCCAGCGACACGACCACAGCCAGCAGGTTCAGCTTGTGGCGGTGCGGCAGTTGCAGCGGCTTGGAAGAGATCAGGCCACGCAGCTTGCCGAACGCCACCACGGAACCGGTAAAGGTCACGGCACCGATGAAGACGCCCAGGAAGACTTCCACCAGGTGGATGTTCAACATGGCGCCGGACAGGTGCTCGACCTGGGCGACGCTGGCCGCCTGCTCGAACGCCGCCCGGGCCGCAGCCAGGGTCGCATCCAGGTTGGAGCCGACGGAGACGACGACCTCAGCCGGTGCGGAGGGGTGCAAGTCGATGAAGCTGTTGAAGCCGACCAGCACCGCCGCCATGCCCACGAAGCTGTGCAGCACGGCCACCAGCTCGGGCATCTCGGTCATCTCGACCTTGAGCGCCAGGCGCACGCCGATGGCGCCACCGATGACCATGGCCAGGATGATCCAGTGCACACCACTGGTTTCCGGGTTGAACACGGTCGCGAGCAGGGCGATGGCCATCCCCGCGATACCGAACAGGTTGCCATGCTTGGCCGTTTCTTGCTTCGACAGTCCCGCGAGACTGAGGATGAAGAGCACGGCGGCAACGATATAGGATGCTGTTACCAGTCCTTGAGACACGTTAAACCCCCTTAATCCTTACGGAACATCTTCAGCATGCGCTGAGTGACGGTGAAGCCACCGAAGATGTTGATACTGGCAATCAGCACGGCGATAAAGGCCAATACGGTGACCAGGGTCGACCCTTGCCCAATCTGCAGCAGGGCACCGACCACGATAATGCCGGAGATGGCATTGGTGACCGACATCAGCGGCGTGTGCAGGGCGTGAGAGACGTTCCACACCACGTAGTAACCGACCACACAGGCCAGGATGAAGACGGTGAAGTGGGAGAGGAAGGCGGCAGGTGCCACCGCGGCTACCCAACCGAAGGCGGCGATGCCGAGGGCACCGAACACGAACTTCTTGTTGGAGGGCTTGGCTTCTTCCTTCTTCGCTGCCGGTTTGGCGGCGGCCGGCTTCTGCGGCGCGGCGGACACGGCGATGGCGGGGGGCGGGAAGGTCACTTCACCGGCCTGGATCACCGTCATGTTGCGCTGTACCACGTCTTCGAAGTCGATGGCGACGTTGCCGTCCTTCTCCTTGCACATCAGCTTCATCAGGTTGACCAGGTTGGTACCGTAGAGCTGGGAGGATTGGGCGGGCAGACGGCCAGGCAGATCGGTGTAACCTATCACCTTGACACCGTTCGGGGTCACGAACAGCTCGGTCGGCTTGGTATATTCACAGTTTCCGCCGGTGGCGGCAGCCAGATCCACGATGACGGAACCCGGCTTCATGCTGTCGACCATCTCCTTGGTGATCAGCTTGGGCGCCGGGCGACCGGGGATCAGGGCCGTGGTGATGATGATGTCCACTTCCTTGGCCTGCTGGGCAAACAGCTCCATCTCGGCCTTGATGAACTCATCGGACATGACCTTGGCATAACCGTCGCTGGAGGCGCCGTCTTCGCCGCCGAAGTCCAGCTTGAGGAATTCCCCACCCATGGACTCGATCTGCTCGGCAACTTCCAGGCGGGTGTCGAATGCACGCACGATGGCGCCGAGGGAACCGGCGGTCCCGATGGCAGCCAGACCGGCCACACCGGCACCGATCACCAAGACCTTGGCGGGCGGTACTTTGCCGGCGGCGGTGATCTGACCGGTGAAGAAGCGACCGAACTGGTGGGCGGCTTCGACCACGGCGCGATAACCACCGATGTTGGCCATGGAGGAGAGGGCGTCGAGGGACTGGGCACGGGAGATCCGCGGCACCATGTCCATCGCCATCACATTGATGTTGCGCTCGGACAGCTTCTTGACCAGCTCGGGGTTCTGGGCAGGCCAGATGAAGCTCACCAGAGTGGCACCATCCTTAATTTGTGCGATCTCGGCATCGGTCGGCGCGTTGACCTTGAAGATAAGGTCGGCTTGCCAGACGCTCGGCACCACGCTGGCACCGGCAGCCTCGAAGGCGGCATCATCGAAGCTGGCCAGCTGGCCGGCACCGGCCTCGATGGCGACCTCGAAGCCGAGCTTTTTCAGCTGCTCGACGGTGGCCGGGGTCGCTGCGACCCGGGTCTCACCGGCGAGACTCTCTCTCGGTATTCCAATCTGCATGACTATTCCCTGATGGTTAATAAACAATCATTGCCCAGTCTCTCATGTCTGAGGGGACAAGGCATGATCAAAGTGCAGGTCACGGGCCCTTTGTTATGAAAATCAGCAGGCTTTACCTCAACCTCCTGTCATGGTCAGGCCCCCGCTTTTCAGGCGCGAAGGTGATTAGTATCAAATTTTGGAGTTTTATTACAACCACGACCCCGAGCGGGCGGGTACAGAATTCAGCCCATCCCGGACCATGATTAAAAAAAACAAACCAAATTAGTGGCTTATACCAGCAAAATGCGCTGGAAAAAGTGATCCAACCAGTCAAAAAAAATGTTTTGCCGGGCCTCTACCTTAGCGTTTTTTGTTCTTATGAAATATGCCGTTGGCTCATCTGATGAGATGAAAGGGGAAAAAGTAACCGTTTTGTAACGACTCGGGGGCCGCGCCGCCGCCATAAGGCGGGAGCGGGCCCCCTGATTCAACCCCGGACAAGGCCGGAGCTGGTCTCTAGCCTCTTACCAGGCGGCTTCATAAATATGCCGGCTCTGCACCAGGTCGATGTCGCCGTGCTCCCCGAGCGCCGTCATGCCGTGCTCTTCGAGCTTGGCCAGCAGGGTGTCGATATTGGCGTCGGCCAGACCGTAGTCCCGCAGCCGGGTCTTGACCCCCATACGCTCGAAGAAGTCGCGGGTGGCGGCGATGGCACCGTCGATGCGCTCCCCTTCGCTGCCGCTGCGCAGATCCCAGACCCGCTCGGCGTATTGCAGCAGCTTGGCGCGTTTCTGCTCACGCTTGGCATCGAGCAAGGCGGGCAGCACCACTGCCAGGGTCTGGGCGTGGTCGAGGCCGTGCAGGGCGGTCAGCTCGTGGCCCAGCATGTGGGTGGCCCAGTCCTGGGGCACACCGGCCCCGATCAGGCCGTTCA
This sequence comes from Aeromonas media, assembly GCF_000819985.1. GTDB lineage: Bacteria > Pseudomonadota > Gammaproteobacteria > Enterobacterales > Aeromonadaceae > Aeromonas > Aeromonas media. The sequence continues at coordinate 15,934 of NZ_CDBZ01000220.1, read as the reverse complement.
GCGCCAGGGTGGCACTCCACATGATGTTGGCGCGCATGTCGTAATTTTCCCGCTCCACCAGCGCCTTGGGGCCCTCCTCGATCAGGGTCAGCAGCAGGCCTTCGGCGAAGCGATCCTGCACCTTGGCGTTGACCGGGTAGGTGAGGTACTGCTCCAGGGTGTGGATGAAGGCATCCACCACGCCGTTCGCCACCTGGCGGGCCGGCAGTGTATAGGTGAGCACGGGATCCAGCACGGCGAAGCGCGGCATCACGAAGGGGGAGAAGAAGTGCTGCTTGTCGCCGCTGCTCCTGCGGGTGATGACGGCCCCCATGTTCATCTCGGAGCCGGTGGCCGGCAGGGTCAGCACGGCGCCGAGGGGAATGGCGGAAGCCACCTCGCCACCGACCGTCTCGAGGATGTGCCAGGGCTCTTTGGCCAGATCGTAGTGAGCGGCAGCGGCGATAAACTTGGTGCCATCGAGCACGGAGCCACCGCCGACTGCGAGCAGGAAGTCGATCTGCTCGGCACGGGCCAGCTCGACCGCCCCCATCAGGGTCTCGTAAGCCGGGTTGGGCTCTATGCCGCCGAACTCGAACAGGGTCAGGCCCGCCAGTTCGCTGCGGATCTGCGCCAGCAGGCCGCTACGCACCACGCTGCCGCCACCATAGGTGATGAGGACACGGGCGTCGGCCGGGATCTGGCCGCGCAGCTGGGCCACCTGGCCCTTGCCGAACAGCACCTTGGTGGGGGTATGGAGAGTAAAGTTGTTCATCGACATTGCCTTCTTCTGATAGTCCGGCGGCCTGGCCGCAAAATGTTGATTGCATTTTTCTACAGACACCATCTACCATCAAGGCAATATTCTGCACATTGCTTGCCTATTTCTACAAATCATCAGAATCCACCCGGAGCGACCATGTCCAACCGTTACGCCGATCTCGCCGCCAGGCTGGCCCGCCACGTCACCACCCCGGGCATCACAGCTTCTCCGGTTGAGCAGGTGAACCTTATCTACACCACCGAGTATCACGGCCGCACGCCTGTGCTCTACCAGCCCCGGATGATCGTCATACTGCAGGGACACAAGGTGGGCTATCTGGCGGATCAGGTGTTTCGCTACGACCCCAGCCACTACCTGCTGATGACACTGCCGCTGCCCTGCGAGTGCGAGTGCTTCGCCTCCCCCGAGCAGCCCCTCATCGGCTTCTCCCTGGAGATCAACGTCGCCACCCTGCAGGAACTGCTGCTGGAACTGGGGGATGCCCTGCCCGCCCCGGCTGTGCAAAAGAGCGGTGTGCACTCTGTCCCCCTGTCCGAAGAAATGTTCTGTGCCGCCGAGCGATTGATCGATCTGATGGACAAGCCCCACCACGCCCGGGTGCTGGGGCCGCAGACGGTGCGGGAGATGCTGTTCTACGCCCTGCACGAGGGGGGCGGCCCGGCGCTGCAGGCGCTGGCCAATCGTCACAACCATGTGGGCCAGATAGCCCGGGTGCTTCGTATGATAGAGGCGCGCTACGCCGACACCCTGACCATGGAGGAGCTGGCCCGGGAGGTGAACATGAGCGTCTCCGCCTTCCACCACCACTTCAAGGCGGTCACCGCCACCTCGCCCCTGCAATACATCAAGTCGTTTCGCCTGCACAAGGCGCGCATGATGATGCTGCACGACGGCATCAAGGCGGGGGCGGCGGCGGCCAGGGTCGGCTACGAGAGCAACTCCCAGTTCAGCCGGGAGTACAAGCGCTTCTTCGGCAGCACGCCGACGGATCAGGCCTCCCGCTTCCGGGAAGGCCAGTTGCACATCATCGAAGGCTAAAAGAGAGGGATCCCCCATGCGTTCACTGCTTTGTCTGCTCACCGCCTGGCTACTGACGGCCTGCACCGGCCTCGCCGACGGCATCCGCCCCGTCACCGGCTTCCAGCTCGATCGCTACCTCGGCACCTGGTACGAAATCGCCCGTCTCGACCACAGCTTCGAGCGGGGGCTGGAGCGGGTGAGCGCCACCTACAGCCTGCGTGACGACGGCGGCGTCAAGGTGCTCAACCGCGGCCTGCAGAGCGATGGCAGCTGGCGCGAGGCCGAGGGCAAAGCCTACTTCGTCGGTAGTCCTGACGAGGCGCGGCTCAAGGTGAGCTTCTTCGGCCCCTTCTACGGCGGCTACAACGTCATCGACCTCGACCCCGATTACCAGCTCTCCCTGGTGACCAGCTACAACCATGACTATCTGTGGATCCTCTCCCGCTCCCCCAACCCGCCAAAGGAGAAGGTGGATGCGTTGATCGCCAAGGCCAAGGGGCTGGGTTTTGCCACCGACCGGCTGATCTGGGTCAAGCAGACCCCCTGACCCCACGAGAATGCAAAAGGGCAGCCCACGGGCTGCCCTTTTTTGTCGGGAGGATCAGAGCCGGAAGCGGCCTATCTCCTGCTCCAGCCGCTCGGTCAGGGACTTGAGCTCGGCGGCCTGAGCAGCCTCCACTTTCGCCTGCTCTGCCAGCGTCTGGGAGACATGGCGGATGTTCTCGGTGTTGCGGCTGATCTCGCCGGTGACCGAGGTCTGCTCCTCCGCCGCCGCCGCTATCTGGGTCGCCATGTCGCTGATGGCACCGATGGCCTCGTTGATCCGCGCCAGACTCTGGTTGGCAGCCTCCGCATCCTCCACGCTGGTGCCTGCCAGCTGGCGACTGGTCTCCATGCCGCCCACGGCGCGGCGGGTGGTCTGCTGCAGGGCCTCGATCATCTGCTGGATCTCGGCGGTAGAGTCGTGAGTACGACGCGACAGCACCCGCACCTCGTCCGCCACCACGGCAAAGCCGCGGCCCTGCTCACCGGCCCGGGCCGCCTCGATGGCAGCGTTCAGCGCCAGCAGATTGGTCTGCTCGGCGATGCCGCTGATGGTGGCCAGGATGCCGCTGATCTTATGGGCGTGTCCATCCAGCTCATGAATGGTCTGGCTTGCATCAGCCACCTCCCCTGCCAGGCCGCTGATGCTGCGTTGGCTCTGACCGACCTGGGACTGACCGGCGACGGCCAGCCTGACCGCATCCCCCGAGGTGGTGGCGGCAAACTCGGCGTTGCCGGCGATCTCCTGAGTGGCGGATGCCATCTCGGTCACCGCGGTCGCCACCATGACGATCTCGTCCTGCTGCTGGCGCACTCGCTGGCTGCGCTCCTCTGCCCCCGCCGCCTGGGTTCTGGACTGGGCCGCCAGCTCGACGGTGACGTCCCGCAACCGGCTGACGATACCGTGCAACCGGGCCACGAACAGGTTGAAGTTCTGGGCCAGCAGCCCCACCTCGTCCCTGCTTTGGGCCACGATCTGCACCGTGAGATCCCCCTCGCCGTGAGCGATGTCGGCAAGTGCCTTCGACACCCGGCCGAGATCGGCAAACAGGTAATTGAAGATGGCGATGAGCAGGGCGCTGAACACCAGCAGCAGCACCAGAGTCAGCCCCACCAGCTGCCACAGCAGACTGGCGAAGGGCGCTTCCAGCACATCCTTGTACATCACCATGGCGAGCAGCCAGTCGGTGCCTGGCACCCCCTGCACCGACAGCAGCACGTCGCGCCCCGCTATGGTGGCGCCGTGCAGCTCACCGTCCCGGCTCCAGCCATCCAGGGTCGCCCCGGTGAGGCCGGGGGCCAGCTCGGCCACCTGCTTGAGGGCCAGCGCCTTCTGCGGGTGACCGACGATCAGGCCGGAGCGGTCGAGCAGCATGGCGTACCCCTCCCCTTGCACCTTCATGGCCAGCACCTCATCGATGAGGTCATCCAGGGAGAGGTCCGCACCGGCCACCCCGATCACCTGACCCTGATGGCTCACCGGCTCGGCCAGGGTCACCACCATCTGCTGCATGGTCACGCTGACGTAGGGCGCGGTGACGATGAGCTTGCCCGCCTTGGTGGCATTCTGATACCAGGGACGCACCCTGGGATCGTAGTTGGCGGTGTTGAGGGAGGGATCGTGGCGAGTCATGGCCCCCTGCACCGAACCAAAATAGGTGAGGCCAAAGCCACCGGAGGTACGGGTCTGCAGCAGGTGTGGCACCAGGGTTGCCTCGGGATTGTCGGCAATCACCGCGGTCAGGCCATTGACCGCATGCCGACGATCTGCCAACCAGTTGCCGATGGCCACCGAGTGGGCGTGGCCGTAGTTGACCGCCTCGCTCTGGATGGCGCCAAGAGTGCGTGATTTGAGGGTGTGGAAGGCGACGATACCGAGCAGGGCTGCCATCAGCAGCACTACCCCCAGGCTGGCCGCGAGCAACTTGCCGCGCAACGAGAGAGTCATGACAACGAATCCTTGTGGTAGCAGGGGGTTGAAAATACCCCCATCTTGGTAGTAGGTATCGGCGGTATCCACGCTGGACTTTAGTGAATCTGATTGATTTCTCGTGCCTCGACAACGGGTTGTGCTGCAAGTCACGAAAATCACGAGATCCCCAACCGACATCGGCGGAGGCTATCCCGGGGTGACGCTTGTGATAGGTTGGGACTCTTTTTTGCCCCCAATGGAGACCCCCATGCCCCGAAATATCGAGATCAAGGCCAGGATCGAGCGGATCGATCTCCTTCATCCCAAGGCGACCGCCATCGCCGACTGTGGCCCCATCGAGATAGCGCAGGATGACACCTTCTTTCGCTGCGACGCCGGCCGCCTCAAGCTGCGCACCCTCTCCCCCTGCAGCGGTGAGCTCATCTTCTACCGCCGTGCCGATCTGCAGGGGCCCAAGGAGAGCTTCTATCACCTGACCCCGACCAGCGAGCCGGACCGGCTGCGGGAGACCCTCAGTCTGGCCTGCGGTCAGATCGGCAGGGTACGGAAGATGCGCACCCTTTTCCTGGTCGGCAGGACCCGGATCCACCTCGATCGGGTGGAGGGGCTGGGTCACTTCCTCGAGCTGGAGGTGGTGCTGGAGGAATGCGAACCGCTCGAGGCGGGGATGCGGGAGGCCCACGACATCATGGCACGCCTCGGGGTGGAGCACTCCCAGCTGATCGAGGGCGCATACCTGGATCTGCTGCTCCGGCAGCGGGCCTGAATGCAAGGAGGCCGCCCAGAGGCGGCCTCTTCCTTTCAGCTACGGCACGGGGACTCCTATTTCACCCGCGCGATGGCGGTGTTGACCCTCAGGTTGGTGGCATCCAGCCCCGGCCGCTGGCCGTGGAAGTCAAATGCCAGCTCGACCCCGGGGCGGAACAGCAGGCAATGGGTGGAGCCACCGAAGTGGAACATGCCGAGCGGATCCCCCTTCTTCACTCTGTCCCCCACCCTCACCGTGACGTCGCAACTCGACACCTCCGCCATCCCCACCGGCACCACGCACATCAGGCCGATTTTGGGGTTGTCGGCCTCGATGAAGATCAGCGCCCGGGTGGCTACCGAGGTGAGGAACGGCTGGGAGTTGTTCGGTGCGCTGGGATCGGCGCCGTCACTGTCGAGGAAGCCCTCGAACTGATTCTCCAGGTAGTAGGTGCCATTGACCACGCGCACCTTGCGAATGATCCCGCTCACCGGGCTGTGCCAGCGGTGATAACTCAAGGCGCTGAGAAAGGCCTGATACACAGTGCAGCCGTCGAACAGGGGGGCGCTCTCGTCAAAGTCGAGCATGTTGTCCAGCGAGTAGGGTTGGCCCTTGAGCCAGAAGCGATCGCTGAGACTCACATCCCCCGTCACCTGCAGCGGCGCCGACTCGCAGGCGCTGACGATGACGCCGTCGTCCTCCGGCGCCGACACCGGCCGCACGCCGGGACGGAAGGTGCGGGTGAAGAAGTCATCCCAGCAGCCAAAACCCTGGTATTCGGCCGCCGGATCGCACTGGAAGATCTGCTCGAAACGAGCGGGTGTGGGGTCAGACCCCTCCCCGAACGCCCCTCTGGCCACCTGCACCATCTCGGCCTTGGCCACCTCGCCGAGCCAGGGGACGATCAGGGTCTCCCTGTCCAGCCGACTGACCGGCTCGGTCAGCACATAGCGGGAGGCCGGACTTTGCAGAAACTGCGCCCAGTAATCGAGGATCTTCTTGAACTGCTGGTTCACCAGGGCGTTGGCGAAGAAGTGATAGCCGGAGCGGGTCGCCATGGGCCAGTCGAGCAGGGCGTTGATGGGAAAGCCGATGAGGCCGGAGGGCTCGTGAGTGGGGATGTCCTGATAGGCCTCGGGGGCCGTGGTCATGATGCCGTTGAGCAAGGCCAGGAACTCGTCGAAGCTCTGTACCTCGATCTGGCCGAGCGGGGTCAGGTGCTCATGGCGCCAGGCCTCCCTGAACATGGCATTGGCCTGGGCGTGCAACAGGGGATCGCCGTTGACCAGATCCCGCAACTCGGCGATGGGTGCGGCCAGCGGTCCCGATTGCTGCGTCACATAGTGTTTCAGTCGCGCTATCCAACGCCGGATGTGGGCCTGATCCTGTGGCACCCAGCCACCGGGGCGGGCTCTGTTCATGCGGGTTTCAACGGCCTTGTTCATCATGCCTCTCCTCACTCTCGCTTCGCGTTCCCCGTTGCCGGTCGGAACGCCCGGTTGCTTGCACGCGCGCCAGTGAGGCGCAGCTCATGTGGTGTAGCACAGGGCGCCAGACAGCACGATTGCCAGAAACAACAGGGCAAAAAGCGGCAATAGCGGCTAGCGAAGCGCAATCGGGCCGAACCGTTGAGGCTCAAGGGATATACGGGAAGGCAGCTCAGCGAGGGCAGTCAGCCGCTGCCACCAGGATGGGTAAAGAGGATGACAGAAATGCGAAAGGCCAGCTCAATGAGCTGGCCTTTCTGAAAATGGCAGGGGCGGCAGGACTCGAACCCGCAACCATCGGTTTTGGAGACCGCTGTTCTACCAATTGGAACTACGCCCCTGCAACAACGAGGCGAATTATACAAAGCCGGGATCAAAGGTAAAGGCTTTTTTTCTCACTTTCGATGCGATCGAACAATTCACGAGCAAATCATGGCAATTCCCGCAACCAGCCGGGGTAACTTGCTGTATTTGCAGTCCCGCCGGGGTAGGAATGGGGCATAAATGGGGGTAGGGTGAAACCAGCAACAGGGAGGTCGCTCATGCTCAATTACCGACTGCTTCAACAACTTGCGCCCCTCAACTTCCGGGATGAGCGCAAAACCGAGTCTCTGCCAGACTATCTCGAGCGGGTCTCCCCCCTGGTGCCCTTCATCCCCCAAAATGTGCTGACACAATGGATTTACCGCCATTGGCGCGGTTTTGAGTCCAACTGGAGCTTTATCGACCTCGCCCGCCACCGGTTCGAGTGCGAAGCCTGGGAGACGACCCAGGTCGTGAGCCAGATAGGCTCCCGCCACATGGAGGTGATCGAGCGTTGGGGCGAGATGCTGCGCAGCAACCGCTATGTGCGTCGTTCCTGGCTCGGTGAAGACATGCTGAGCCGGGGCACCTGGTCCGAGCCCATCATAGTGCTCGCCCCCGAGCCCGGTGCCTGCTACCCAGATGGCCAACCCCTGCCGCAGCCATATTGTCTGCTGGAGGGGCACCACCGACTCGGTTATCTGCGCAGCATGGCCACGGATGGACTGCCGCTGCAGCCTGAGCACCAGGTCTGGATTTGTCGACCCGTTCGCGACACTCAAACGTTTTTACCGGCAAATCCTGCCTCTGAAATAAATTTTTGACAATTCAAAAACCAGCCCTATAATCTGTCCGGTTTTGAAAAAGGTCGGGACAGGACGATGCCGTTTTTGATGAAAAAAGCAGCCTTGCAGACGGGTGGAGCGCACCAGAGCGGCCCCGTTGTTTCCGGTTTCCGACCCACAGATCCCCAGTTGTTTTTAAAAAGAGCCCCTGTTTCAGGGGCTTTTTTTTGTGCCAGAAAAACCTTCATTGATGTCAAAGGGAATGCAGACGATGACCAATCCACTCTATAACAAACACGTCATCTCCATCTCGGACCTGACCCGGTCCGACATGGAACTGGTGGTCGCCACCGCACAGCGGTTGAAGGCCGAACCCGACACCCGCCTGCTGAAAGACAAGCTGGTCGCCAGCTGCTTCTTCGAGGCCTCCACCCGCACTCGTCTCTCCTTCGAGACCGCGGTACAGCGCCTTGGCGGCAACATCATCGGCTTCGCCGACGGCGGCAACACCAGCGCCAAGAAGGGCGAGACCCTGGCCGACTCCATCAAGATCATCGGCTCCTATGCCGATGCCGTGGTGATGCGCCACCCGAAGGAGGGCGCCGCCCGTCTGGCCTCCGAGCTCTCCCGGGTGCCTGTCATCAACGGCGGTGACGGCTCCAACCAGCATCCGACCCAGACCCTGCTCGACCTGTTCTCCATCCACGAGACCCAAGGCAAGCTGGACGGTCTCAACGTGGCCTTCGTCGGTGACCTGAAATATGGCCGCACCGTCCACTCCCTGGCCCAGGCCCTGAGCCTGTTCAACTGCCGCTTCTTCTTCATCTCTCCGGAAGCCCTGGCGATGCCGGACTACCTCTGCGAAGAGCTGGAAGAGAAGGGCATTCAGTTCAGCGTCCACGAGACCATGGAAGAGGTGATGCCGGAGCTGGACATCCTCTACATGACCCGGGTCCAGAAAGAGCGCTTCGACGAGACGGAGTACAAGCACATGGCCGCCAAGTTCGTGCTGGAGCTGGCGACTCTGGAAGGGGCCAAGCCCACCATGAAGATCCTGCATCCCCTGCCCCGGGTCGACGAGATCGAGGTCGCCGTCGACAAGACTCCCCACGCCTACTACTTCCAGCAGGCAGAGAACGGAGTCTATGCACGCCAGGCGCTGCTGGCACTGGTACTGAACGAAACCGTCTAAGGGAAAAGGGGAACATCATGTCCGAGAAGAACCAACTGCAAGTCGAAGCCATCCGTCACGGCTCCGTCATCGACCACGTCCCCGCCGGCCAGGGCATCAAGATCCTCAAGCTATTCCAGCTGATCGAGACCCAGGAGCGGATCACCGTCGGCTTCAACCTGAAATCCGGCGCCCTGGGCAAGAAGGATCTCATCAAGATAGAGAACACCCGGCTGACCGAGCAGCAGGCCAACCAGCTTGCGCTGTTTGCCCCGACCGCGACCGTCAACATCATCGAAGACTTCGCCGTGGTGAAGAAGCACCAGCTGAAGCTGCCGGAGTTCATCGCCGGGGTCTTCCACTGCCCCAACTCCAACTGCATCTCCCACAACGAGCCGGTGGACAGCTACTTCCGGGTGCGCGAAGTGAAGGGCGCGGTGCGCATGAAGTGCAAATACTGCGAGAAATCCTTCACCCAGGACATCGTCAGCGAACGCTATTGATACTCTGTCGGGCCCTGCGGGGCCCATTTTTGACCCCTGTCACATCACTTATTCCCCCTTTGGTTATAATTTGCCATCTCGCAACGGCTAGACATCGCTCATCACCTACCGAAATGCTCGTCATCAGTGTTTTTCGCTATGAAAAACAAGCATGACAGACTGAGCGCCATAGCCATCTGTCATCGTCAAAGGAAGTCGCCATGGTCAAGACCCTCAGTCGCCCCCCGGAACAGGAGTCCGACCTGGCCCAGCTCGATGCCTGCCGCCAGATCATCGGCCAGCACTGCTACAGCACCCAGGAAGAGATCCGCCGCGAGCTGGCGGAGCGCGGCTTCGCCGACATCAGCCAGTCCACCATCTCCCGTCTGCTGCGCCGTCTCGGCGTCGCCAAGGCCCAGAATGCCAATGGCAAGAAGGTCTACACGCTAGTGGATGATCAGCTGGAGCCCGCCGGCAGCACCCGATCCGTGCACGACATGGTGCGCGCCGTGGTGCACAACCAGCAGATGGTGCTGGTGCACACCACCCCGGGGGCCGCGACTGTGGTAGCCCGCCTGCTGGATCGCCACGCCGATCCCGAGATCCTGGGGGCCGTCGCCGGCAACGACGTGGTGCTGATAGCCCCGCGCCATATCAGCCGCACCCGTCAGGCCCACGCCGCCGTGGTGCGCACCCTGGAGCAGGCGCGCTAAGCCAAGCCCGCATGCAGCAAGGCGACCCCTGGGTCGCCTTTTTGTTGCCTGTCATCCTGTGGCCATAAAAAAACGGGAGCCTTCAGGCTCCCGTTTCATCTTGCTTGCCATCCTCAGGAGAGCATGGCCCCCAGGCTCAGGCAGGCCACGATCAGCACGGTCAGCAGGCCGAGCAGAGGCGCCACCCACTTCAGCCAGCGCACATAGGGCACCTTGGCAATCGCCAGGCCACCCATGACCACGGCGGAGGTCGGGGTCACCAGGTTCACCAGACCGGAGGCGGACTGGTAAGCGGTCACCACCAGCTCGCGGCCCACGTTGGCGAAGTCGGCAAGCGGCGCCATGATCGGCATGGTCAGCACCGCCAGACCGGAGGAGGACGGCACCAGGAAGGAGAGCACCACTTCCAGCACGAACATCACGTTGATGAACACCACGGTGGAGAGGCCGGTGACGATCCCTTCCGCACTGTTCAAGATGGTGTGGGTGATCATGCCATTGTCCATCACCACCACGATACCGCGAGCGATACCGATGATGAGGGCCACGCCGAGCAGGTCACGGGCACCGTCGATGAAGTTGGAGGTCAGCTCCTCCTCGCTCATGCGGGAGATGATGCCGACGATGATGGCGGCGGCCAGGAAGACGCCGGAGATCTGCGCCATCCACCAGCCGAGCACGGCCACCCCGTAGATCATCACGGCGAAGGCGGCGACGAAGATACCCAGCACTATCTTGCGGGTAAGAGTGAACTCCAGCATCTGATCGCTCTTGTTGCCGAGGAAGTGGGCACGGTTCTCTTCCCACTTGTCGGCCACCAGAGACTTGCTGGGGTTGTTGCGCACCATCTTGGCGTAACGCATGACATAGGCGACGCACAGCAGCCAGCCGGCGACCAGCATGGCGACCCGCAGCCAGATGCCGTCGGTGAAGGAGATGCCGGCCGCGTTGGCGGCAATCACGGTGGCGAACGGGTTGATGGTAGAACCCAGAGTACCGATACCGGCACCCAGCAATACGGTCGCGGCGGCGACCACAGGGTCGAAGCGGGCGGCCATCATCACGGGCACCAGCAGGGTGTAGAAGGGCAGCGACTCTTCCGCCATGCCGTAGATGGTGCCCCCTGCGGCGAACAACGCCATCAGGATCGGGATCATCCACTCCTCGCGGCCACGCAGACGATCGGTGACGCGCTCGATACCGGCATCGATGGCACCTGTCTTGGTCACAATGCCAAGGAAGCCGCCGATGATCAGGATGAAGAGGGAGACGTCGATGGCGCCTGCCTCATAGGTGTCGTGGTTGTAGAGGCCGTCGATGGGTGCCAGCAGCACGTCGACTATCCCCTGGGGATTGGCATCCACCAGCTTGTAGGTACCGGCCACCGGCACTTCCTTGCCGAGGGCTTCATTCATTACCATGTCGTATTTGCCGGCCGGCACTATCCAGCTCAGGGCGGCCACCAGGGCGATCAGCACAAACAATATGGTGTAGGCTGACGGGAACTTGAATTTGGTCATGGTCCAGCTTCCTTCTGTGGTGCGGTATCCATGTATCTGCGGGTCGTAGGGTTAGAGGTATTATGCCGCTGTCACATGGTCGAAAAGCCGGGGGTTACCCCCCGGCACCACTACTGCGACCTTAGTCGCCCAGCGTAGCAACCATCACTGCCTTGATGGTGTGCATCCGGTTTTCGGCCTCGTCGAATACTATGCTGTGCTCGGATTCGAACACGTCCTCGGTCACTTCCAGACCCTTCATGCCGTATTTGTCAGCCACTTCCTTGCCCATGGTGGTCTCGTCGTTGTGGAACGCCGGCAGGCAGTGCATGAACTTCACGTCCGGGTTCTTGGTGGCGTTGATGACGTCCATGTTGATCTGATAGGGGGTCATCAGTTTGACGCGCTGATCCCAGGCTTCTTTCGCTTCCCCCATGGAAACCCAGACGTCGGTGTAGAGGAAGTCGGTACCCAGCACCCCCTCCTTCACGTCTTCGGTCAGATGGATGCGCGCACCGGTCTCTTCGGCGATTTGGCGGCACTTGGCGACCAGCTCTTCTTCCGGCCAGAAGGCCTTCGGCGCAACCAGGCGGATGTCCATGCCCATCTTGGCGGCACCGACCATCAGGGAGTTGCCCATGTTGTTGCGAGCATCACCCAGGTAGGCGAACTTGATTTGATCCAGGCGCTTGCCCTTGCCGTGCTCCAGCATGGTCATGAAGTCGGCCAGGATCTGGGTCGGGTGGAATTCGTTGGTCAGACCGTTCCAGACCGGTACACCGGCATGGGCGCCCAGCTCTTCGACGATCTCCTGACCGAAACCACGGTACTCGATGCCGTCATACATGCGGCCCAGCACCCGGGCGGTGTCCTTCATGGACTCCTTGTGGCCGATCTGGGAACCGCTTGGGCCGAGGTAGGAGACCTGGGCGCCTTGGTCGAAGGCCGCCACTTCAAACGCGCAGCGGGTACGGGTGGAGGTCTTCTCGAAGATCAGGGCAATGTTTTTGCCGGTCAGGTGTTTACGCTCATAGCCACCGTATTTGGCTTTCTTCAGGTCGATGGCCAGATCGATCATGTATTGGATTTCGCGCGGGGTGAAGTCCAGCAGTTTCAGGAAGTTACGGTTACGCAGATTAAAAGCCATGATGAGTTCTCTCTATATTTGTTCAGACCAATTTGGGCAGTGTCATTGACTACGCAGTACACATTACAAAGTTGTTCGGTTACTCAGGCATTCACGGTATGGGTGGCGACGATATTGGTGCCGGCTTCACCCTTGAGGATGGCGAGGCCATCTTCCAGAGAGCCGATGCCAACCATGCCGCCGGTCGCCTTGACGAATTCACAGGAGGCTTCGACTTTCGGTCCCATGGAGCCGGCATCGAACTTGACGCCAGCCAGTTCGGTCGGGCTGGTCACCCGCAGCGGGTGCTGGGTCGGCTTGCCCCAATCCAGGTAGACGGCATCGGCGTCGGTCAGGATCAGCAGGGCATCGGCCTTGATCTGCTTGGCCAGGTAGGCGGCAGACATGTCCTTGTCGATGACGGCTTCGATGCCGGTCAGGCACTGGCCATCCCAGGTCACAGGAATGCCACCACCACCGGTACAGATGATGAGGTGTCCCTGGGCGATCAGGGTTTCGATGGCATCGCCTTCGACGATGCGCTGGGGCAGCGGGGACGGCACCACGCGGCGGAAGAACTTGCCATCAGCCTTGACCACCCAGTGCTTCTCTTCGGCCAGGATGCGGGCTTCCGCTTCCTCATAGACGGGGCCGATGAACTTGGTCGGATTGGCGAAGGCGGGATCCTTGGGATCGACCTGTACCTGAGTCAGCAGCGCGGTGACGTTGCGGCTCGGCATCAGGTTTTTCAGCTCCTGGATCAGCATGTAGCCGATCATGCCCTGGGACTCGGCACCCAGCACATCCAGGGGATAGGGCGCGACCTTGGTGTAGGCGCTGTTTTGCAGGGCCAGCAGGCCGACTTGCGGGCCGTTGCCGTGCACCAGCACCACGTTGTACTCCTCGGCGATCAGGGCGATGGTCTTGGCGGCGGTGGCGATGTTCTTGCGCTGGATGTCAGCTTCGAGCGGCTCTCCACGACGGAGCAGAGCATTGCCACCCAGGGCGACGACGACAGTTGGTTTTTTCATGAGTGTTACTCTCGAGTCTTGGTGTGTGTGGCGCCAGCCTCTGCCGGCGCCACGCCGTCTTGTCAGATGCCGTCACGTTCCATCGGGCAACTCATGCAGCGGGCGCCGCCGCGGCCACGTCCCAGCTCTTCACCCGGGATGGGCAGCACTGTGATACCGGCCTTGTCGTATTTCTCGTTGGTGTAGGTGTTGCGCTCGTAACCCACGACCACGCCGGGGCGCACGGTCAGCACGTTGTTCGCATCGTTCCACTGCTCGCGCTCGGCCTCGAAGGTGTCGCCGCCGGTGGTGATGAGCTTGAGCTGATCCACCCCCAGCGCCTTCTCGATGGCGGTCACGAAGTAGCCCTCTTCCTTGATGTTCATGCCGGTAGCGCCGCCCGGGGTCAGGCTCCAGCAGTTCACATCCTTGCGGATGACCTCCGGATAGACGGAGAAGGTGTCTATGTCCATGTGGGTCATAACGGTGTCCAGGTGCATGCAGCTACGGTGTTTCGGCAGTTGCATGGCGATGACCTGCTTGGCCTGGCCGTGCTTGAACAGGCCGCGGGCCAGGTGCTCGACACCTTGCGGCGTGGTGCGCTCGGACATGCCGATCAGCACGGCGCCACGGCCGATGACCAGAACGTCGCCCCCTTCGATGGTGGAGTTGTCGTAGTCACGATCCTCGTCACCGAAGTACTTGATGAAGTCCTGACCGGCAAACTGCGGGTGCCAGCGGTAGATGGCCTTCACATGGTTGGTCTCGCGGCGACGGGCAGCCTTGGCCATGGGGTTGATGGAGACGCCGCCATAAACCCAGCAGGAGGTGTCACGGGTGAAGAGGTGGTTGGGCAGCGGCTCTATGATGAAATCGGTCGGGGCGTGCATGCCGACCACCATGTTGACGCCACTGTAGGGCATCTCTGAGTAGGTCAGGCCACCGGAGAGGATGCGGGCCAGTTCGCGGTGCGGCATGTCAGCCAGGAAGCAGCGCACGTCATTGGCAAGGGAAGAACCGAGGCGATAATCGGACACCTGATGTTGCAGCAGCCAGGTTTTGGCTTCCGGTACATCCAGGGTCTCGGCCAGCAGGTTGGTCAGCAGGAAGACTTCGACATTCTGATCGCGCAGTACCTGAGCGAATTTGTCGTGCTCCTGACCGGCACGTTCAACCGACAGGACATCATCAAACAGCAGATCCTGGCAGTTGGAGGGGGTCAGACGCTTCAGACTGAGGTTGGGGCGATGCAACATGACACGACGCAATTGGCCAACTTCAGAACCTACATAAAATTTGCTCATGATTATATTCCGTCTAGCAGTGGTCCCTGCGAGTGATTGAATAGATTCCTTCTATTCTGGCTCGTGGCTAAGGCGGGATATTCTTTATGTAGGGTACTCAGCTTGTGTTCTATCCTGCCCTTGCCTTTCGTGACAGAGGTTAGAACTAGCAATCAACGTAAACTTGGACATTGATCACATTCACTCGAGACTGAATAAAATCAGGAGTTAATTTATGATGGAGTTTACATAAATGACATTTACCCATTAATGCCAGCCGCATTATTACGCAACAAAGGCAGTATTTATTTCATCAAGATAGCGTTTTCATTCATGTGTGATATCTATAAATGGATATGAGAGATTAAAAATAACCAATAAAATCAAATGCATGGGCTTGTGTTATTTTTTGTTTGAATTTTATGCGTTCATCCATGCATTTATCCTCATAAATGCTCCCTTCCCTCACCACATAAATAGTCATCTGCATCCCTTCGCCTGAATAATCCATCTCTTGTCCCAGATCATGGCATCGGCCCCAACCCGCACGGACAGCCCTCCGTATCAGGGTCCTCATCACATCTCCTTTATATGGATATGCATTCTGATCGCATCCTGACGATGCTTTTCTCACCAGGCCCATTGCATCCAGGTTTTAAAGTTTTTTCATTAGTTGAATTTATTGCGCCACCTTGCGCAGCTCCCCGGTTCGCCTTAACTCAGAAAGTGATCAGGATCACGCTGTTTTTCTATCACCAAGGAGATAACCATGAAGATCAAATCGCTGTTTCTGCTCGTCGCCCTGGTTCTACCCATGGTCCCGGCTCTGGTTCAGGCCCAGGGTGCTCCCGCCATGCCGCTGGTGGTGTGCCATGTTGACCAGGCCCCACAGATGCTGGTGCCCGCCTACCTGTGCCAATGGTATGGTGGTCAGCAACATCACTGATACTGCCCCCAGGGGGAGGATCCCTCCTCCTGGCTTGTCAGCGCCCCACGCCGGTATACCCCTCCCCCGATAGCCAGCTCCTGTTAGCCGCTTCCGGCCAGCAACCCCATGCAACCCTCCGT
>NZ_CDBZ01000219.1:12174-26943 GCF_000819985.1 Aeromonas media | reverse complement strand
TCAGGTGCGGAATGTCGGATTGAACACACGGTGAGTCAAACCGCACTGCTACTCTAGCGATTTCAGATAAGCTGGACAATTGTCATTTATGACAGGTCAGCGATTGAATCTCCATCAATCAGTTTGTCATATTTGTTGTATATCAATGGATTATGATTATTGTTCCAAGTGTGACCGATGTGACTCAAATCGAACCAGCTAATGCTATGATGTTGCCATCCATTTGCATCCCATGCGCCCACCGGGCAGGTATCCCTTGCGACGATCGTCTCCCTTCTGGATCAGTCTGCTGCTGCTCTGCCTGCCGGTGCTGGCGAGCCTTCCTCTCAGCCAGTTGCTGGGCAATCCCCTGGCCCACCAGCTGTTGCAGCAGAAGAAGGAGCAGATAGAGGCCGCGCTGACGGAACGCCACAAGACGCTGGATGACAATATCCGCACCCAGCTGTCCAGGTTCGCCTTCGATTGCGGTCCCGCAGACATGGCTCTGCTGCGGGATCCCCGCTTCTACAACAGTCATATCCGGCTGCAGGGGATCCTGCTCGCCTCCAGCCGTGGCTGTTCCAGCCTGGGGCTGGATCTGCCCTTCACCCTGGCCGAGCTGCCCCCCTATCCCGAACAGGAGCAGTTTGGCCTCACGGCCACCCAGGCCCGCTTCAACACCGAGCAGGAGCTGGTCGCCTATTTCAGACAGGGAGATCACGTTGCCTATTGGGTGCTGAACAACAGCTGGGGCCACGATCAGCTGCAATCCCCCTGCTCGGGCTGCTTCTACCTCGAGTTTGGCCAGCAGAGCCCGGGCAAGGTCACCGCTCTCTTCCCCCGTGGCGACAAATCCATCAAGCAGGAGCCCGGCAACCAGAGTCTGAGCTTCTTCGATGCGGATCCCCAGATCAGGCAGACCCTGTGGGCGGGCAAGGCACTGGAGGAGTATGCGAAGCAACAGGCCCGCCACTATGGCCTCTTGTATGGCGGTGCACTGGGACTCCTGCTGGTCGCCGCCTATTGGGTGCTGCGCAACTATCGCCGCTCCCTCAAGGGACTACTGCAGGCAGGCCTGGTCCGGCGAGAGTTCATCCCCTTCTATCAACCCATAGTGGACAGTCGCAGCAGAAAGGTGGTCGGTTTCGAGGCGTTGCTGCGCTGGCAGCGGGGCCGGGAGCTGGTACCGCCAGGCACCTTCATCGACTATGCGGAAACACAGGGATTGATCCTGCCCATGACGGAACAATTGCTGGAGCGGGTCATCGCAGATCTGCCCTGGCTGGAGCCGACGCAGTGGGTCAGCGTCAACATAGTGGCCGCCCACCTGGAACAACCCCATCTACGCCCTCTGTTGCAACGCCACGGCTGGCCCTCCCCGGCCAGACTCACCTTCGAGCTGACCGAGCGCAAGCCGATCACCGATATCAAGGCAGCCATGGGGGAGATAGCGCTGCTGCAGGAGAAGGGGTATCACTTCAAGCTGGATGACTTTGGCACCGGTTATGGCGGTTTCGCCTACCTGCAGCGCCTCGGCATCCGCCAGATCAAGATCGACAAGATGTTCGTCGACACCATAGGCACCGACGATCTCAAACGCACCCTGCTGGACGCCATCATCGCCTTCGGCCATGAATCCGATATGGAGATGATCGCCGAAGGGGTCGAGACCCAGGAGCAGGTCGACTACCTGCACCGCCGTGGTGTCCACCTGATCCAGGGCTATGTCTATGCCAGACCCATGGCACTCCACAAGCTGAAGATCTGGCTGCTGGCATGGCGGCAGAGCCAGCCCGGCGGGCAATGAGCACGAAACACGAGGGTTCCCGCCAGGAGACCCTCATTCCTTGCAACAAAATGATTCTCCTCTGACGGGACAACTCCCTTTATCATGGGCTGGCGCGCCCCTGTGGCGCGGCCTGTTGTCTCCCTACCCGTCGGCTACGGCCGCCCCGAGATGAGAACCACTGCCTATGAAGTCATTTATCCGGCAAGAGATTGCCCTGCCCGTTGGCCTGCTGACCCTGCTCTTCTTCAAGACCCTGGGCAGCGACCTGCTGACGGAAGCAACCCCTCTTGCGGTCTACCTGCCGGTGTCACTGGCCCTGCTCGCCATCGTCACCTGGGCCATCTTCTCCGTCGTACGTCACTCCGACGCCCTGGCCATCAAGCTGGGTGAACCTTTCGGTACCCTGATCCTGACCCTCTCGGTCATCTCCCTGGAAGTGGTGATGATCTCCTCCGTGATGCTGACCGGCGAGCCCAATCCCACCATGGCCCGCGACACCATGTTCGCGGTGGTGATGCTGGTGACCAACGGCCTAGTGGGCTTCACCCTGCTGTTTGGCGGCTGGCGCTATCACACCCAGAACTTCAATCTGGACGGGGTAAAATCCTACCTGGTCGCCATCATTCCCCTGGCCCTGCTCTGCCTGGTGCTGCCGAACTTCACCCGGGGCGGCACCCTCGGCAGCATGTCCAGCGCCATGTCCTGGATGCTGATCATCATCTCGGTGCTGCTCTACGGCGTCTTCCTGCTGATCCAGACCCGCAGTCACAGCCACTTCTTCGTCGACAGCGACCACGAGGATCACGAGGATCATCACGGCATACTGCGCAGCAACGTCTACCACACCCTGCTGCTGCTCGCCTACCTGGTGGTGGTGATCCTGCTGGCCAAGACCCTGGCCATCCCCATCAACTACGGGGTGCATGTGATGGAGGCCCCGGCCGCGCTGGGCGGTTTCATCGTGGCCTGTATCGTGCTTGCGCCGGAGGCGGTCGGCGCCATCAAGGCGGCCTTCAACAACCAGTTGCAGCGCGCCATGAACCTCTACTTCGGGTCCGTGCTGGCCACCATCGCCCTGACGGTCCCCTCGGTGCTGTTCATCGGCGCCCTGCTCGGGCAGGAGGTGCGCCTCGGTCTCGACGCTGCCAACATGGTGCTGCTCATCACCACCCTGATGGTGTGCAAGGTGACCTTCAGCAGCGGCCGCACCCATGCGCTGCACGGCGCCACCCATCTGGTGTTGTTTGTCGTTTATCTGTTCCTGATGTTCGAACACGAATAACCGGCGCCAGCACTCACCCCGGTGCTGTTCGTGGTCTATCTGTTCCTGATGTTCGAGCACAAATAACCGGCGCCAGCGCTCAGCGGGTGCTGTTCGTGGTCTACCTGTTCCTGATGTTCAAACACGAATCACCGGCGCCAGAAACGACAAGACCGCCCATCGGGCGGTCTTTTGTTATGTGCGGGCTGACCCCTTAGAGGCTGGGCAGCACCCCAGCCGGGATCAGATCGTTGTAGCTGGCGGCGCCCAGCAGGGCGGCGGCGGCCTCGATGTCCGGCGAGAAGTATCTGTCCTTGTCGTAGAAGCTGACCTCTTCACGCAGTCGCCACTTGGCCAGCTCGATAAGCTCGGTGCTGCGCAGGGGCGCGCGGAAGTCCAGGCCCTGGGCGGCGGCGAGCAGCTCGACCGCCAGTATGCCGCGGGTATTCTCCGCCATGTCTGCCAGACGGCGACCGGCGAAGGTGGCCATGGAGACGTGATCCTCCTGGTTGGCGGAGGTGGGCAGGCTGTCCACCGAGGCCGGGTGGGCCAGGGTCTTGTTCTCGGAGGCCAGCGCCGCCGAGGTGACCTGGGCAATCATGAAGCCGGAGTTGACGCCACCATTGTTGACCAGGAAGGCCGGCAGGCCGGACATGCGTGAGTCGATCAGCAGCGCCATGCGTCGTTCGGAGAGCGAGCCAATTTCGGCGATGGCCAGGGCCAGGTTGTCGGCGGCGAAGGCCACGGGTTCTGCGTGGAAGTTGCCGCCGGAGAGGATCTCCTCGTCCTCGGCAAACACCAGGGGGTTGTCGGAGACCGCATTGGCCTCGCACACCAGCACCTCGGCGGCGTGGCAGATTTGTGCCAGACAGGCTCCCATCACCTGGGGCTGGCAACGCAGGGAATAGGGATCCTGCACCTTCTCGCAGTTGTGGTGGGACATGCCGATCTCGCTGCCATCCACCAGCAGGTGGCGATAGCAGGCGGCGGCGTCGATCTGGCCGCGCTGGCCGCGCACCTCGTGGATGCGGGCATCGAACGGCCGGCGGCTGCCCAGCGCCGCTTCCACGCTCATGGCACCGATAGTGATGGCGCCGGCGAACAGATCCTCGGCATGGAACAAGCCTTCCAGCGCGAACGCCGTGCTGGCCTGGGTGCCGTTGAGCAGGGCCAGCCCCTCTTTCGGCGCCAGGGCGATGGGCTCGAGCCCGGCAATCTTGAGCGCCGTGGCGGCGTCGATCAGCTCACCCTTGTGGCGGGCCTTGCCCTCCCCGATCAACAGGCAGCTCATATGGGCCAAGGGGGCCAGGTCACCGGAGGCGCCGACGGAGCCCTTCTTCGGCACCACGGGATAGACTTCGGTGTTGATGAGGCGCATCAGGGCCTCGAGCACCGTCAAGCGGATGCCGGAGAAGCCGCGGGCCAGGGAGTTGACCTTGAGCACCATCATCAGCCGCACGGTAGCGTCATCCATGTACTCGCCAATCCCTGCGGCATGGGAGAGCACGATGGAGCGTTGCAGCTCGTCCAGCTGCTCCACCGGGATGCGGGTGTTGGCCAGCAGGCCAAAGCCGGTGTTGATGCCGTAGACCACGCGGTTTTGCTCTATCACCTTGGTGACCACGGCCGCGGAAGCGTGGATCCCCGCCAGGGCGGCCGGATCCAGGCTGACATGCACAGGCTCGCGGCTGACGCGGCGCAGGGTGGCGAGACAGAGCTTGCCCGGTTGCAGATTGAGTTCGAACATCTTATTTCGCTCCCTTGCCAGCTGTGTTCAGCATCGGCAGATCCAGTTTCGCCTCATGGGCACAGTTGATGGCAATCTCGTAGCCGGCATCGGCGTGACGCATCACCCCGGTGGCCGGGTCGTTGCGCAGCACGCGGCCGACCCGCTTGGCGGCGTCATCGGTGCCGTCACAGACAATGACCACGCCGGAGTGCTGGGAGAAGCCCATGCCGACCCCACCACCGTGGTGCAGGGAGACCCAGGTCGCGCCGCCCGCGGTGTTGAGCAGGGCATTGAGCAACGGCCAGTCGGAGACGGCGTCGGAGCCGTCCATCATGGATTCGGTCTCGCGGTTCGGGCTCGCCACCGAGCCGGAGTCCAGGTGGTCGCGGCCGATCACCACGGGGGCTTTCAGCTCGCCATTCTTCACCATCTCGTTGAAGGCGAGACCGAGGCGCACTCTATCCTTGACCCCGACCCAGCAGATCCGTGCCGGCAGGCCCTGGAAGGCGATGCGCTCACGGGCCATGTCGAGCCAGTTGTGCAGATGAGGATCGTCCGGGATCAGCTCCTTCACCTTCTGGTCAGTCTTGTAGATATCTTCCGGATCCCCGGACAGGGCCACCCAGCGGAAGGGGCCAATGCCCTCGCAGAACAGCGGGCGGATATAGGCCGGTACGAAGCCGGGGAAGTCGAAGGCGTTTTTCACCCCCTCTTCCAGCGCCATCTGGCGGATGTTGTTGCCGTAATCCAGTGTGGCCGCGCCGCGGGCTTGCAGGGTCAGCATGGCTTCCACCTGGCGCGCCATGGAGTGACGAGCCGCCTGATTCACCTCCTGGGGCGCAGATTTTTGCAGCTCGCGCCACTGGGCGACGCTCCATCCTTGCGGCAGGTAGCCGTGGATCGGGTCGTGGGCCGAGGTCTGGTCGGTCACCACGTCCGGGGTGATGCCACGGGCCACCAGCTCGGCGAAGACGTCGGCGGCGTTGCCGAGCAGGCCGACGGAGACGGCGGTGCCGCTCTGTTTGGCTTCCTCGACCATGGCCAGCGCCTCATCCAGGCTATGAGCCTTCTTGTCGACGTAGCGGGTCTTCAAGCGAAAATCGATGCGAGTCTCGTCGCACTCCACGGCGATCATGGAGAAGCCGGCCATGGTGGCGGCCAGGGGCTGGGCACCGCCCATGCCACCCAGGCCCCCGGTGAGGATCCAGCGCCCCGCAGGCGAGCCGTTGAAGTGCTGGTTCGCCACCGCGAAGAAGGTCTCGTAGGTGCCCTGCACTATCCCCTGGGTGCCGATGTAGATCCAGGAGCCGGCGGTCATCTGGCCGTACATCATCAGGCCCTTCTTATCGAGTTCGTTGAAGTGCTCCCAGTTGGCCCAGTGGGGCACCAGGTTGGAGTTGGCAATCAGCACCCGGGGCGCATCCTTGTGGGTCTGGAACACCCCGACCGGCTTGCCGGATTGCACCAGCAGGGTCTGGTCGTCCTCTAGACGGGTCAGCACCTCGACGATCTTGTCGTAGCAGGCCCAGTTGCGGGCGGCGCGGCCGATGCCGCCATAGACCACCAGAGACTGGGGATGCTCGGCCACTTCCGGATCCAGGTTGTTCATCAGCATCCGCAGGGGCGCTTCGGTCAACCAGCTCTTGGCGGTCAACTCGGTGCCACGGGGGGCGCGAATGACCCGGCTCGGGTCGTGACGGGGATCCTGGTGTTGCACAGACATAGACACTCCTTGTTTATCAATGCAGCCGCCATGCGGGGGCACAGTGCCCCCTGGCGAGTCGGCTGGCTACTTGGTTAGTTGATGGACCAGCCGGGCGGCCACACGGGCGCTGTGGTTGTCCAGATCCAGACTCGGGTTGTACTCGGCCAGATCGGCAAGCCTGAGCTTGCCGCTGGCCCGGATATGGGCGATCAGGGGCTCGATGACCGCCAGCTCGACGCCGCGGGCGGCGGGGGCGCTCACCCCCGGCATCACCGCCGCCGGCAGCACGTCGAGATCGATGGTGAGGTAGAGGTGGTCGCAACGGGCGATAAAGGCATCCAGCCCGTTCAGAAGCTCGGGCAGGTCAGCCGGAGTCATCTCCTCGTCCAGCACGTACCAGACCCCCAGTTCATTTGCGCGGGCAAACAGCGCTTGGGTATTGGCGGTCTCCGCCACCCCGAGGCAGGCGTAGGTAAAGGGCGTGCCTTGGGCGGCGCACTGCTCGGCGATCTGGAAGAAGGGGGTGCCCGAGCTTGCCAGCTCCTGTTTCATGCGCAGATCGAAGTGGGCATCGAAGTTGATGATGCCGACCTGGCCCTTGCCACCCAGATGGAGATTGAGACCGCTCCAGCTGCCGAAAGCCACCTCATGGCCGCCCCCCAGCACCAGCGGGAAGTGGCCCAGATCCAGCGCACGGGCAACCCGCTCCGCCAGACGGTCGTGGGCGGCATCGAGATCGCCGTCCTCGCAGCGCACGTCGCCGCCGTCATGGACGGGTCGGCCCAGATGCCAGGCGGTGTTGGCCAGCAGCTTGCGTACCGCCAGCGGCGCGGCGGCGGCACCGACCCGCCCCTTGTTGCGGCGCACCCCTTCGTCACAGGCAAAACCGAGCAGCACCACGCCGGGCTCGCTGTCGGCTTGCCAGGGTTGCACCTTGTTGTGCCAGCGCAGGGCCAGTTCACCATCTTCCGGATCCTGGCGCCCCTGCCAGACCGACATGTCGGTCATGTTGAACTTATCCATGGAGCGTCTCCTCCCCGTTGAGGACCCGGCTGACCAGCTGATCGACCCCGATCAGGTAGCTGATCTCGGAGGGGTGGGCGCAATTCCAGATCAGAAAATCGGCCAGCATACCCACCCTCAACTGCCCCAGACGCTCCTGCTCCCCGAGCGCCCGGGCGGCGTGGCGGGTCACCCCGGCCATGGCCTCAACCGGCGTCAGGCCGAACAGGGTGCAGGCCATGTTCATGGCCATGCGCAGGGAGACGATGGGGGCCGTGCCCGGGTTGATGTCGGAGGAGACCGCCATGGGCACGCCCGCCTTGCGCAGGGCGGCGACCGGCGGCAGCTTGGTCTCCTTCAGGAAATAGAAGGCGGTAGGCAGCAGGGTGGCGACCACGCCACGGTGGGCCAGTGCCTGGATCCCGTCCTGATCCAGAAACTCCAGGTGATCCACCGAGAGGGCGCCGAAGTTGGCGGCCAGGGTGCTCCCACCCAGGTTGGAGAGCTGCTCCATGTGCCCCTTCACCGCGAGATTGTATTGATCCGCCGCCAGATAGACCTGCTCAGTCTGGGCCAGAGAGAAGCCGATGTGCTCGCAGAAGACATCCACCGCATCCGCCAGACCCGCCTCGGCCGCTGCCGGGATGATCTCCTGGCAGATGGTCTCGACCCAGGAGTCGGGATCGTCGCGGTACTCCGGCGGCACCGCATGGGCGGCCAGCAGGGTGGTCTTGACCCGGATGGGCAGCGCCTCCCCCAGTCGGCGGGCGACCCGCAGCATCTTGAGCTCGTCCGCCAGGGTGAGGCCATAGCCGGACTTGATCTCCACGGTAGTGACCCCTTCCCGGATCAGGGACTTGATCCTCGGCACCGCCAGCTCATAGAGCAGATCCTCGCTGGCCGCGCGGGTGGCCCGCACAGTGGAGAGAATGCCACCCCCCTTGCGGGCGATCTCCGCATAGGGGACCCCCTTCTGGCGCAGCTCGAACTCTTCAGCCCGGCTGCCGGCAAAGATGAGGTGGGTGTGGCAATCGATGAGGCCAGGGGTCACCAGCCTGTCCTTCATGTCGCGCCAGTGGGCGGGATAGGGCCCCTTGAGATCCTGCATGGGGACCAGGGCGTGGATCCTGCCTTCATGCACGCCGAGGGCATGGGGTTCCAGCAGACCGTAGTCCGCCAGATCGGGGCGCAGGGTGGCGGGTGTCACGTTGAGCCAGACCCGCTCGCAGTTCAACAGTTCCTTGTTCATACCGACCTCTAAATGTATATACAATAATTTATAGCCGATCTCTGACGAGAAAGAAAGGATCAAGTTCACATCTTGATAACAGCGGTTTCATTAGAGTTTAAGCACAAAAAAGCCCACCAAGGGGTGGGCTTTCAAAACAAGATATGTATATACAATTAAGTCAGTCGGGTCTTGGAGCTCAACTTGTAGCGGGAACCTGGCGAGAGCAGGCGGGCATAAGAGACCAGAAAGCCATCCGACCAGGTGCGGCGATGCAGCAGCAGGCAGGGGGTATCGACCCTCACCTGCAGCAAGCCCGCCTCGCCGGCGCTCGGCAGCACCGCCTCCACCACGTGCTCCATCTCGGAGAGCGGGCAGATTTCCATCAGATAGCTGTTCGGCGTCTGCTGGGTGAAGTCCTGCTCGCCATAGCCGGGCAGACGCTCGGCATCGACGAAACGCTCCTCCAGTTGCAGCGGCTCCCCATCGGCCTGATGGACGATCAGGCTGTGAAAGGTGGGCGCCCCGACCCGCAAACCCAGTCGCACCGCCACCTTCTCGTCGGCAGCCTGACGCTGCAGGCGGATCACCCGGGCGCTGTACTGGCTGCCCCGTTCGGCGATCTCGTCGGCGATGTTGCGAATGGCCAGCAGCGGCGACTCGGCGCGCCTGTCGGCCACGAAGCTGCCGGATCCGGCGGTGCGATTGAGCCAGCCCTCGGCCACCAGTTCACGCAGCGCCTTGTTGACCGTCATCCGGCTCACGGCAAACTGCTCGCACAGGGCGGCCTCGGTCGGGATCCTGTCGCCCGCCTGATAGTGACGTTCGCGGATCCCGTCCAGGATGTGCTGTTTGATCTGCAGATAGAGGGCGGGTGCCACCAATGGATTCCTCAGCGACGACGGTGAGGCGGACGCATGTCCGGCCAGGCGCGGTAGACGTCCGGGATCTGATCAGGGCCGCTGATGCAGAGATCGAGATCGTGCAGCAGACCGTCCTTGATGCCGTAGATCCAGCCGTGCACCGCCAGCTCCTGCCCCTTGCGCCAGGCATTCTGGATGATGGTGGTATGGCAGACGTTGGCTACCTGCTCGGCCACGTTCAGCTCGCACAGGTAGTCGAAGCGCTCGTGCTCATCCTCGATGGCTTCGAGCTCTTCGCCGTACTTGAAATAGACATCCTTGATGTTGCGCAGCCAGTTGTCGATGAGGCCCAGCTCCTGGTTCTGCATCGCCGCCTTGACGCCGCCGCAACCGTAGTGGCCGCAGACGATGATGTGTTTCACCTTGAGCACCTCCACCGCGTATTGCAGCACGGAAAGGCAGTTGAAATCGGTGTGCACCACCAGATTGGCGACGTTGCGGTGGACGAAGACATCCCCCGGTAGCAGCCCCATCAGCTGGTTGGCGGGAACCCGGCTGTCGGAACAGCCGATCCAGAGGTACTCGGGCGCCTGCTGGGCGGATAGGGTAGCGAAGAACTCGGGATCTTCGGCCTTGATCCGTTCCGCCCACTCGCGGTTGTTGGTAAACAGGTCGTTCAACAGTTTCACTTCTGCTCTCCCTAACTGTGGCAGTGGCGGCAACATACCATACACAAGGGTAACCAAGGCAAGGCCGACCAGATCCCCGCGAAACAAAAACAGGGCCATCAGGCCCTGTTTTCTACAAGAGAATGCCCTCAGGCATCCATGGCGTCTTTCAGCTTCTTGAGTGCGTTCTTCTCAAGCTGACACACCCGCTCGGCGAATGCCCTCAGGCGGCCATCGCATCCTTCAGCTTCTTGAGTGCGTTCTTCTCAAGCTGACGCACCCGCTCGGCCGAGACGCCGTAAGTATCGGCCAGCTCCTGCAGGGTGGTCTTGCTCTCGTCATCGAGCCAGCGGGCACGGATGATGTGCTGGCTGCGCTCGTCCAGGGTCGCCATGGCCGCACTCAGGCGACGGGTGGCATGGCTGTCCCAGTTGTCGTTCTCTATGGTCGCGGCCAGATCGGAAGACTTGTCTTCCAGATAATGGACGGGGGCGAAGCCGCCTTCATCCTCATCGTCACCGACCAGATCGAAGGCCTGATCGTAATTGCTCATGCGCGCTTCCATCTCGGTGACGTCTGCGGCAGAGACCCCGAGATCCGCGGCAACGGCCTGCACCTCTTCGTGGTTCAGCCAGCCCAGACGCTTCTTGGACTTGCGCAGGTTGAAGAACAGCTTGCGCTGGGCCTTGGTGGTGGCCACCTTGACCATGCGCCAGTTGCGCAGCACATATTCGTGGATCTCGGCCTTGATCCAGTGCACGGCGAAGGAAACCAGGCGCACCCCGACACTCGGGTCGAAGCGCTTGACGGCCTTCATCAGGCCAATGTTGCCTTCCTGCACCAGATCGGCCTGAGGCAGGCCATAGCCGGAGTAGCTCTTGGCCACGTGAACGACAAAACGCAGATGCGACATGACCAGCTGACGGGCAGCCTCGAGATCGCCACCCTGCTGCAAACGCATCGCCAGTTCACGCTCTTCCTCCGCGCTCAGCACGGGGATCGAGTTGACGGCCTGGATATAGCCTTCCAGACTACCTTGCGGAATCATAGCCATAGTGCGTTGCAATGAAGTTCCCATGTTCTACCTCTTACTTTTCAATCGAATCAGTCTAACACCCTGAGAGGGTCTGTCTACTGACCGGGAGTCATTCTGCGGCCCACATCAAACACAAGTCAAACATCGGCCTCAGCGTGAGCCCGGCCTATCTTAGGCCGACGGGATGAATCATAAATGAACGGTCAAAAAAAAGGGGTCACAATGAAGGACCCCTGAAAAGTAGCATGCTAAGTCCATTGTTGCGGAGCTCGCAACCTTCACATGCTTGCCAAGTCAGACGAGCAAGGCAGAGGGGCCACACCCGTATACATTCTGTTGCACTAGATAGACTGTTTATAAATCAAAAGGTTCACAGGATCCAAATATGATCCTTGGCGCAGGCATCATTCAGATTACTCTGAGAAAGTAGCCCGTGCCAGAAACGGGCCACTCTTTTACTTGATCCAGTTCGCAAAATCCAGCGCTTTAAAATGCTGATAAATTAATCAGGACGGTTCTATGTCACGAATGTGTCTGTGCACCGAGAACCAGGACGCGATCAACCCCAGCAAGGCCCCCAACAGTATGAGGTTGAAGCCGTCGAACGCCCCCATCCCCACCAACCGGAAGTTGCTGTTGTAAAGCCCCGCCAGCTCCTTCACCACCCCCTCGCTCCAGATCACCATCACCTCGGTCAGCCACCAGGCCAGCATGCCGCCGATGACCCCGAACCAGATGCCGGTGTAGAGGAAGGGACGGTGAATGAAGGCGTCGGTCGCCCCCACCAGCTTGAGCACTTCGATCTCGGAACGCTGGTTGAGAATATTGAGCCTGAGGGTGTTGCCGACGATCAGCAGCACGGCAGAAAGCAGCAGCACCGCTATGCCGGTGATGGTGTGGCGCAACAGGTTCATGATCCCCTGCAGCCGGGTCAGCCACTGCAGATCCAGCTTGCCCTGCTCGATGCCGGGTTCGTTCTCCAGCTTGGCGAGCAGCTCGGCGGCCCCTTCCGGATTCTGCCAGCGCGGATCCGGGATGACGCTCAGCACCGGCGGCAGCGGGTTGCTGTCGAGGTAATCGAGGGCATCGCCGAAACCGGAGATCTCGCGGAACTCCTTGAGCGCCTCGTCCCGGTTCATATAGGTGACGGATTCCACCTCGGGATAGAGCAGGATCCGCTGCTTCATGTCGAGGATGCTCTGCTCCGGCAGATCCTTGCGCAGATAGAGGGAGATCTGGGAGCTGGTCTGCCAGCTCCCTTCCACCACTTCGGCGTTCTTCAGCAGCACGTGAAAGCAGGAGGGCAGCGCCAGACTGACACCGAGCACCGCCAGCGTCATCAAGGAAGCGAGCGGATTGCGCCACAGCTCTCCCAGGCTGGCAAAGGCCTGACGCACGTGGTCCACACCGTACATCATCAGACGGCGCAGCGGCGGCTGTTTATGACGAACGATAGCCATCAGCTCTCCTCCTGCTCTTGGGAATACATGCGCCCTGCCTTCAGGGTCAGGGTGCGATAGCGCATGCGGGCGATCAGCCCCAGATCGTGGGTGGCAATCAGCACCGAGACCCCGAAGCGGTTGAACTCCTCGAACAGCCGCATGATGTCCATGGAGAGCTGAGGATCCAGGTTGCCGGTTGGTTCATCCGCCAGCAGCAGGGGGGGCTTGTTGACGATGGCGCGAGCGATGCCGACCCGCTGCTGCTCACCACCGGAGAGCATGCGTGGCTGGTAGCGCTCCTTGCCGAGCAGGCCGACCTTGTCCAGCGCCGCCGCCACTCGCTTGTTGATGTCAGCATGGCTATAGCCATCGATCACCAGGGGCAGGGCCACGTTGTCGAACACGGTTCTGTCCATCAGCAGCCGGTGATCCTGGAAGATCATGCCGATCTGGCGACGCACATAGGGGATCTGGCTGCGCTGGATATGACTGACGTCATCGCCATGGAAGAAGACGCGCCCATCGGTCGGCCGCTCCATCACGCTGATGAGCTTGAGGAGGGTACTCTTGCCCGCCCCCGAGTGGCCGGTCAGGAAGGCCATTTCCCCCTTGCGCAGGTGGAAGCTGACTTTCTGCAGCGCCTGATGGCCACCGCTGTATACCTTGCTGACCTTGTCAAAACGGATCATAGCAGTTTCCTGATATTGACAAACCCCGACCTGAGTCGGGGTATGGAACACTTACTCATCGCGGCCGGACTCATTCATCGCGGCTGAAGAGTGCCTCGATAAAGTCGTTGGCGACGAAGGGACGCAGATCGTCGATCCCCTCGCCCACCCCGATGTAGCGGATCGGGATCTGGAACTTGTCGGCCACCGCGAAGATGACGCCGCCCTTGGCGGTCCCGTCCAGTTTGGTGAGGGTGATGCCGTTCAAGCCCACCGCCTCGCTGAACAGCTTGGCTTGGCTCAGGGCATTCTGGCCGGTGCCCGCATCCAGGGTCAGCATGATCTCGTGAGGCGCTTCCTCATCCAGCTTCTTCATCACCCGCACCACCTTCTTGAGCTCTTCCATCAGGTTGCTCTTGTTCTGCAGGCGGCCAGCGGTATCGGCGATCAGCACGTCGGCACCTCGGGAGCGGGCAGCCTCGATGGCGTCATAGATGACGGAGGCGGAGTCGGCACCTGTGTGCTGGGCGATCACCGGAATGTTGTTGCGCTGACCCCACACCTGCAGCTGCTCGACCGCGGCGGCACGGAAGGTATCCCCCGCCGCCAGCATGACGCTCTTACCGTCGGCCTGGAACTGCTTGGCCAGCTTGCCGATGGTGGTGGTCTTGCCAACGCCGTTCACGCCGACCATCAGGATCACGTAGGGCTTCTTGCTGGTGTCAATCACCAGTGGCTGCTCGACCTTGGCCAGCATTTCGCCCATGTCCTGCTTGAGCAGGCCGTAGAGCGCCTCGGCATCCTTGAGCTGCTTACGATCCGCGTGCTGCACCAGCCCTTCGATGATACGGCTGGTGGTATCCACGCCGAGATCGGCGGTCAGCAGCTGGGTCTCCAGCTCTTCAAACAGCTCGTCGTCGATCTTCTTGCCACGGAACAGGCCGAAGAAACCGGAGCCGATATTCTCCCGGGTACGCACCAGACTGCGCTTGAGGCGGGCGAAGAAGCCCTCCCGCTGCGGCTTGTCCTGAGTATCGTCGTCCACCTTGGCGGCCAGGGGCAGGGCTGCCAGCGCGGCGGCATCTGCCTCCATCTCGGCGACCAGGCGTAAATCTTCCGCTCTCTGGGCCTCTTTGGCGATACGGGCTTCCTCGGCAGCCTGTGCCTCGGCGGCAACACGAGCGGCTTCCGCGGCCTGTGCCTCGGCGGCAATGCGGGCGGCTTCGGCAGCTTCTGCCTCGGCGGCAACACGGGCGGCTTCGGCAGCTTCTGCCTCGGCGGCAACACGAGCAGCTTCCACAGCCTCTGCCTCGGCGGCAACACGGGCGGCTTCGGCAGCCTCTGCCTCGGCGGCAACACGAGCAACTTCCGCAGCCTCTGCCTCGGCGGCAATGCGAGC
>NZ_CDBZ01000219.1:0-12003 GCF_000819985.1 Aeromonas media | reverse complement strand
GCTTCGGCGGCTTGTGCCTCGGCGGCAACACGGGCGGCTTCCGCAGCCTGGGCCTCGGCAGCAATACGGGCAGCTTCGACGGCTTGTGCTTCGGCGGCAACGCGAGCAGCTTCGGCAGCCTGGGCCTCGGCGGCGATCAGCGCCTCATTGACGATGACGGGCTCGAGTTCGGAGGCCGGTTCCTCCACCACCAGAGGGCCTTCGTCAGGGGTCGCCAGGGGCACCTCGTGCGGTACAGCAGGGGCCTCGGTCAGGGAAACATCAGCGACGGGAGCGGGGGCAACGGGGGCCTCGGACTCGGCGACAGCCGGGGTGGCGTCAGGGGCCTGTGATTGGACGGCCTCAGCCTCTTCTTTCTTGCGGCCGAAACCCAGCCAGGAAAACAAACCTTTTGCCATCTAAAAAATACTCACTTCGTTGGCTGACTGCTAAGATAGCCGTCCCTCGGCGGGTCGGCATAAAAATGAACCGCCTTATACTACCACTTTATTTTCTGACGACGAAACGCGATGCCCAGAGTGAAATCCAGCCGTAACAGCCCGAGCAAGAGCCCAGCCCCCCAGGGGCGAGCGGGCGTGGTAAGAATCATCAGCGGCCAGTGGAAGGGCCGTAAACTGCCGGTCAGGGATGTGGACGGACTCAGACCCACCACGGATCGCGTCAAGGAGACCATCTTCAACTGGCTGGCCCCTCATGTCCGTGGCACCCGCTGTCTCGACCTGTTTGCCGGCAGCGGCGGCCTGGGGCTGGAGGCGTTGTCGCGCTACGCCGAGCAGGTCACCCTGGTCGAAATGGACAAGGGGGCCGCCGATCAGCTCAAGAAAAACCTGCTCACTCTGGGTTCAAGCCAGGGACAGGTGATCCAGGCCGATGCGGTAAGCTGGCTGCAAGGCCCCGCCACCCCCTTCGATCTGGTGTTCCTGGATCCGCCGTTTCGCCGTGAACTGCTGCCCCAGGTGTGCGATCTGCTGGAACAGCGCGGCTGGCTGGCGCCGGACGCCCTCATCTATCTTGAACGAGAAAAAGAGATGAGCGATCTGCCCCTTCCTGCCAGCTGGAAACAACTCAAGGACAAACAAGCGGGTCAGGTCTGCTATCAGCTCTATCTGCGGGACATCCAGGATGACGCTGCGGTTTAAATGCCGGGTAGGTACGGGAGGTGGGCGCTATGCCCCTCCTCGTCAATCTGGGCAACGACTCAAGGACAAGCAGGCCGGTCAGGTCTGCTCTCAACTCTATGTACGGGAGATAAGCGATGAAGCGGGTGTTTAATCTATTGGCGATGGGCGTGCTGTTGTTCTTCTGGCTCGGCGTGGTGCTGGCCCTGCTGGGTACACTGCCGGGCAAACTGAACGGCTTTCTGCCGGTCTGCGGCGTCATCGTGATACTGATGCACTGGGTACAGGCGAGCATGATCAAGGCCGCCTGCAAGCCCTACTTCGCGGTCACTCGCCTCGAATTCACTCAGGTGCTGATCTTCGGCGTGTTCGGCATGATGGAGATCCGGGCCAAGCTGCAAGCCATCATAGATGCCAGACAGAGAGGCGAAACGCCGCCCAGGGTCGACTAACCACCGGCAAATCGAACCAGAAGGAGTGATGCGTCACTCCTTCGCTTTTTTCCCCAGGCTGATCCCGAGCTTGATGGAGAGCACCGCGAGCAGCAGCAGCATGGCGATGAGGGAGAAGAAGTTGCTGCCAAGCTCCGGGTACTGCACCTTGAGCAGCGCCGAATGGCCGAACACCCCGATAAAGAAGCAGAGCAGGATGCAACTGGGGGTATTGCCGACCATGGGCTCGTGGCGATAGTGCTGATAGAGCTGGTAGGCCGCCAGCAGCAGGGCGATCAGGGGGAAGAAGGAGAAGGGCACAACCGACTCGGTCAGCACCGACAGGAAGGCATCACCGCAGATGCCGATGAGCAGGGCCAGCAGCAGGGGTTTCTTCGGGATCGCGTTCGATTCATGCATGGGACTGTCCATCCTTGACTTATGAGAGAGATTCGCGGCGCTTGCGGTTCAGAACCTCGGCGCCCATGGCGATCATTCGCAACTGGCTGATGGTGCGTTCCGACAGTGCCCGGCACTCTTCGGGCGTCATGTCGAGGGCGTCGGCACCGGCACTGAAGACGATGGTGACCATGGCTTCGGCCTGGATGTAGGCCTCTTCCCGTGGCGCCTGTGTGGTCGCCTCCAGATAATCGGTCAGCTCGGCGATGAAGTGCTGGATCTCGCGGGCCACCGCCTGGCGAAACGCCGCAGAAGTACCGGAGCGCTCGCGCAGCAGCAGCCGGAAGATGTTCGGGTTGTTTTCGACGAATTCCATGAAGGTTTGCACCGAGGTGCTGATGACGCTGCCACCACCGGCGATACGCTGGCGCGCCTGGCGCATCAGCTGGCGCAGGGTCAGGCCGCCCTCGTCCACCAGGGTCAGCCCCAGCTCTTCCATGTCGCGAAAATGACGATAGAAGGAGGTCGGCGCAATGCCCGCCTCCCTGGCCACTTCCCGCAGGCTGAGGTTGGAGAAGCTGCGGTTGGCACAGAGTTGACTGAACGCCGCATCGATCAGCGTACGCCGGGTCTTTTCTTTTTGTTGCGCGCGAATACCCACGAAAACAGTCACCTTGCGATTAGCGAGGCCAGATGATAACCCGAAGGCGGGGCCTGGATCAGGTTTGTCTCCGACTTTTTTACCATTGACCCGCATTCCGGCTCAATGGAGAATAGTGGACAGCTGTTCGCTGAATGGAGCCGAGTGAAATGGACCGCCCCCCGATCATCATGACCAACACCCTGCTGTTTGCCCTCTCCGGGCTGACGGCACTGATTGCGGTACCCTGGTATGGCCTGACCCATGGCTATGACCTCTGGCAGTGGAGCAGTTTCCTGCTGCTGTTCTGCTATTGCGGCATCTCCATCACCGCCGGTTATCACCGACTCTGGTCGCACAAGGCCTACAAGGCCCACCCGGCCCTGCAATGGTTCTTCGCCATAGGCGGTGCCCTCGCCCTGCAAAACTCGGCACTCCACTGGTCGTCCGATCATCGTCGTCACCACCGCCACGTGGATGACAATCAGAAGGATCCCTATAGCGCGGGCCGCGGCTTCTGGTACTCCCACATCGGCTGGATGCTGCGTGAATACCAGCGCGAGATCTACCACGACTACAGCAATGTGCGGGATCTGCAGAACAATCCCGTGGTCGCCTTCCAGCACAGGCACTATCTGGCGCTGACCCTGGCCACCAACATCGGCATCCCGCTGCTGCTCGGTCTGATCCATGGGGATCTGCTTGGCATGCTGCTGCTCGCCGGGGTGCTGCGCATGGTGATGACCCATCACACCACCTTCTTCATCAACTCCCTGGCCCACATCTGGGGCAGCCAGCCCTTCACCGACCGCAACAGCGCCCGGGACAACGGCATCCTGGCCTTCTTCACCTTTGGCGAGGGGTATCACAACTTCCATCACCTGTTCGAGAACGACTACCGCAACGGTATCCGCTGGTGGCAGTTCGACCCCACCAAGTGGCTGATCCGCATCGCCGCTTGGTGCGGGCTGGCTAGGGATCTCAGATCCTGCCCTGAGGAGCGAATCGAGCAGGCCAGGCTGGAGATGCAGCTCAAGCGCGCCCAGGCCAGACTGCACAAGCAGGATGACAGGGAGCTGTGGCAGGCGCTGCTGCAGGAGGAGTACGACAAGCTGAGCCTGCAGATCCAGCACTACTACGCCAGCCGCAAGCAGTTGCTGGAGCAGCGCAAGCGCAAGGCGCTGGCGCGCTACGACAGGCTCAGGCTGCAGCTGGAATATCGTAACCTTCGGGATGGCTTCCTCGTTGCCAAACGCAACTGGAGTCGCCTGCTGGCCGGCATCGCCTGAGACGCTCAGGAGCCCGGATCAAGAAGACCGCCTGCTGGCGGTCTTCTTGTATGCGCCCCAAAGGCGAGAAACAAAAAAATGGGGCGACACTCGCATGTCACCCCCTCGCAAATAGCATGTTCCGTATTGGGATCCGGCAATAACGGGGATCTTTTCCGCATCACGGGTTTCCGCTCCCGATCCGCAGTATCTGCCAGAACACTCCGGCCGACCCATTCCCTTACCCCCTTCACCCACACGGCAGGCGAGCCGCCGTGTTTGTCCTTGCAACCGAAATACTACGCAGTTAATTAAAATAAAAAACCGCTTTATACGGACCTCTATGCAGACCGGGTAGCAGCATCAGGGTTCACCACCAGATATAAAGTGATTAAAAACAATACGATAAAATCTCAATCCGGTTTTGG
Source organism: Aeromonas media (assembly GCF_000819985.1). Taxonomy (GTDB): domain Bacteria; phylum Pseudomonadota; class Gammaproteobacteria; order Enterobacterales; family Aeromonadaceae; genus Aeromonas; species Aeromonas media. The sequence continues at coordinate 7,719 of NZ_CDBZ01000219.1, read as the reverse complement.
ATGGCAAACGTTATCCTCGAAGGCGCACAAGGCTTTGCGAGATCTCGCACAAGCCAGGCCCCTCTCACAGCCAGGGGTACAACGGCAACCAGTCGCTCAGTCGCGCCAGCAGACGCCGCAGCGTCGAGGGGGGCGCCACCACAGGATGCGCCGCTGCCTGTTGCCACCCGCAAAGCCAGTGCCCCAGCTCGGCACAGAGCGCCGTGCAGCGCAGATGCAACATCAGCTCGGTGTTGAGCATCAGGGAGCGGGGATCCAGATTGAAGCTGCCGAGCAGGGCCTCCTCCTCCCCCATCAGGATCAGCTTGGCATGCAGACTGTGAGCCTCACCCGCCAGCTCGGCCAGCACTATGCCCTGCCGCTCCAGCCAGGGGCGGTGGCGCCGATAGGCGCCATACACCAGGGGCACGTCTGTGCTGGCCAGGGAGTTGGTCAGGATCTCGATGCCAACCCCCGCCTGGCGTTGTCGTTTGAGATGGCGGCGCAGGCTCCGGGTCAGGATCAGGTAGGGGCTTACCAACCGCAGCGTCTCCCGATTGCCCGCCAGCTTGCGTCCCAGGCGGGGCGCCGTGGTCGGCCGGGAGATCAATCCCTTGCCGGGCCGGTCAAACCAGCACTCTCCGAACCCCGGATGCCAGCCAAGGGGAACCGGCACCCCATCGAACAGGCTGGCGGGCAGATCGTAGACCATGGCCACCACAGGGTCGGTCAGGGTGAGCAGGAAATCGTTCACTACGTGGATCTCGGCAGGCAGCAGGGGGCGCCGCAACAGGCGCCGGATGGGGTGGCTCCAGCGGCTGCGCCAGAACAACTCGAAGCCCTGCTCGACCTGGCGGCAGAGGGGGCCACGGCAGACCAGATCCAGATCGACGAAGTGAGGGGACGCCCCCAGCCCAAAGTAACGATCGCCGATGTTGCGACCCCCGATCACCGCCTCGCGGCCATCCACCAGCAGCAGCTTGTTGTGCATGCGGTGGTTGATGCGACGGAAGCTGAGCAGGCCTTCCAGCAGCAGGGTCAGGGGGCGCCAGCCCCTCAGCCAGAACGGATTGAACAGGCGAACCTCGATGCCGGGCTCTGCCGCCACCACCTCCAGGAAGCGGTTGTCGCCGGCATAGAGGTCGTCGATGAGCAGCTGAACCCGGACCCCTCGCCGCGCCGCATGGAGCAACTCCGACAGCAGCAGCTTGCCGCTGCTGTCCTCCTCCCAGCTGTAATACTGGGCCTGGATCCGGCTGCGGGCGCCACGGATCAGCTGGCAGCGGGCCTTGAGGGCGGTGCCGGGATCGTCGAGCAAAGCAAAGTCGGCGGTGAGCAAGGGTCATCTCCTTGTCATGAGGCGGTGGCATAACCCAGACAACCGCCCCGATTGCAGCATGTCAAGGAGTCGATGATGGAACTGCGCGACCACCCCTCCCTCAGCCAGCGACCACAGGCCAGCCAGCCGGATCCCACTCCCGCCAGGCTGCTGACCCCCTGGTACCAGCAGCACCGGGATCAGGGCTGGGAGACCCTCCCCCTTGCGCGTGAGGATGGCCTTTCCGACCGGCACTGACGCTCAGGGCTGCGCCGCCTCTATGGCCTCGGATTTGCCCTCCAGCTGGGGCAGGCTGAAGCGGTAGGCTACGTAATACTTGTAGATGGTGCCGACGTAGTTGATGGGCCCCTGGCCGACCTCGTTGGCCACCAGCTGCTCCACGTTGCCAAACCAGACGTTCGGGTCCAGCCCCCTCTCCCTCGCCCTGGCCTGCAGCGCCTGCACCCGGTTCGGGCCCGCATTGTAGGCCGCCAGGGCGAACAGGTGGCGGTTGAGCCTGTCCATCCCAGGATCGTTGAAGTAGGTATCGAGAATGAGCCGCATGTAACGGCAGGCCGCCTCCACATTGCCTTCCAGGCTGGTGAGCCTGGCACCGCGGATCCCCACCTCGCCCCCCGTGCTCGGCAGCAGTTGCATGATGCCGACCGCCCCGCGGTGGGAGCGGACGTTGGGGTTGAGCCCCGATTCCTTGTAGGCCAGCGCCGCCAGCATCAGCCAGTCGAGCTGATATTTGTCGGCCTGGGCTTCCAGCACCTTGCGGATGGTCGACAGCCGCCCCAGGGGATCCGGTGCCAGTATGTTGCTCATCTGGTCACTCTGGGCCATCAGGCGGCGCAGGGTCATGTCGCTGTAGAGGGTGCGTTTGCTCGACTCCGAGATATAGGCGTTCACCGCCTTGAGCAGTTCGGGGCTGTTGTTGCGCAGCGCCCAGGCACTGCGTCCCTTGTCCCGCAGCGGGATCAGCTTGTGGGCCTTGAGGCCCCCTATCATGTCGAGCCAGATCCGTCCCTTGAAGCTGTCGGTGACGGTCAGCGGTATGATGCCGGCCGCCACCATCTCCAGCAGATCCCCGTCCTGCAGGTACTCGGGCACCGTCTCTATGTAGACGGGGGGCAGCCCCAGCTCGCGGAACAGCCAGTTGAGCTGATGCAGGCTCTCGTAATAACTGGAGCTGGCCCGTACCCAGATCCGCCGACCGGAGAGCTGGGTGATGCGGTTGAAGCCCGTCAGCTCCCGCTGGCTCACCACCCACTCCTCAATGGGCGAGATGAGCGGCTGGGAGAAGGTGACCTGCTCGCGCCGGGTCGGCGTCACCGTCAGGTTGGCCGCCACCAGATCCCCCCGCCCCTCGGTGAGATAGTCCAGCAACTTGTCCTGACGCACCGGGATATAGATGATCTTGAGCTTGAGCTTCTCCCTGGCGAGATAGGTCTGGTTCAACCAGCGCTCGAAGCCTTGCAGTTGATTGACCAGGATGCCGTACTGGGCACCCTTGTCGAAGAAGAAGAAGCCCCGTTCATAAACCACCAGGGCCCTGAGTTCCTTCTTTTGCAGTATGTGTTCGAGATCCCCGGGTTGGGGCAGGAGTTTGGGTTTGACGTCCGCAGCGCGCGAAGGGGCATCACCAGGCTGGGAACCGAGATCCGCCGCCAGCAGAGGGAGAGAGCAGAAGACCAGCAGGGCCCAAAGCCATCGCATCATGATGTAGTCACCTTCTGTGGGTCGACTCGAGCCGGATGATTCCCCGCCAAGACAAGGCCTGGAACAGATGACAGAGTGCCATCAGGGTATCAGGTCACCCCTCTGCACCAGAGCGACGCGTGCCGGACTGGAACCGGAACGTCCGTGGGATAACTCACTATACAACGCAAAGAGAGGGAAAAGGCGAGGGGCAACGCAATACGGCAGGCAAGCCTGCCGTCTCATCAGGGGCTCAGATAGAGCGGGCACGCATCTCGAAAATCAGCTTCTCGGCGGTGCAGGTGAATTGCAGGCGGGCCTTCAGGATCACGCCGTCTGCGCCCTGGGTCAGTTCGCTGTCGATCACGGCTTCGGCGGTCACCTGCTTGGCCAGCGCCTCATAGGCTGCCAGCTTGGCACGGGCGTCGGCTTCTGCCGCGGCCTCGATCACCAGCTCCATCACATCGTCGCCTTCACCTATGATGGTGCCGATCTCGGCGAAACAGCCGCAGCTGTCGCAGGTTTCATTCAATTCCACTTTTTCGTCTACAGACATACTTCCACTCCTACTCATTTCGGATGTACTTCATCGTCACGCAAGGCTTTACGAAAATCCCTGATGGCGGTGCCCAGATCCTCACCGGCGCCGGCCAGGCGTTTGCTGCCAAACACCACGACGACGACCACCAGCAGGATCAACAGATGCCAGATATGAATTCCACCAAGTCCCATAGGGCGACTCCTGACAGATAGATACCCGTTGTTTGTATCAAAAGAAGGCGCAACGATTGTTGGGCAAAATCAAGGCAGGCGCAAGTTGGCAGGAAAATCGTCAAAAGACATAAAAAGATACGGCGGCCTTTGGCCGCCGTATGAGTCGGTGCTACTTGTCCCCTCAACCGCTACATCCTGTACCAGCCGCCATGAAGGCGAGAGACAGTTCGAGCATAGGGTCGCCAAGATATGAAAACAAATGGTATAAATTCATCTAAGAATTGAAGAGGATTCATATCATGTTGCTGGAACAGCTCGGGCGCATAGACCTTAATCTGTTGATTATCCTGCAAGTCTTGCTGGAGGAGCGCAATGGCAGCCGGGCTGCCCGTCGCCTGCATCTGAGTCAGTCGGCCGTCAGCAAGGCGCTGGGCCGTCTGCGGGAAACCTTCGACGACCCCCTGTTCGTCCGTTCAGCCTACGGGCTGGACCCCACCCCGCGAGCCCTCGATCTGCAGCAGCAGTTGCAACCCATACTGCTGTCGCTGGACAACCTGATCCAGCCCCCCGCCTTCGATCCCGTCAGCACCGAGCGGGAGTTCGTCATCGCCAGCATGGACAGCGCCTTCACCCTGTTCGCACCGCTCTACCTCAGCGAGCTCAAGCGTCAGGCACCGGGGATCCGGCTGCGTTACGAGGAGTGGACAGAGCACAGCCTGACCGAGATGAGCCAGGGTCAAGTGGACATCGCCTTCACGGTGCGTGAGAACTGCATCAATTCGGATTTCAGGCTGGATACCCTGCCCAACGCCATCTGCCAGCGGCTGCTCGCTATCGATGATCTCACCTGCCTGGTACAGCGGGATCATCCGGCGCTGCGCGAACCCGAGTGGGATCTCCCCCGCTACCTGGCCTATCCCCACGTGCAGACCTATTGCGAGGGGCGCGACCGCTGGATGCTGGATCACAAGCTGGCGGAGCAGGATCTCTATCGCCGTATCGAGGCGACCGTGCCCTCCTTCGAGGCGGCGCTGCGCATGGGCATGCACTCGGACATGATAGTGACCCTGTCACGGCTCTATGCCCGTCATGCGACCCAGGTCTATCCGCTGGTGCCGCTGCCGCTGCCCATCGCCCTCGACAGCATCTCCCACCTGCTCATCTGGCATCAGCGCCACGAGGAGGATCCGGGACACCGCTGGCTGCGGGAGACCCTGCTCGCCCTCATCATGGGCAAGCTGGAGAGCCCCCCCGGCGACCCGTCCCGCGCGGACGAGGCGCTGGCCGTCATGGACGCACAATAAGAAAGGGGCTGCCTGGCAGCCCCTTTCTTCTTACCCCTTGCCCGTCACCGCCAGATAGTGGTGCACGCCATCCAGCAGCATCTGCACCGAGATCATCACCAGCAGCATACCCATCAGCCGCTCCACGGCGGTGAGTCCTCGCTCACCCAGCAGCTTGTTGAACAGCTCGTAGAACATCAGGATCACGGCGCTGGCGCCCCAGGCCATCAGCAGGGCCAGGGACCAGTCCGCCATCCGGGTCGGCTCCTGGTTCGCCAACAGCAGCAGGGAGGCCAGGATGGAGGGGCCCGCTATCATGGGAATGGCCATGGGCACCAGGAAGGGCTCCTCCCCCGCCGCCAGCCCGGTCACGCCACCGGGGCTAGGGAAGATCATCTTGATGGCGATGAGGAACAAGATGATGCCCCCGGCGATGCTGACCGCCTCCTGACGCAGGTTCAGGAAGCTCAGGATCTGCTGACCGGCAAACAGGAAGCCCAGCATGATGCCTAAGGAGAACAGCAGCTCGCGGATCATCACCTTGCGCCGCCGCTTGGGATCGACATGGCGCAGGATGGAGAGGAAGACCGGCAGGTTGCCCAGCGGATCCATGATCAGAAACAACATGACGGCAGCGGAGAACGTATCCATACAGGTTCCCGGGCGTTGCCCAGGCCAAGCCTTTAACAGAGGGGGGAGAGGGCGAAATATAACAAAGGAGACGGGATTCGGCGAGCGCCCCGGTGCGCTCGCCGCGGGATCAGCCGTGGTTGCAGACCTTGTCGGCCCGGGTCTGGAAGCCCTGTTCGGACTCGATGAACTTGCCGCGTTTGGCCAGAAAGTCGATCAGCGCCTCCACATCCATCTCGCTCGCGCTGCAGGTATGGAAACGGGCATCGGCGCCAAAGCGCGCCTCAATCGCCTCCTTGAGGCTGGCCTGGGTAAAATGGCCCCCCTCTTCCAGCATCATCTCCATTACTTCGTGACCGTGTATCGACTGGGACATCTCAAACCTCTTTAATCATCATGTCAGATGTCAATTAGAGCCTGAACCCCGTCTCCCGATCTTGATGTAAGCCAACAAAACGCCTTTTTTAGCGCCCCCAGGCTGGCCGGGAGCATCGCTTTGTCGATAATGTGGCAACCTGATCGGGGGATGGCTACACTAGCGCCCCTTTGCCATCGCAGACAGAAAATAAGGACATTGGCGTCATGCTGTTCCATGGATTGGTCTTCAAGCCCTGGCGGATCTGGACCCGCCGCCCACTCTGGTTGAAGACCCTGCTCGGCATGCTGACCGGGATCGGGCTCGGGCTCGGCTTCAGCGAGCAGGCACTGCTGCTCAAACCCATCGGCGTCCTGTTCGTGAACACCATACAGATGCTGATGGTGCCTCTCATCTTCTGCTCCGTCATCGCCGGTCTCACCGCCCTGCTCAAGGGCAAGACCCTCGACAGGATCGCCGGCAAGGCCATAGGTCTCTACCTCTGCTCCACCGCCGTCGCCATCTGCATCGGCCTGGTGATGGGCTGGCTGCTGGAACCCGGCATGGGCGCCAATATGGGACCCTACGAGCGGACCGGCGTGATGGTGCAACCGACCCTGGCCAGCGTACTGAGTCATCTGGTGCCCCACAACCCGGTGCAAGCCATGGTGGATGGCAAGATCCTGCAGGTGATCGTGTTTGCAGTGGCCCTCGCCCTGGCCCTCAATGCCACCGGGCGGCGCGGCCGCCCCGCCATTCTGTTTTTCACCTCCCTGGCGGAGGGGATGTTCAAGCTGACCCAGATGGTGATGGCGCTGGCCCCCTATGGCGTCTGCGCCCTGATGGCCTGGATGACGGGCAAATACGGGGCGAGTCTGCTGCTGCCCCTGCTCAAGGTGATCGGCGCCGTCTACCTCGGCTGCCTGCTGCATGTGCTCGGGGTCTACAGCAGCCTGCTGATCCTGCTGGCCCGCCTCAATCCGCTGCACTACTTCAAGAGCATCGTCGACGCCCAGGCGGTGGCCTTCACCAGCAGCTCAAGCAGCAGCACCCTGCCCATCAGCCTGGCCTGCGCCGAGCGCCGGCTGGGGGTCTCCCCCGCCATCACCGCCAAGGTGCTGCCCATCGGCGCCACCATCAACATGGATGGCACCGCGCTCTATCAGGGGGTGACGGCGCTGTTCGTGGCCCAGGCGTTCGGGGTGGATCTGCACGTAGTGGACTACCTGACCATCATCAGCATCGCCACCCTGGCCAGCATAGGCACGGCGGGCACACCGGGCACAGGGCTGATGCTGCTGACCCTGACGCTGACCGCGGTGGGATTGCCGCTGGAAGGGGTGGCGCTCATCGCCGGAATAGACAGGATCCTCGACATGGCCCGTACCACGGTCAACGTCTCCGGCGACATCCTGGTGTCAGTGCTGATCGCCCGCAGCGAGAAGGAGCTGGATCTGGCGATCTATCACGATGCCAGCGCGGGTGAGGACATCGACTTCACCCTGCGCTGAGGAGCGAAAGAAGGGAGAGATCTCAGTGATCCTGGGGATCGTGATGACAGCGCCAGCAGATATCGAAGTTGGCGCCGTTCTCCTCCCCGCACTGGCCGCACAGCCAGCCATTGCCCTGGCGCTGCTGGTAGCGCTCGATGATCCTGCCCGCCCGTCGGCGATCCTGCTCGCACACCATCAGGGTGACCTGCAGCAGATCCACGGGCAACTCCCCCAGCGCCCCCGAGA
>NZ_CDBZ01000218.1 GCF_000819985.1 Aeromonas media | reverse complement strand
CCTGGCCCTGCTGCTGCTCGGCCAGCTGCTGTTTGGTGCCCTGTGCGATGGCCTCGGCTGGCTCGGGCTGGCCCGCCGCCGCCCCTCGGGAAAGGACGCGCTCGCCGCCTTGCTGGTGATGGCCGGCGCCCTGCTTATCGTGCTCGGTTAGGAGAAACACCATGACCATATTGATCCTGCTGGGACTGCTCAACGGCGTGGCGGTGAGCCTGTCGCGCACCCTCAATGGCCGCCTCGCCAGCGCCCGGGGCGCCATGACGGCGTCCCTCGCCAACCACCTACTCGGCTTTGGGCTGCTCGGCGCCCTGCTCATCCTCAAGGGGGCGCCCTGGGAGCGGCTCGCCGGGCTCGATCCTTGGCTGCTGCTCGGCGGCGTGCTGGGGGCGCTCTTCGTCGCCATCAGCAGCTGGGCCATCGGCCGTGTCGGCGCCCTGGCCTGCGCCCTGCTCATCGTCACGGGCCAGCTGGCGGGGGGCGCACTGCTCGATGCCCTGGCCGGACGGCTGGCCGCGAGCGATCTGCTCGGCATCCTGCTGGTGCTGGCGGGGGCCGCGCTGCAACGCTGGCAGGCCGGCAAGCCACGCTCCTGAGAATGAGCGGTGCTGTGATGGTGCGGATAAACCAGCAGGGATGACAAGATCGCCGCCTTGCCTGGACGAAAAGGCCGCATACCAGCCGGATCAGGGCCCTGGCGGAAGGGAAAAAGGCGAAAGAAAGGGAGGAGGAAGGTAAAGGAAGGCAAAGGAGAACAAAGGAAGAGAGGCCGCCTATGAGCCAGGGTCGGCCCAAAACGCAGAACACCGGCGCTTGGCCGGTGCTTTGAAATAACAAAGTTGCGCCCCTGTAGGGGGCACGCGGTCAGGGCCGCTTAGGCGTAGAAGGCCTCGACGGTGCCCTTGACGGTGATCAGCATGGCATTGCCGTAGCGATCCTTGGCCTTGGGGGAGGGGATCTTCACCCAACCTTCGCTGATGCAGTACTCCTCGACATTGGTGCGCTCCTTGCCGTTCACGCGAATGCCGATCTCGTGCTGGAAGCACTCTGCCACATGGTGCGGGCTACGCGGATTGGCCGCCAGACGGTCGGGCAGTGCAGGTTTGTTGTCGCTCATTTTATAGACCTGAGTGTGATAAAAAGTGGGTCATTGTAGGCAATGCCCGCCATGGGCTCAAGGCTGGGCTGCGTCCAATTGGGGTGGACAAGGTCCGGCTACCGTTGCAGCTCGGGCAACAGCGTCGCCTGCTCCTGAAAATGGTGGCAACGGCGCTCAACGTCGTCTCTGTAACGCGCCAGATAAGCCAGCTCGGCGGGATTGTCTGTCTCGACCAGGGCGATGGCGGCATCAAGCTGATGCAGTATGTCGCTGGCCACCTTGTGCAAGGTCTGCTGCAACAGGCGTTTGGGCAGGTCACACGCCTCGGCCATCTCCAGCAACTGCCATGCGTTGACCGCCTCGGGAGCAAACTCGTCGCCGATGGCCATGGCCAGATGCTGGTTGAACTCGGGGTAAAGCCCCACATTGACCAGATCGTACCAGGGGGTGGGCATCAGCCCTGCTTTTGATACGAAGAAGCTGTAGTTCTTGCCGTGGGCATCGTGATTGTTGACGCAGAGGTTGAAGAGCAGCCATTGCAGCATGTCCAGTCTGGCCTGCGCCGGATTGACACAAAGGACGCTGAGGCTGAACAGTCGTGGCAGGCTCACCCCTTCCCTAATATGGGCCACATCCCGCCCGTCACCGAAGTTGCGTTCATATTTTCGGGTGACGGGAAACCCCAGCCCCTGACAGGCATCGATCATATGACGACGGCGAACCCTCAAGCCATCTTCATCAAGACGCCGATCGAAGCGTTCTACCAGCAAACCTCGGTGGGACTTATCGCCTTGGCCGACCCTGTGCAGTTCGACCTGTGCCACCGGCATGCCCAGCAGTGCGGCCAGTCGCATGGTCACAAACTCATTGATCACCAGATGAGGATGGTGCTCGAACTTGAGGAGATGGGTGGAACAGATCTCACCCTCGCCAAATCCCAGCGCCCCCTCGAGCCGCAGCAGGTTGAGCTTGGCCTGCACCCCCGCAACCGATAAGCGGGGGCGACCATCCCAGACTTCCAGCGGCCAGAGCTCGGGCTGATCGAGCCGCAGCATCAACTCCTCTGGGGTGATGGGGCGAAAGTGGGTGGGAATATCGGGCTCTGCGGGCAGGGTAAAGGTGACCGCCCCGGAGACATCGCGGCCGATGCCGTGGATCAGGGCAAAGAGATTGCTGCGCGAAACAGATAGCGCTTCAATCAGGTGCTCCAGCCCGCGATTTTCTGGCAGCAAGTTGCCGAGATACGCCCGGATCTGGGCGCTGCTGGCCGAACCATCCAGCGCCAGCGGCGGTGAGATCGGGAAGCCGCGAGCTTGCCATGCAGGTGTATAGCCGAGCTGAAAAGTATCCCGTTGGGAGTCATATTCAAGATGGCCGATCAGCTGGTTACCCAGCCGAAGTTCAAGCCGATGGCGCTCAGAACCACTCATCATCACCGACCTCTGATTGGCTGCTGTCGCTCGTTAACTGTGACCCGGCTTCTTGCACCAGTTGCAACCTCAGCCCCAGTGCGTTCATCACCTGCAGCAGGGTCGAGAGGTAGACATCCCCCCCCTTCTCAATCTTGATCAGGGTCTTCTTGGAGATGCCGCACAGTGAGGCTGTCACCTCCTGGGTCATCCTGGCGGCCTTGCGTCTCTCGCGTATCGCCAGCCCCAGGGAGGCGGGATCCAGTTCTTTCGGGCCGGTTTGCAACGATGCGTCTGCCATCATGATCACGAAAAAAAGTGTAGGTTGTTACACCTTAACCCATGGCGTGAGAATACATCAATCAAATGTGTACGATGGTGCACTTTTGATGGTTCTGGTACTGGTTGCAAGATAAAAGTGTAGAGGAGTCTACAAAGCTGTTGGCGATTCACATAGTTACAACACTATCTCCTCCGCAGTGGAGTAGGGACTAGTGTCTGGATGTATGGAGTTAAATCCGATCACATCGTAAGTCAATTTTTAATAAAGATTCATATGGTAATGCCGATAGTAATTGAAGACTAGATTGAATCTTAGACTCTGCGGCGAGAACACGATGTTACTCTCAATTCGTACCAATATTACTGCAATAGCTGCACAACGTAATCTTAGTAGTCTGATGGGGTCTTTTGACTCATCTCTCAAGCGTTTATCTTCGGGCTTGCGTATCAACAGCGCAGCAGATGATGCTGCGGGACTTCAGATCAGTAATCGTCTGACAAGCGAAATCAATGGTAGCAATGGAGCAATTCGAAATATCAATGATGCCATCTCCGTTATCAATGTTGCTGATGGGGCAATGGACGAGTCGATGAATCTCATGCAGCGTATGCGTACACTTGCTCTGCAGGCTGGTAGTGGCATCAATTCGACAGATGACCGGGCAGCACTCAATATGGAGTTCCAGCAGATGCGTTTGGAAATGGATCGGATCGCAACCAAGACAACTTTTGCTGGACAGAGCCTATTGGCCGGGACATATGAAGGGGTGTTTTCTATAGGAGCTTATGCTGGTCAAAACATGGTCATCACAGATATGAATGCGCAAACCAAAAACCTTGGAGAAATGGTTTGGCAGTCTCGCAGTCCAACCAGCAGTAAACCTGGTGCTCACAGCATTGATGGTCTTCAGTTAGGTGCCCAACCTATCACACTCAACGGCGTGACGTTCGACACAAACTATCCAACGCTAGAAGCGTTTGTTGCTGACATCAATAGCACTAGCTTCCCAAATAACCAGAGCCCGATAGAAGCTGTACAGCACCCATTCTCGGTAAGATCGTCAATCGATCTGTCCACTCTTCCTTCCTATATCGATATCGAAGGACAGACAGTGGATTTGACAACGGGCATCGACATGACTGGCTGGGATCCTGTGAACCCCACGTCGGAAAATAGTTGGTTGATGGCAACGGTCGTCCATCAGATCAACATGGCGGCACAATCTGCTGGTCTTGGATTTTCCGTCAGTGGTTCGTATAACAACAACCCTGCTAATAATCAGCTCACGATACATAGCTCTCAAGGAAATAGCCTTACTCTGGCAAATGGCAGCATTCATCCACCCCAGCCACCTCAGCCTGCACCTCCGGCTCTTCCTATTCCACCAATCTCTGCTAATCCATCACTTTCTGCCTTACTCACGGATGTGAGTAGTACAACTTATATTGGACAACTTGAACTGAGCTCATCGGGTACTCGATATTCAAATATTGATATGGAAGGTAACACGTTGGGCTCTCTTGGATTTTTCCTTCAAGATAAGCAGAAATATACAGTCGATAACATAGATGTGCTGAGCGAGAGCAACGCCAGTCGTGCTATTAGGACCCTGGATGCAGGCATGAAGCAGCTTGGCGTACAGCGATCCCAGATTGGCGCTCAGGCTAACTCGCTCGAAGCGAGAGGGCGTAGTTTGAGTACGAGCCATGAAAATCTGAGTGCTGCTCGCGCACGGATTCGGGATGCTGACATAGCGAGTGAGTCTGCACGCATGGTTCGGGTGCAGATCATGCAGCAGGCCAGTGCCAGTATATTAAGCCAAGCTAATAGTCGTCCCAAATTAGCGCTGAGCTTGTTGCAGTGAGATAGCACCAAGGATTAGTTTATTGTGAAATGCTCATGGGGGTGATTTTCGTTATCATGATAAACTGTAAAGTATATGATGCCTTTTCGAGGGGATGACCGGTGCGCTCATCATAGATACAGATGGTATGAAAGTCTCTTTTGATGAAAATACGTGCAGAGTCAATATATTCGTCATTAAGCCTAACACTTTAAGCTTAGCAACTGCCCCGTAAAC
>NZ_CDBZ01000217.1 GCF_000819985.1 Aeromonas media | reverse complement strand
CAAAGTGTGCTCCCGCCCTGATGTCACCCGGGTGGCCGATTGGCCATATTCCACCTTCCATCGTTACGTGGCGAGCGGCGTCTATCCGCAGGATTGGTGCGGGTCGGTGGATGGGCCGTTGGGGGGATTGGAGTAAACCGCTCAAAGGTTTTGCCTTTGCGAATGATCAAAGAGACGATTATTAGAATCCTTGAACGTCCAAATCCGCGATCGTCCGATTACGCTTCGCTAATCGAACCTACGGACTATAAAAAACAGTGTTTCAAGCAAAGCCTATAGCAAGGTACACTGACTGCAACTAGCCTGCCTACTACATTAATCAAGGGGACATATGGATATCCACGATTTCATCTCAGGATATAAAAACCATCCTATTTTATTTATTGGAACAGGATTTAGCCTTAGATATTTACAGAATTCGTTTAGTTGGGATGCGTTACTTTCAAAGATATCCCTAGAGTTAACTGAAAACCCTGAGTTTTATCTTGACATCAAGGCATCCTCAATTATAAATGGCAGTTTTTGTTATGAAACCATAGCGCAAAAATTAGAGCATGAGTTTAACTCTAGATTATCACGGATAGAAATGGGAAATTCAAAAGTATAAATGACCACTTCTATGAAAGAATGACAGTAGATAATAAAAGTGTAAGCCGATTCAAAATATACATAACTAGTATACTTCGGACCCTGCATTATAGAGAGGGTGTACAAGAAGAGATTGACGAACTCAAGAAAGCCAGGAAGAACATCAGTTCTATAATTACAACCAACTACGATGGCTTAGTAGAAGATATCTTTGATTTTATCCCATTAATTGGCAACAACATACTCCTTAGTAATCCATATGGCTCGGCATATAAGATCCACGGCTGTGTTACAGAACCGAATGATATAATCATTACTAAAGAGGACTACTCTCGATTCAATGATAAATATGAACTAATTAGAGCTCAACTTTTATCTATGTTCATACATAATCCGATAATTTTCTTAGGTTATAGCATTAGCGACAACAACATCAAAAAACTACTAAAAACAATTTTCTCTTATGTCGATGTGAATACTGACTTAGCAAAAAAGATTCGGAACAACTTTCTTTTGGTAGAATATGAACCAGGAAATTACAACAGCCAAATAACAGAACACGACATTGAACTGGAAGGTGTATCTACAATCAGGATAAATAAGATTAAAACTGACAACTACACCGTTATTTACAAAGCACTATCTGAGTTAGTGTTACCTGTTTCCGCTATGGATATACGAAAGGTTCAGAAAGTATGGAGCACTATTCGAAGCGGAGGAAACATTAAGGTTAATATTACAGAAAATCTTGATGAACTAAGAAATGAAGACATGGTTATAGCTGTGGGTTCAGAGAAAACTGTAAAATATGAGTATCAGACCACATCTGAAATGATACATAACTACTTTAATATCGTTGAAGAATCAAATTCACAACTTATCTCACTTCTCAATAAGCAAACAGTTCCTACCAATGTATTCTTTCCTATATTTTGCCTTTAGTAAAATATGTGATTCACTGGAAAACACGGATAAGTATAAAAGACAACAATTGAATAAGTTGACATCGAATTTCAAGAGAATAAAAGGCACGTGTAGTAACAGCTTTAATTCACATGATGAAATAGTGAATTCCACAACCCCTTCATACAAAAAAGAAGGTTGTGTTTTTTATGCTGTATTGAACAAGACAGTCAGCGTCAGAGAAATTAGAAAATATTTACTCAATCACTCTGAAAGAGCAAAAACAGCATGCAGACAATTACTCTGCTTATATGATGTCTTACGGCGATGAAGAGAGCATTCAGAAGATATATGAGGAATGGGATAAAATTTCCTGATTACCCATGACC
>NZ_CDBZ01000216.1 GCF_000819985.1 Aeromonas media | reverse complement strand
GGGGAGAGGGAACGCAGGCGCTCGGCGGCTTGTTCCGGCGTCAGGTCCCGCTGGGTTTCGGCCAGCATCTCGAAGCCCACCATGAACTTGCGCACGGTGGCGGAGCGCAGCAGGGGCGGGTAGAAGTGGGCGTGCAACTGCCAGGCCTCGGGGCAGTCCGAGTTCGGCGGCGCGAAGTGCCAGCCCATGGAGTAGGGGAAGCTGCACTCGAACAGGTTGTCGTAGCGGCTGGTGAGCTCCTTGAGCGCCACCGCCAGATCTTCTTGCTGCTCCCGGGTTAGATCCAGCATTGAGGGCACATGGGCCTTGGGCAGCAGCAGGGTCTCGAACGGCCAGGCCGCCCAGAAGGGCACCACTGCCAGCCAGTGTGCCGTCTCCACCACGATGCGGGATCGGTCTTTCAGCTCCCGCTCCACATAGTCCAGCAGCAGCGGGCGGCCGTGCTCGGCCAGCCAGGTGCGCTGGTGCTGCTCTTCGCGGGCTATCTCGTTGGGCAGGAAGTCGCTGCCCCACAGCTGGCCATGGGGGTGGGGATTGGAGCAGCCCATGACGGCGCCCTTGTTCTCGAACACTTGCACCCATTCCCATTGGCTCGACAGCTCGGCGACCTGGCTCATCCAGGTGGTGATCACCGCCTCGATGGCGGGCAGCGCCAGCTCGGGCAGGGTCTTGCCGTGATCCGGCGAGAAGCAGATGACCCGGCTGGTACCACGAGCGGCTTCCAGCTTGAGCAGGGGATCCTGCTCGTCGCCGGCGGCCGGGGTGTC
>NZ_CDBZ01000215.1 GCF_000819985.1 Aeromonas media | reverse complement strand
CGAAGGCGGCCAGGGCGCCCAGGGTCTGGCCGAGTGTCTGGCCGAGGGCGGGGCGGCCGGGGCCGCGGTCAACAAGAGGGGGGATCATGGGATTGCTCCTTGGTGTCATTGGCGAGCAGGGTAAATTGTTTTTGATTCGGGGATAATCTACCCTTCCGGAACAACATTGTTTCCATATTGAGAACAGCATGAACCAGGATGCCTTCGCCCTGCTCCCGGCCTTCGTCGCCGTGGTGGAGTCGGGCAGTTTCTCCGGCGCCGCCCGCCAGCTCGGCCTCAGCAAGTCGGTGCTGAGCAAGAAGGTGAGCCAGCTCGAGCAGGCCCTCGGCTGCCAGCTCATCTATCGCACCACCCGCTCCCTCACCCTCACCGAGGCGGGGGAGCGCTACTTCGAGACGGTCCGCCATGCGGTGCGTCTGGCCAGCGACGGGGAAGATGCCATCGGCGCCCTGCAATCGGCCCCCCGCGGCCTGCTGCGGGTAACTGTGCCCATGGTCTATGGCCGGCGCCACATCGCCCCCCTTGTCCCCGAGTTTCTCGCCCTCCACCCCGAGGTGCAGTTGCAGCTAGAGATGAGCGACGCCCAGCAGGATCTGGTGGCCGAGGGGTTCGACGTGGCGGTGCGCATCGGCGAGCTGGAGGATTCGAGCCTGGTCGCCCGCCGCCTCGCCCCCTGTCTCAGCACCCTG
>NZ_CDBZ01000214.1 GCF_000819985.1 Aeromonas media | reverse complement strand
TTAAGTGAACAGCATTGCGGGATCATCCCGGGCTTTTTTTGTGCATTTTTTATCCGCAAACCTAGAGGCGGCGCAGGCACCACATGAAGTAAGCGCCCCCTAACAAGGTGGAGACCAGCCCGACCGGCACCTCCTGCGGGAACAGGATCTGCTGGCCGACCCAGTCCGCCAACACCATGAGCAGGGCCCCGCATCCCGCCGCTCCGAGCAGGTGCCAGCGCGCACGCACCAACCCCATCAGCTTGGCCATGTGGGGGGCCAGCAAACCGGCGAAGGAGAGCGGGCCTATCACCATGGTCGCACTGGCGGTGAGCACGGCCACCAGCAGCAGTATGATGAGCTGGGCGCGGTTGAGACGAATGCCGAGCGCAGTCGCCACCGCCGGCCCCATGGGCATCAGATCGAGCCAGCGGCTCACCAGCAGGCAGGCCGCCAGCATCAGCAGCGCCAGACCGGTCAGGCCATAGGCCACCGGCGGGATGACGTAATAGGTTGAGCCGGACATCCAGGAGAGCAACTGCTGCACCCGCAGGTCGCCGTTGGCCAGGGCGATGGCCTGCAGCGGCTCGAACAGCGCCGTGATGGCGATGCCGGAGAGCAGGATCCGCTCCGGCTGGAAGCCGTTTTTGCGGTTGATCAGCACCAGCAGCAGCAGGCAGACGAAGGCTCCCAGCACGCCCCCCAGCAACATCAGGGGCAGCGGCAAGGCAGGCAGCAGCAAGGCCGTCGCTATCACCCCCATAAAGGTACCGCCGCTCACCCCCAGCAGCTCCGGGCTCGCCATGGGGTTGTTGCTGACCCGCTGCAACAGGGTGCCCGCCAGCGCTAGCAGCACGCCAGCCGCCCCAGCCGCCAACGCGCGCGGCAGGCGCCACTCCAGCTGGGCTTGCCACCTGAACCAGCTCGGCCAATGCCAGCCATCCATCCCCTGCCCAAACAGCAGGGAGGCGATCACCGCCAATACCAGCCCCATCAACAGCAGGCCAATAAGGCGAACGGGTGCGCCATGGCGTGCCACCGTCAGGTCGCTGGCGGCCTTGGGGGCGCCAGACTTGAAGGCAAGCCGAGGGATAAGCCAGAGCAGCAGCGGAGCCCCCAGCAGGGCCGTCATGGCGCCGGTCGGGATCAGCACGGGCCAGAAGCGGGTCAGAGATTGCAGCAGCAGATCGGTGGCCGCCAGCAGCAGGGCGCCCAGCACGGGGGCCCACAGCAGGCGTAAACCGAGCTGCCTCACCCCCAGCATCCGCACCATCACAGGGGCCGCCAGCCCGATGAAGCCGATCAGCCCCACTACGCTCACCACGCAGGCGGTGATGAAGACCGCGAGGCCGAGGCCGGCGAAGCGCAGCTGCTTGAGGGAGACCCCCAGGCTACGAGCGCTGGCGTCATCCAGCTCCAACACCGCCAGGGGGCGAACCAGCAGCGCCGCCAGCACAACCGCCACCAGCAACCGTGGCAGCAGGTAGAGGACGCCGCTCCAGCTGTTCTGGGCCAGGGAACCGCTGCCCCACACCAGCAGGCCCTTGAGCTCCTCCTGGAAGAACAGCAGCAGCCCCATGCTGATGGCCGCCAGATAGAGGTTGATCACCAGGCCGGCGAATACGATGACCACAGGGTTGAGCTGGCGACGCCAGGCCAGGGCAAACACCAGCGCCATGGCCAGGCTCCCCCCCGCCATGGCGATCCACTCGCGCCCGATCAGCAGCAAGGAGGGGGCGAACAGGGTCACCATCATCAGCGCCAGCTGGGCGCCGGAGGCCACCCCCAGCGTGGTGGGGGACGCGAGGGGATTGCGCAGCACCTGCTGCATCAGGGTGCCGGCTAGCCCGAGGGCGGCACCGGCCAGCAGGCAGACCACCAGCCGCGGCAGCCAGCTGAAGTGAATGACCGCCTGGCGAGCGTCGTCCAGATTGGGCGAGAAGATGGCCTGCCACCAGGGCGCATCCGGCAACTGATGGGCCAGATCCCAACCGGCCAGCACGCCGGTGAGCAGCAGCAGGCAGAGGCCGGGGCGCAGCAGAGAGGCGGGAAGAAGGTGATTCATCGAGTGCCCCCCTTGATGTTCACATGGGTTGCCGGATCGGAGGGTGACGCCTCTCGCAGGGCCTCACTCAACAGGTCGGCGAAGCGGCGGGCGGCCAATATGCCGCCGAAACTCCAGACGGCGGGCAGATGGAGCACCTTGCCCTGCTTCACCAGCGGTAGATGCTGCCAGAGCCCGGGCTCCTGCAGCCGCTCGCTCACCCCGACCGGGACAGGATCCACCACCACCAGTCGGGCCTCAGGCAGGGTAAGAAATTGTTCCAGACTGACCACAGAGAACCCCCAGGCATTGGTCTCCCCCTGCCAGGCGTTGCGTAGCCCCAGCCGGGTCATCACCGCCTCGAACAGGCTGTGGCGACCGAATACCCGTACGTGGCGCTCGTCGATAAACTGCACCAGCAACAGGGGTGGCAGATCCGCCGGCAAGCTTGTCTTCATCCGGGCCAGATCCCTGTCCAGTACGGTGAGCTGGCGTTCGGCCTCGGCGGTTCTGTTCACCAGCGCGGCTATGGTCAGGGTCGCCTCGCGCAGCCGCTGCCACAGATCCGCATCGGGTTCATAGAGGGCGATGGATTGCACCGGGGCGATGCGGGACAGGGTAGGCTCCAGCGACGCCATCAGCGGGGAGATGAGGATGAGGTCGGGCTTGAGCTCGGCCAGCAGCTCGCGGTTGGGCTGCATCCGCAGGCCGATATCCACTACATCCACCGGCAGTGTCGGCTCCCCGACCCAGGCGCGATAGGACTCCACATCCCCCATGGCCAGCGGCGTCACACCGAGCGCCAGCAGGGTTTCGGCTATGGTCCAGTCCACGGTGGAGATACGCGGAACAGTGCCGGCAGCAGCAGGGGCTGCGGGCTGTGTCTCGGCCTGCGCCGCCAGCGGCAGCAGCAGGCTGACGAGGCAGGGGACAATTTTAAGTAGACGATTCAAGAGAGGACCCCGGCTAGACGATGGCGATGGCGTGGTCATGAGCCGGGTGGCGAATGACTTCCATCGGGATGCCATAGATGGCATGCAGGGTCTCGCCAGTCATGATCTGTTCGGGCTCACCATGGGTCAGCAGACGACCGCCGTGCAGTGCCACCAGCCGATCGCAGAAGCGGGACGCCATGTTGATGTCGTGAATGACGATGATGACCCCGAGGTTGAGCTGGCGACTGAGCTGCCTGACGAGGGTGAGCACCTCCACCTGATGAGCCACGTCCAGGGCGGCCAGCGGCTCGTCCAGCAGGATGAAGCGGCTCTCCTGGGCCAGCAGCATGGCCAGCCAGACCCGGCCCCGCTCGCCGCCGGAGAGGGTATCCACCAACCTGTCGGCAAACCCCTCGGTATGGGTCAGCGCGATGGCCTTGTCGACCTGGCGGTGATCTTCCGCCCCCATGCGGCCCAGCAGGCCGCGCCAGGGATAGCGCCCCATCTCTACCAGCTCCCGGCCAAGCAGGTTCTCGGCGCTCGGCAGATGCTGGGGCAGATAGGCCACCTGACGGGCGAAGTCCCGGTTGCCCCACGCCTGCAGCGGCTTGTCATCTAACAGTATCTCCCCATCGCTCAGGGGCTGCTGGCGTGCCAGCAGCTTGAGCAGGGTGGATTTGCCCGAGCCGTTGTGGCCGATAAGGCCATAGACCTGACCCTGCTCGAAACGCAGGCTGGTGGGTTGCAGCAGGGTGCGGTCGTTGACCGCGAAGCTGGCGGCTTTCATCTCAAACATGATCTGCTCCCGTGCCGGCTCTGTGCTCGACGCTCGGGTCGGTGAGCGCCATGGCTCGGCGAGCGTTTACCATAAAGCCGCCAGATTTCCTCTCAAACATGATTCATTCCTGTGCTGAAAGGGGTTGGCACTCGCCTCCCCCTTGCGGCCGGTATCAGACCGGCACCTCGCTATCCAGATGAGCGACGGCATCCCGGCTCACCTGCTCGCGCCGCTCGCCGGTCAGCTCGGTGAGCTGGCCCTGACGCATCTCCAGCAGGCGGTCCGCCAGAGAGAAATAGAGATCGTCGTGGCTGATGGCGATCACCGTCTTGCCCATCTCCTTGAGGCGTGGCAACAGCACCTGATAGAAGATGCGGCGGAACTGGGGATCCTGATCCGCCGCCCACTCGTCAAACAGCATTACCTCGCGCTGCTCCGCCAGTGCCAGCAGCAGGGCGACCCGCTTGCGCTGCCCCTGGGAGAGATCGATGTTGGCAATGAAGCCCTCCTCGATGGCAAGCTTGCTGCCCATCTGCAGCCGCTCCAGCCACTCGGCCACCAGGGCCTCTTTCGGCTCTGGCCCCAGCAGGTGCTGGAACAGGTGATAGTCGGTGAAGATGGCGGAGAAGAGCGCCAGGTAGGCGTTGCGATCGGCAATGGGTTCACCATCCAGCAGGATCCGGCCAGAGACCGGCTGATAGAGCCCGGTCAGCAGCATGGCCAGGGTCGACTTGCCGGAGCCGTTACCGCCTATGATGAAGATCTGCTCCCCCCGCTCAATGGTCAGATTGATGGGGCCCACGGCGAAGCCGCCCTCCCCCTGATAGTGAAAGCTCACCTGCTCCAGCTCGATGCGTTGCCAGGCACAGGGGGCCGGCGGCAGCGGGAACGCGGGCTCCGGCTCGGCCAGATTCAGGGTCGCTATCTTGTCGAACGCCACCTGGGCCGAGATCAGGGTCGGCAGGGCGCCGATGCCCTGCAGCAGCGGGGTACGCAGGAACAGCAGGGTCAGGGCGAAGGTGGCGGCCACATTGGTGTTGGCCCAGCCGAGGCCATTGGCCAGGAAGAAGACCAGGCCTATGGCCCCCAGCATCATGATGTTCGACCAGTTCACCGCGCTCAGGTGATAGGTATCGGCGCGGATAATCTCCCGGCGGTAATCTCGGGCGTTCTGCTCATAGAGCTGGTGGTAGACGAAGTGGGCCCGCTCGCGGTTGAGCGCCAGCTCCTTGCTGCCCGCGATGATGGACTGGTAGTTCTGGTAGAGCCTGTCTTCGGCCTGACGCATCCGGGCCAGGTGGCGATAGACCCGGTTCACCAGCAGCCAACCCACCACCATGGTCACGGTGACCCAGAGGGCGGTGACACCGAGCAGGGCGGGAGAGAGCAAGCCGAGGTAGATGATGGAACCCAGAGTGAGCACCAACCCCTGCACCAGCTCCGGCAGGCGCACGAAAGCGATGGTGATCTGGCCTATATCGCTGGAGAGGGAGGCCAGCAGCGGCCCCTGCCCTATCTGACGAATGCGGGCGACGTCGGTGTCCAGCAGTTGCTTGAGCAGGCGGCCGCGCAACCGGTAGACGAAATGATGACCGAGGGTGGTCAGGGCCAGCTGAGAGCCGAGCGTGATCACCAGCAGCAAAAAGATAAGGCCGACAAGTTGACCCAGGATCGGCAGCGGATCGCCGACTGATTCGATAAGGTATTGGTTGATAAAGGCAATAACACCTATCCCGCTGACAGCGCTGAGCAGGCTGAGCAGGGTAATGGCGATGAAGGGCCAACGGTATTGGCGGTAAACCAGTGACAAGAGTTCCATGACAGGCCTGTGTACAAAAAGAAGGAGGGCGGGAGCTTGAGGCCCCCGCCCGGCCTGTATTTTACCAGCGGTAGTTGACTGAGCCGACGATGCTCCGCGGCTCACCGTAGTAGCAGTAGTAGTCACAGCTCGCTACATAGGTGTCGTTCAGCAGGTTGTTGACGTTGACCTGGGCACGCCAGTTCTTGGCGAAGTCATACCCGATCATCGCATCCCACACCGTCTGGGCCGGCACCTGGGCCGAACCGTAGATGGGGGTGTAGTCCGCATTCACGGCACCTATGCCGACGCTGGATCCGATGTAACGCACCCCGGTGCCCACTTCCAGCCCGGAGACCGGACCCTGCTGCACCTTGTAGTTGCCCCAGAAGGAGGCCTGGTGACGCGGGATCAGGCTGGCCTGGCGATCACCGTTGCCGGTGTCGTTGGTCTTGGCATCCGTGTAGGTATAAGCAGCGGTCAGACGCAGCGCCTCTGTGGCCTGCACGCTCCCTTCCAGTTCGATCCCCTGGGAGGTCACTTCGCCGGCCTGGGTCTGCTGGCCGGATCCTGTAGAGACGAGCGAGTTGGTCTGTTCCAGATCGAACAGCGCCAGGTTGATGTAGCCATCGAGGAAGCTGGGGACGTACTTGATGCCGGTCTCATACAGCTTGCCTTCCAGCGGCTTGTAGGAGTTCTTGGTGTTCGGGTCTATGCCCGGCAGCACTTCGAACGACTCCGCATAGGCGAAGTACGGGGAGAGGCCGTTGTCGGCCAGGTACATCAGGCTGCCGGAGAGCGAGAGGTTGTCGTCATACTGCTTCTCGTTCTTGCTGGTGGCTTCGCTGATGTTGTGGGTCTCCACATAGTCGAAGCGGCCACCTGCGGTCAGCAACCAGCGATCGTCCCAGCGGATCTGATGCTGGGCATAGAGTCCGCTCTGACCCTTGGTATTCTTCTGATAGGTGGCGGTGGACTCGTCGAAGCCGGGGAAGCCGCTGTAATCCGGGTTCATGGTATTGATGGACCCCATGCCGTAGTTGTCGGCCTCGACCCCTTCATTCACGTGGCGCTGCAGATCTATCCCCAGCAACAGGGTCTGCTCGGTGCTGTCCGTGTTCCAGTAACCCACCAGCTGGTTGTCCATGGTGGCACTCTTGGTGTCGCCGTCACGGTAGACCAGGCCGCGGTAGGCGGTGGTGCCTTCATAGGTCGGGAAGATATAGGTCTGGCGCAGCAGCAGATCGTTGTAGTTGAAGCGGACGTTCTGCTTGAACTCCCAGGTCTGGTTGAACTGGTGGGCCAGCTCGTAACCGGTGGAGATCTGGGTGTTGCGGTTGCGATCATAATCCGGCTGACTCAGGTTGGTAGCGGGATCGATCTGGCCCCCTTCGGTATTGAGGGTACCGTAGACGGGGAAGAAGCCGTTGGTGGGCACCCCTTCATCGTGCAGGAAGCTGGCCAGCAGGGTGAGGCTGGTGCGATCCGAGATGTCCAGGGTCACGCTCGGCGCCAGGTAGGCGCGTTCGTTGTAGGTGCCATCCAGCACGCCGTCGCGCTCTTTATAAAGCGCAACCATGCGATAACGGCTGTCGCCGGTCAGATCGTCGGAGAAATCGACCCCGACCTGACGCAGATCCCGGTTGCCCAGTTGCAGATTGACCAGGCCTTGCGGGGTCGCGGTGGGGCGCTTGCTGATGGAATTGATCACGCCGCCGGGAGGCGCCTCGCCGTAGAGGATGGAGGCCGGGCCCTTGAGCAGTTCCACGCTTTCCAGACCGAAAGGCTCCGGGGTCCAGACATAGTAGCCGGTGCCGAACAGGCGGTTGCCATCGAGGTATTGGGCGGCATCGAAGCCACGCACCTTGAACCAGTCAGTGTTGTTGTCCGAGCCATAGAAACCGGTGAGCACGCCGGAGCGGTAGCGCACGGACTCGTCGAGCTGCTGCACGGCGTGCTGATCCAGCTCCTCGCGGTTGACCACGGAGACGGCGCGAGGGGTCTCGGCCATGGGCACCTCGACCTTCATGGCGGTGCCGGTGACCACCATGGTTTCAGCCGCCTTGGGCAGCTCTTTATCCGCTTGTTCAGCAGCCAGCACAGGCAGGCTCGCCAGCAGGCAGGAGAGCGGCAACAGCTGGGCCCCCCTCTTTCGCATCACTGCATTCTGGGTATTTTTTTGCGCAATCATATAAGTGTCTCAAATATCAATGAGTTATATTTTGGTTTCTTATTATGGGTGCCCAATGCGGCCGGTCTGCCCGACTCCTTAGGCGAATAAAGCGGCACAATGCTACTACAGGAGTCATGATCGAATCGATTCAATAATTGCTAATCATTTGCATCTCTATTGTTACCTGCTGTATCAACGGACGATTTTTCCGGCAGAAAGACTCATTCAGGAGGGTGATCAAAAGAAGGGAACACAGAGGAATATGAAAAAAGATGGCGAGGGCGGCCTCTGCCATAAAAATCGTGAAGGATCCTTATCCCCAAGCTTTATCCATATTTATCCACATCCTTTGGCGGTAGAATCCCGGCTCTCCATTTCTTTCGATGACATCAGGATCCATTCCATGGCCAAACTCAATCTTGTCGTCGGCTCCATGCTGGGCGCCGCCGAATATGTCGCAGATCATGTCGCCAGCCTGCTGGAACAGGCGGGCCACCAGACCCGGATCCACAACCCGGCCAGCCTGGCCGAGGTGCTGGCGGAGCCGGATGCCATCCTGCTGGTGATCACTTCCACCCACGGTGCCGGCGACGTGCCCGACAATCTTCATCCCTTCGCCAAGGATCTTGCCGACCAGCATCCTGATCTCAACGCCTTGAAATATGGGGTGATCGGGCTTGGTGACCGCAGTTATGACACCTTCTGCCAGGGTGGCAAGACACTGGATCGGCTGCTGGCTGAGTGTGGCGCCAGCCGGATCGGGGATCGTCTGGAGATAGACGTGACCCAGCATGAGATCCCGGAAGATGCCGCCGAAGCCTGGATCCATGACTGGATGCAGATGATCGCCTGATCAGGACCGGGGAGATCCGGTAAAAACACCTCGATCTCCCCGCTTGTCCACAAATTCCTATCCACTAGGTTATTAACAGATAGATCCGGGAGAGTTGTTCTACACGGTTACCCACAACGCCCAGGGGTAATGTGCATAACTATAGTGTTAAGCTCTGTAAAACCTATAGTTATCCATGTATGAGATCTTGTCCAGTTCTGGTCTGTGTATAAAACCACTGGTTATCCCCCCGTTCACGGCCCTGGGATCCAAGCTTTTCCACAAGCTGGGATCGTCTTTAAACGGATGATCTTTATGATCAAAAAGGGCTTATCAACAGAAATCGTGGATCCTAATAAAAGATCCAGTAAAAGATCGATCTAAAGATCCTTAAGATCTACTAACGGATCCTGCATCCATACTGATCCTGAAGTAGACGTTCCCCTCAAGAGGCGAAACGGATAGAATGATCCGCCCTTCAGCCCAGGCAAATAAAGATCTTCAGGCGTGCAGATCAAGGTGATCCCCAATGCAATACCATGAACAATTTGATGTGATCGTCGTCGGTGGCGGCCATGCAGGAACCGAAGCAGCAACAGCGGCAGCCCGTATGGGCCTGAATACTCTGTTGTTGACCCACAACATCGATACGCTGGGACACATGTCCTGTAATCCGGCGATCGGCGGGATCGGCAAGGGACACCTGGTCAAGGAAGTGGATGCCCTGGGCGGGATCATGGCGCAGGCCATCGATCTTGGCGGGATCCAGTTCCGTACCCTCAACTCCTCCAAAGGGCCCGCGGTGCGAGCCACACGTGCCCAGGCGGATCGCCTGCTCTACAAGGCCGTGGTGCGCCAGACCCTGGAGAATTACCCGAATCTGAAGATCTTCCAGCAAGCCTGTGACGATCTCGTCATGGACGGTGATCGCGTCGCCGGCGTGGTCACTCAGAGCGGGATCCGCATCAGCGGCAAGACGGTGGTGCTGACAGTCGGCACCTTCCTGAACGGTCTGATCCACATCGGGATGGAAAACTACAAGGGCGGCCGCGCCGGGGATCCTCCCTCGATCGCCCTGGCGCAGCGTCTGCGTGAGCTGCCGCTGCGCATCGATCGGCTCAAGACTGGCACGCCGCCACGCATCGATGCCCGTACCGTCGATCTCTCCGTGATGCAGCAGCAGCACGGTGACGATCCTCGTCCCGTCTTCTCGTTCATCGGCAACGCCAGTCAGCACCCGCGTCAGGTGCCCTGCTACGTTACCCACACCAACGAGAAGACCCACGAGGTGATCCGCAACAACCTGGATCGCAGCCCCATGTATGCCGGGGTGATCGAGGGGATAGGCCCCCGTTACTGCCCGTCGATCGAGGACAAGATCACCCGCTTCGCCGACAAGACGGCGCACCAGATCTTCGTCGAGCCGGAAGGCCTGACCACCCACGAACTCTACCCGAACGGGATCTCCACCAGCCTGCCGTTCGACGTACAGGTGCAGATCGTCCGTTCGATCCGTGGCTTCGAGAATGCCCACATCACCCGCCCCGGCTACGCCATCGAATACGACTTCTTCGATCCGCGAGATCTCAAGGCCAACATGGAGAGCAAATGCATTCCAAACCTCTTCTTCGCCGGCCAGATCAACGGCACTACAGGCTATGAAGAGGCGGCCGCCCAGGGGCTGATGGCCGGTCTGAACGCCGGTCTGCGAGCCCAGGGCAAGGACGCCTGGCATCCCCGCCGGGATCAGGCCTACATGGGCGTGATGATGGACGATCTCTCCACCCTGGGGACCCGCGAGCCCTACCGCATGTTCACCAGCCGCGCCGAATACCGTCTGCTGCTGCGGGAAGACAACGCCGATCTGCGCCTGACAGCCATAGGTCGCGAGCTCGGCCTGGTGGATGACCATCGCTGGAGCCTGTTCAACACCAAGATGGAGCAGGTGGAGCAGGAGCGTCAGCGCATGCGTTCGACCTGGATCCACCCGCAGCACCCGTCGCTGGAGGCAGTCAACGCTCTGGTGAACACGCCTCTGACCCGAGAGCAGAGCCTGGAAGAGCTGCTGCGTCGCCCCGAGGTGACCTACGATGCCCTGATGGCCATTGAAGGGGTTGGCCCAGCGCTGGAAGACACAGCAGCGGCGGATCAGGTGGAGATCCAGATCAAGTACGCCGGCTACATCGAGCGCCAGCACGACGAGGTGGAGAAGCAACTGCGCAACGAGAACACCCTGTTACCACTGGACATGAACTACCGCGACGTCAACGGTCTCTCCAACGAGGTGATCGCCAAGCTGAACGATGCCAAGCCACAGACCATAGGTCAGGCCTCCCGCATCTCCGGCATCACCCCGGCTGCTATCTCCATCCTGCTGGTTCATCTGAAGAAACACGGCCTGCTGCGTAAAACCGCCTGAGGAATTCCCCGTTGGAAAACATGCTGGAAAGATTGAACGGCCTGCTCATGCAGGCCGGAATTGTTATCACCGATACCCAAAAGACCCAGTTGGTGCAGTTGGTTGAGTTGCTGCACAAGTGGAACAAGGCTTACAATCTCACCTCGGTGCGAGATCCGGACGCCATGCTGGTCAAGCACATCCTCGACAGCCTGGTGGTGAGCCCTCACCTGCACGGTGAGCGTTTCATCGATGTGGGTACAGGCCCCGGCCTGCCCGGCCTGCCGTTGGCGATCATCAATCCGGACAAGCAGTTCGTGTTGCTGGACAGCCTGGGCAAGCGGATCAACTTCATCCGCCAGGTGATCCAGGAGCTGGGGTTGACCAACGTGACACCCGTCAAATCCCGGGTGGAAGAGTATCAACCCGAAGTTGGCTTCGATGGTGTACTCAGCCGGGCCTTCGCCTCGCTGGAGGACATGCTGAGCTGGTGTCACCATCTGCCGTCACCCGAAGGGAGCTTCCTTGCGCTCAAGGGACAATACCCCGAGCAGGAACTGGCACAGTTGCCTGCCAGCATTCGCCTGGTTGCCGCCCATCAATTGGTGGTGCCGGAACTGGAAGGTGAGCGTCATCTGCTGGAATTCAAACATATCCAGCCCGAATAGGGTCGCAGTTTCATTTAGGGGACAGTGTGGGAAAAGTCATTGCCATAGCCAACCAGAAGGGTGGAGTGGGTAAAACCACCACCTGTGTAAATCTGGCCGCCTCCCTGGCCGCTACCCGGCGCAAGGTGCTGGTGATCGATCTGGATCCGCAGGGCAATGCCACCATGGGCAGCGGCGTCGACAAGTACGAAGTTGAACGCACCGCCTATGAACTGCTAATCGACGATGCACCCATCAACGAGGTGATCATCCACGAGACCTCGGGTGGCTATCACCTCATCGCCGCCAACGCCGACGTGACCGCGGCCGAAATTCGGCTGATGGAATTCTTCGCCCGCGAGATCCGCCTGCGCAACGCCCTGGCCTCGGTACGGGACAAGTACGACTACGTCTTCATCGACTGCCCGCCTTCTCTCAACATGCTGACCGTCAACGCCATGGCCGCTGCCGACTCCGTGCTGGTGCCCATGCAGTGTGAGTATTACGCGCTGGAGGGGCTCACCGCCCTGGTCGACACCATCAGCAAGCTGGCGGCCGTCGTCAACCCGGAGCTGAAGATCGAGGGGGTGCTGCGCACCATGTTCGATCATCGCAACCGGCTGGCCAATGATGTGTCCGATCAGCTGAAACAGCATTTCGGGGACAAGGTCTATCGCACCATCATCCCCCGCAACGTTAGACTGGCGGAGGCGCCGAGCTTCGGTGCCCCGGCCATGCACTATGACAAATCATCGGTGGGGGCCAAGGCCTATCTGGCCCTGGCTGGCGAGATCCTGCGTCGTCAGGAGCAGGAGTCTCAGCCGATCACCGCAGACCGAGAGAGCATATGACGCCGAAGAAACGTGGGCTGGGCAAGGGGTTGGACGCCCTGCTCAGCACCAGCACGGCCGCCCGCCAGAAACAGGTGATGAGCGACCAGCGTACCGAGCAGGCCATGGCGCCCACCAACCAGGGCGAGCTGCGCAAGCTGCCGCTGGAGTGGCTGCAGTCCGGCAAATATCAGCCACGCAAGGACATGTCCCAGGATGCGCTGGAAGACCTGGCCAACTCGATACGGGCGCAAGGCGTGATTCAGCCGATAGTGGTACGCTCCATCGGCGAGAATCGCTTCGAAATCATCGCCGGTGAGCGGCGCTGGCGCGCGTCCCAGCTGGCCCGACTCGAGGTAGTGCCCTGCCTGGTCAAGGACGTGCCCGACGAGGCTGCGGTGGCCATCGCGCTGATTGAGAATATCCAGCGCGAGGATCTCAACGCCATCGAAGAGGCGGTGGCCCTGCAGCGACTGCTGACCGAGTTCGAGCTGACCCACCAGCAGGTGGCCGAAGCGGTGGGCAAGTCCCGCACCACGGTGACCAACCTGCTGCGCCTCAATCAGCTCAACGAGGACGTGAAGCGCTTCGTCGAGCACGGGGATCTCGACATGGGTCACGCCCGGGCCCTGCTGGCCCTGAGCGGCCCGGCCCAGTCCGAACTGGCCAAGCTGGTTGCCCAGAAGGGGCTGACGGTGCGAGATACCGAGAAACTGGTGCAGAAAACGCTGGAACCGGCAAAAACCAAGGTCGAACCCGTCCGTGATCCCCAGTTTGGTTACCTCGAGCGCCAGATTTCAGAAAAAATTGGCAATCAGGTACAGCTTCAGCCGGGCAAGAAGGATAGCGGCAAGTTAGTAATAAGTTACGATAACTTGGCAGATTTGGACCGGGTATTGGGCTATTTTGGTCTGTCAGAATCGTGATTTTTACGCTTTTTGTAGTAATAAAACATCCATTCCTTTCGATATGAACATAACCTTAATTTCGCGCGGAAAGCCGCAAAAATTAAGGATTTTTGCCATGTTGCAATAGCCGTCTTCACGGGTATAATTTGACCGGCTTTTCGAGCTGTGAACCTGGGGTCTTCGGATCCCGATTTTTTACAGTTCTGTAATGTTCAGGGGTAGGTTGGTGAAACAGAAAGTAGCCTTGGAAGGTTTGACGCTGGCCTTGGCTATGCTCGTTTGTCAGCTCGTCCTGATCCTGGCGATCAGTTCCGTCTGGTTTTATCAGACCGGGGCGTTTGCCGGACGTTCTTCCCTCTTTGGGGGAGGAATGTACTGGGTTCCTCAAGCCCTGTTCACACTCTGGGTTCTGCGCCGCAAGGTGACGAAAGAGAGCGTGGGCCTGGTCTTGCGGGACTTTTATGGTGGGGCAGGGATTAAGCTCATTACTACAACAGGACTTTTCGCCCTGATGTTTGGCTCCGGGATCGAGGTCGACACCGTCTCGTTCTTCGCCACTTATATCCTCGCCCTCGTTGTACAGTGGATAGTTTCATTCACGCTTAACAACCACTATTAGGAAAACTCATGTCTGCAACCGGAGAAGTCCTGACTCCTCAGGGATATATCTCCCACCACCTGACCCACCTGCAAGTCGGGTCCGGGTTCTGGACGGTGAATATCGATTCCATGATATTTTCCGTCTTGCTAGGCGCCCTGTTTATCTGGTCGTTCCGCCGCGTAGCCGTCAAGGCCACCAGCGGTGTGCCCGGTAAGCTGCAGTGCTTTGTGGAGATGCTGGTCGAGTTTGTGAATGGTAACGTCAAAGACATCTTCCATGGTCGGAACCCGGTCATTGCACCGCTGGGACTGACAGTGTTTGTCTGGATCTTCCTGATGAACTTCATGGATCTGATCCCCGTTGACTTTATCCCTCACGCTGCACAGTTGATGGGTGTTCCCTATCTGCGTGTGGTTCCCTCTGCTGACGTTAACATCACCATGTCCATGGCTTTGGGCGTGTTCTTCTTGATCCTGTACTACAGCATCAAGGTCAAGGGTATCAGCGGATTTGTGAAGGAGCTGACGCTTCAGCCTTTCAACCATCCCGCTGCCATCCCGGTTAACTTCATCCTTGAAACCGTCACGTTGATTTCCAAGCCTGTTTCATTGGGTCTGCGACTGTTCGGCAACATGTATGCTGGCGAACTGATCTTTATCCTGATTGCGGGTTTGTTACCCTGGTGGTCACAGTGGATCCTGTCCGTGCCTTGGGCAATTTTCCACATCCTGATCATCACTTTGCAGGCGTTTATCTTCATGGTTCTGACCATCGTCTATCTGTCGATGGCGCAAGAAGACCATGGTTGATGCAACTCAAATAATCCTTTTTATACAATCAATTACATCTAAATAAATGGAGATCCTCATGGAAAACTTGAACATGGACCTGCTGTACATCGCTGCTGCAATGATGATGGGTCTGGCGGCTATCGGCGCCTCCATCGGTATCGGTATCCTGGGTGGCAAGTTCCTGGAAGGTGCTGCTCGTCAACCGGACCTGATCCCTGTTCTGCGTACCCAGTTCTTCATCGTCATGGGTCTGGTGGATGCGATCCCGATGATCGCCGTTGGTCTGGGTCTGTATGTGATGTTTGCGGTT
This sequence comes from Aeromonas media, assembly GCF_000819985.1. Classification (GTDB taxonomy): domain Bacteria; phylum Pseudomonadota; class Gammaproteobacteria; order Enterobacterales; family Aeromonadaceae; genus Aeromonas; species Aeromonas media. Next base: position 8,410 of record NZ_CDBZ01000214.1, on the reverse strand, counting down.
GCTGGCTAAGTCTCTACGACTCCCCAGGCATAACCCATTAACTAACTTAAGAGGACATAGGCTGTGAATATCAACGCCACCCTCCTCGGCCAAGCAATTGCTTTTTTCTTCTTCGTAGTGTTTTGCATGAAGTACGTATGGCCGCCGTTGATCGCTGCCATCGAAGCCCGTCAGAAAGAAATTGCTGATGGTCTCTCTTCTGCCGAGCGTGCCAAGAAAGATCTGGATTTGGCCAAGGCCAACGCCACCGATCAGCTGAAAGAAGCCAAGCACCAGGCTGCCGAAATCATCGATCAAGCCAACAAACGCAAGGCCCAGATCATTGATGAAGCCGCTGTCGGAGCTCAAGCAGAGCGGGAAAAAATCCTGGCTCAGGGCCGTGCAGAGATCGAAGCTGAACGTCATCGTGCCAAAGAAGAACTGCGCAAGCAGGTTGCTGCTCTTGCCATCGCGGGTGCAGAGAAGATCCTGGCACGCCAAATCGACCAGGCTGCCAACAGCGACATCGTCGACAAACTGGTAGCAGAACTGTAACGGGAACGGGGCTATGTCTGAACTGACTACAATCGCTCGCCCCTACGCCAAGGCTGCTTTCGAGTTTGCCGTTGAGCACAAGGCGGTTGACCAATGGCTGGAGATGCTCGGTTTCGCCGCACAAGTGGCCGAGAACGAGACCATCCATAACCTGGTAAACGGCTCCGTGGCCGCCGAAGAACTGGCAAACCTGTTTGTCGGTGTCTGCGGTGAGCAGCTCAACGAGCATGGTCAGAACCTGATCCGGGTGATGGCTGAGAATGGTCGCTTGGGTGTGCTGCCGGCTGTCGTTGCTGAATATGTCGCGCTCAAGGCTGAACTGGACAAAGAAGTTCAGGCTGACGTGATTTCGGCGATCGAACTGACCGACCAGCAGAAGGCCGCTATTCAGGCTTCTCTGGAACAACGTCTCGCGCGCAAAGTGAAGCTGATTTGCAGCACAGATGCGTCCTTGATGGCCGGGGTGCTCATCAAGGCCGGTGATCTGGTTATCGACGGCACGGTCCGCGGTAAGCTGGATCGCATGGCCGACGCGCTGCAATCTTGATTGGGGTATTAGAGCATGCAACTGAATTCCACTGAAATCGCCGAGCTGATCAAGCAGCGCATTGCGCAGTTTGATGTCAAAAGCGAAGCGCGTAACGAAGGTACTATCGTCTCTGTGAGCGACGGTATCATTCGTATCCACGGTCTGGCCGATGCCATGCAGGGTGAAATGATCGAGCTGCCGGGTAACCGCTTTGCTCTGGCATTGAACCTGGAGCGTGACTCCGTTGGTGCCGTTGTCATGGGTCCCTATGCCAACCTGGCTGAAGGGATGAAAGTAAAAGGTACCGGCCGTATTCTGGAAGTGCCGGTCGGTCGTGGTCTGTTGGGCCGGGTGGTCAACACCCTGGGTCAGCCGATCGACGGTAAGGGTCCGGTAGACAACGACGGCTACTCGCCGATCGAAGTCATTGCCCCGGGCGTTATCGAGCGTAAGTCTGTTGACCAGCCAGTCCAGACCGGTCTGAAAGCCATCGATGCCATGATCCCTATCGGTCGTGGCCAGCGTGAGCTGATCATCGGTGACCGTCAGGTTGGTAAGACCGCCATCGCGATCGACACCATCATCAACCAGAAAGACTCCGGCATTAAGTGCGTCTACGTTGCGATTGGCCAGAAGGCCTCCACCATCGCCAACGTGGTGCGCAAGCTGGAAGAGCACGGCGCCCTGGCCAACACCATAGTGGTCGTCGCCTCCGCCTCCGAAGCCGCTGCCCTGCAGTACCTGGCTCCTTATGCCGGTTGCTCCATGGGTGAGTACTTCCGTGACCGCGGTGAAGACGCGCTGATCATCTATGATGACCTGTCCAAGCAGGCCGTAGCCTATCGCCAGATCTCCCTGCTGCTGCGCCGTCCGCCAGGACGTGAAGCTTACCCGGGCGATGTCTTCTATCTGCACTCCCGTCTGCTGGAGCGTGCTTCCCGCGTCAACGTCGAGTACGTCGAGAAGTTCACCAAGGGTGCCGTGACTGGACAGACCGGTTCTCTGACCGCGCTGCCGATCATCGAAACCCAGGCCGGCGACGTGTCTGCGTTCGTTCCGACCAACGTGATCTCCATCACCGATGGCCAGATCTTCCTGACCACTCAGCTGTTCAACTCCGGTATTCGTCCGGCGGTTGACCCGGGTATCTCCGTATCCCGTGTGGGCGGTGCCGCTCAGACCAAGATCGTCAAGAAGCTGTCCGGTGGTATCCGTACCGCGCTGGCCCAGTATCGTGAACTGGCGGCCTTCGCCCAGTTCTCTTCCGATCTGGACGATGCGACTCGCAAGCAGCTGGATCATGGTCAGAAAGTGACCGAGCTGATGAAGCAGAAGCAGTACTCTCCGATGAGCGTGGCTCACCAGTCTCTGGTGCTGTTCGCCGCCGAGAAGGGCTACCTCGCCGATGTCGAACTGAGCAAGATAGTCGACTTCGAAGCCGCTCTGCTCTCTTACGCCAATACCCAGCATGCTGAGCTGATGGCTGAAATCAATGCCAAGGCCGACTACAACGACGCGATCGTTGGCAAGCTGACTGCGTTGCTGGATAGCTTCAAGGCAACCCAGACCTGGTAAGCGTGTGTGGCAGCGCAAGCTGCCACCTGATGGAGAGAAGAGATGGCCGGCGCAAAAGAGATACGTAACAAGATCGGGAGTGTGAAGAACACTCAGAAGATCACCAGCGCTATGGAAATGGTGGCAGCCAGCAAAATGCGCCGTGCGCAGGAACGCATGTCTGCCAGCCGTCCGTACGCTGAAACCATGCGCAAGGTGATCGGCCATATCGCTCAGGGGAACTTGGAATACAAGCACCCCTACCTCATCGAACGTGAGGTCAAGCGAGTGGGTTACATCGTCGTCTCCACCGACCGTGGCCTGTGTGGCGGCCTGAACATCAACCTGTTCAAAGCTGCCCTCAACGATATGAAGCAATGGAGCGCGAAAGGTGCCAAGGTTGACCTGGCACTGATCGGTAGCAAGGCCTCCAACTTCTTTGAACGGCACGGCGCCAAGGTGAAAGCCCACGTCTCCGGACTGGGTGATAACCCGAGCGTCAATGACCTGATTGGTTCAGTCAAGGTCATGCTGAAGGCTTACGACAACGGTGAGATTGACAGGCTGTATCTGGTGTACAACAAGTTCGTCAACACCATGGTTCAGCAACCAAAAGTCGATCAACTGCTGCCTTTGCCCGTAACAGAAGACAGCAAGCTCGCCAAGAAACACCACTGGGATTACCTCTATGAGCCGGATCCCAAGCAGCTGCTGGATACCCTGTTGATTCGCTACGTCGAATCCCAGGTGTACCAGGGTGTGGTAGAAAACTTGGCAAGTGAACAGGCAGCCCGAATGGTTGCCATGCAAGCCGCGACTGACAACGCCGGCAACCTGATTAACGATCTGCAACTGGTGTACAACAAGGCCCGTCAGGCCAGTATTACCCAGGAACTGACAGAGATCGTATCCGGTGCTGCTGCGGTGTAAGGCAAGGGTTATCAAAGGTTTAGAGGATTTGACATGAGTAACGGTTTCATCGTCCAAATCATCGGCGCTGTAGTGGACATCGAGTTCCCGCAGAATGCCGTGCCCCAGGTGTACGATGCACTGAAAGTCATCAGCGAAGGCCAAGGCCAGGGTCTGGTACTGGAAGTTCAGCAACAGATCGGCGGCGGCGTCGTTCGTTGCATCACCATGGGCTCCTCCGACGGTCTGCGTCGTGGGTTGGAAGTAGTTAACAGCGGCAAGGCCATCCAGGTACCGGTTGGTACCTCGACCCTGGGTCGTATCATGAACGTACTGGGCGAGCCCATCGACGAGAAGGGTCCGATCGGCGAAGAAGAGCGTTGGTCCATCCACCGCGAAGCCCCCAGCTACGAAGATCAGTCCAACAGCGCCGAGCTGCTGGAGACCGGCATCAAGGTTATCGACCTGGTTTGCCCGTTCGCCAAGGGTGGTAAGGTCGGTCTGTTCGGTGGTGCCGGTGTAGGCAAGACCGTCAACATGATGGAGCTGATCCGTAACATCGCGATCGAACACAGTGGTTACTCTGTATTCGCCGGTGTGGGTGAGCGTACCCGTGAGGGTAACGACTTCTACCACGAGATGATGGAGTCCAACGTACTGGACAAAGTATCTCTGGTTTACGGTCAGATGAACGAGCCGCCCGGAAACCGTCTGCGCGTCGCGCTGACCGGTCTGACCATGGCCGAGAAGTTCCGTGACGAGGGTCGTGACGTGCTGTTCTTCGTGGACAACATCTACCGTTACACCTTGGCCGGTACCGAAGTATCCGCACTGCTGGGCCGTATGCCTTCTGCAGTAGGTTACCAGCCGACCCTGGCCGAGGAGATGGGTGTTCTGCAAGAACGTATCACCTCCACCAAGACCGGTTCCATCACCTCAGTCCAGGCCGTTTACGTGCCTGCGGATGACTTGACCGACCCGTCTCCGGCGACCACCTTCGCTCACCTGGATGCGACCATCGTTCTGTCCCGTCAGATCGCGGCACTGGGTATCTACCCGGCCGTTGACCCGCTGGACTCCACCTCCCGTCAGCTGGATCCGCTGGTGGTAGGCAAGGATCACTACGAGACCGCTCGTGGTGTGCAGATCGTGCTGCAGCGCTACAAGGAGCTGAAGGACATCATCGCCATCCTGGGTATGGATGAACTGTCAGAAGAAGACAAACTGACCGTATCCCGTGCCCGTAAGATCGAGCGTTTCCTGTCCCAGCCGTTCTTCGTGGCCGAAGTATTTACCGGTTCTTCAGGTAAGTACGTGCCGCTGAAAGAGACCATTCGCGGTTTCCAGGGCATCCTGAAAGGCGAGTATGACGATCTGCCCGAGCAGGCGTTCTACATGGTTGGCGGTATCGACGAAGTCGTCGAGAAAGCCAAGAAACTGTAAGCCTCGATAGGAGGGCCCATGGCTGAGATGATCTCATTTCACCTGGATGTAGTGAGCGCCGAAGGGAAACTGTTTTCCGGTCGTGTGCAATCTGCCCAGGTAACAGGCTCCGAGGGTGAGCTGGGTCTCCGCCACGGTCATGCTCCGTTGCTGACTGCCATCAAGCCGGGCCTGGTCCGCTTGATCAAGCAAAATGGTAGCGAAGAGGTGCTGTACATCTCCGGCGGCATGCTGGAAGTACAACCCGAAGCCGTGACCGTGCTGGCCGATACCGCCATTCGTGCCGATGACCTGGATGAGGCGAAAGCCCAGGAAGCCAAGCGTCGTGCCGAAGAACGGATCAGCAGCTCCCATGGTGATATCGACTATGCGCAGGCATCTGCCGAGCTGGCCAAAGCAATGGCCCAGCTGCGGGTTATCGATATCGTCAAAAAGAATTACCGCTAATCACGGTGATGTAAAAAGCGACCTTCGGGTCGCTTTTTTTTTGCCCGTTGGATAGACTCCGCCGGGTATTTCCTCATGTTTCAAAGGCTGGCTATGTCTCTCAACGTCGTGATCCTGGCTGCGGGTAAAGGTACTCGCATGCGTTCCGTTCTGCCCAAGGTGCTGCACCCTGTCGCCAACAAACCCATGGTGTCCCATGTGATCGACACCGCCCGCCAGATAGGTGCCGAGCAACTGCACCTGGTCTATGGCCACGGCGCCGAGCTGCTGAAGGAGCGGATCGCCGCCCCGGATCTCAACTGGGTGTTGCAGGCGCAGCAGCTGGGCACCGGCCATGCCGTCGCCCAGGCGATCCCGTTCTGGAAAGATGAAGACGACGTGCTGGTGCTGTACGGCGATACCCCGCTGATCCAGCCCGAGACCCTGCAACGGCTGCTGGCCGCCAAGGCCGACGACGGCATGGCGCTGCTGACCGTGGTGCTGGACAACCCTACCGGCTACGGCCGCATCGTGCGGGAAAACGGCCAGGTGGTCGGCATCGTCGAGCAGAAGGATGCCAACGCCGAACAGCTCGCCATCCGCGAGGTGAATACCGGCGTGCTGGTGGTCAATGGCGCCCAGCTGAGCGGCTGGCTGTCGCGTCTGGACAACAAGAACGCCCAGGGGGAGTTCTATCTCACCGACGTGATCGCCATGGCTCATGGGGATGGCTGCCCCATTGCCGCCGTCCACCCGGACAGCGCCATGGAGGTGGAAGGGGCCAACAACCGGGTCCAGCTGGCGGCCCTCGAGCGCAGCTATCAGCAGATGCAGGCCGAGAAGCTGATGATCGCCGGGGTCACTCTGATCGATCCGGCCCGCTTCGATCTGCGCGGCACCCTGGAGATCGGTGAGGAGGTGGTGATCGACGTCAACGTCATCATCGAGGGCAAGGTCAAGCTCGGCAACCATGTGCGCATCGGTGCTGGCGCTGTGCTGAAGGATTGCGAGATTGGCGATCACAGCGAGGTGAAACCTTACTCCGTCATCGAGGGTGCCCTGGTGGCCGATCAATGTTCGGTCGGCCCCTTCGCCCGTCTGCGTCCGGGTGCCGTGCTGGAGCAGGATGCCCACGTCGGCAACTTCGTCGAGATGAAGAAATCCCGGCTCGGGGTCGGCTCCAAGTGTGGTCATTTGACCTACCTGGGGGATGCGGACATCGGCGCCAAGGTGAATATCGGCGCCGGTACCATCACCTGCAACTACGATGGGGTGAACAAGTTCCAGACCATCATCGAGGATGACGTCTTCGTTGGTTCCGATACCCAGCTGGTGGCGCCGGTGCGCATCGGCAAGGGCGCGACCCTAGGGGCGGGTTCAACCATCACCAAGGATGTGGCCGAGCACGAGCTGGTGATTACCCGGGTGCCCCAGCGCCACATCAAGAACTGGGCTCGCCCGGTCAAGAAGAAGTGATGCCCGATCAATGAAATAAAACCGGCGCCCTAAGGGCGCCGGTTTTGTTTTCAGCTCTCCTGATTCGGGGTTGGGGAAGGGGGCGGGTTACCCATCACCCCATACCAGTCCAGCTTGCGGGTCAGCATCATGATCAGTGCCAATATGGTGAACAGCAGCAGGGCGCCGAGCAGCAGGGCTATCTCCTCGGCTTGCAGCAGCCCGAACAGGATGGCGTAGACCAGCCCGAGCAGGGCCGCGAAGCCGAGGCCCTGACGCGGCCCCCCCAGCACATGGCTGAGGTAGAAGCCGTTGAGCGACACGCTGGCGAGGCTGGCGACGAGATAAGCCCAGCCAAAGCCGAGGTGCTCGGTCAGCGCCAGCAGCACCAGATAGAAGATGGCCAGCCCCATGCCCACCAGGGCGTACTGGATCGGGTGTACCCGCAGCTCCCGGAGCAGCTCGAACATGAAGAAGCTGAGGAAGGTGAGGCCGATGAACAGCAGGGCGTACTTGGCGGCCCGCTCGTTCAGCTGATAGTGATCCACCGGCTGCACCAGGCTGACGCTGAAGGTCGGCAACTCGCTCCCGGCTCCCTTCATCATGCGGGTGAAGCGCCGCTCCATGTCGGTGGCAAACCAGCTGGTCTGCCAGCTGGCGTCGAACCCCTGATCGTTCAGGGTGCGGCTGCCGGGCAGAAAATCGCCGATGAAGTTGGGATGAGGCCAGTTGCCACTCAGGTTGAACCTGCTGTCCTGGCCGATCGGCACCACCTCAAGCGCGTTCATGCCCTGCAGGTGCAGCTCGATGTGAAAGCGGCCATCTTCCCCGGGCAGGCTGTCGAGCGGAGCATGGATGCCGGCCAGACCGTCTCCCAGCAGGGCGCCGGGGGTGAACGGAATGCGCCGCTCCCCCAGTTGCAGCTCGGGCACGCTGCTGATGCCGCGGGCATCGGACAGCACCAGGCTGAGGTAGGGTTTGCCCGGGATCAGGGCGGGATCCGCGGCGTCGAAGCTCAGGTCCGGGTTGCCGGCAACCAATGCCTTGTCGGCCAGGCTGGCCGGCAAGTGGCCTGAGAGGGAGAGCCGGCCGTGATAGACCTGGGCCTGATAAATGCCGAGTTTGCGCGGGGTGACCTCCATGCTGGCCCGCACATCCAGCCTGTCCGGCAACAGGTAGCGATAGACCCGCTCCTCGCGCACGAAGCGCTTGCCATCCTGCTCGACGGTGACGGCCCGGGTATAGGGTTGCACCAGCACAGGCCCCAGCAAGCGCTGCGGCCCGCTGCTGCTGGCCATGATGCTGTGGATGGCCTGGCTGCGGTAAGCCTGGCGCTCCCGGTTCAGATCCATGATGGCGTGAACCGGGATCATCAGCAGCAGGCAGAGCAACAGCAGCAGGGCGATCTTGTGGGTGAATATCTGTTTGACCATGGCGCATCTCCTTGTTGGTGAACGGGAGTGTGCCCTGGTCGGGTGAAGCGGGGATGGGGCCCTGTGAAGTGGGGGTGAAGGGGATAAAAAAACCGGCGCCTTGCGCCCAATGCTGATCAGTTAAGGA
>NZ_CDBZ01000213.1:7991-8340 GCF_000819985.1 Aeromonas media | reverse complement strand
GCGCAGGTGGAGGGGGCCGGTCGCGAGGTGGGCCAGACCACCAATGCCATAGTGGACGATCTGGCCAGCCAGAATCAGCGGCTGGATACGGTTGCGGCCGCCATCGAGCAGATGTCCGCCAGCACCCGGGACGTGGCGGGGAACATCGCCGATGCGGCCGGGGCGGCGCGTCAGACCGAGCGACAGGCCAAACAGGGGGAACAGGCTCTCGCCCGAATGAGTACCACCATGGCGCAGATTGCCGCCATGATCACCCAGGCGAATCAGGCGATGACGCTGCTCAGCAGCCAGAGCGAGCAGGTGGGTCGCGTCACTGAGGTGATCGCCACCATCGCCGAGCAGACCAATC
>NZ_CDBZ01000213.1:0-7777 GCF_000819985.1 Aeromonas media | reverse complement strand
CAGACCAATCTGCTGGCGCTCAATGCCGCCATCGAGGCGGCGCGCGCGGGAGAGCAGGGCAGGGGGTTTGCCGTGGTGGCGGACGAGGTGCGCCTGCTGGCCAGCCGCACCAGCCAGTCGACGGCGGAGATCAACCAGACCATCGCCAGCATCCAGCAACAGACCCGGCAGACGGCCGACACCGTGGGCAGCGGTACCCTGCTGGTGGAGCAAGGCCGGGGCGCCGTGGTCTCGGCGAGCGAGACACTGGCGGCCATGTCGACGCTGGTGCAGGATCTCAGCGGCCAGCTTGCCGCCATCGCCACTGCGACCGAGCAGCAGTCGAGGGTGGCGCAGGAGGTGGCGGGCACCGTGGAGGAGATCGCCGGGCTCAGCCACCAGTCCAGCGAGCACAGTCAACAGGGCGAGCTGATCGCCGCCAGACTGACCCGGGAGACGAACCGACTGACCACGGCCATCAGCCGCTTTGCGCTGGATGCCTGAGGAGGGGAGCGGTGCAGCGGCATAAAAACGGGGCAGGCCGATGGGCCTGCCCCGTTTTGTTTCCAGTGCATGGTGGTCGACGCTGCGGCTGGTCTCCTGGTTGAGCAGGCTCACCAGCCGAGGTGGGGCGCTTCTCGCCAGCGATGTCTGTTGAGGGTCAGTCCAGGCGCCGGAAGGCCTGATTGTCGAAGCTGCTGCTGGTCTCCTGATTGAGCAGGCTGACCAGCAGGATCGCCCGCTTCTCGCCATCCGGCTCCAGGTAGATGGCCTCGAACCCGGCCAGGGGACCAGATTCGATCAATACCTTGTCCCCTTGCGTCGGCAGGCGGGCATAGCTGGCGCGCGCCTCGTCGCTGTCGTCCCGGCTCATCAGCCGGTAGATCAGCTGGCTGCTGACGGGGGTCCACTCCTTGCCGAAGTGAATGATGCGGCTGATGCCGCGGGTGGACTTCAGGGTGACCGGAGTGACCTCTTCCAGATCCACGTAGATGAACAGGTAGTTGGGGAACATGGGTTCACGTAGCGGAACCCGTCTGCCCCGTCTCAGCTTCTCGACTTCCACCATGGGGTAATAGGATTCGACGCCTTGGGCTGCCAGATGGGCGCGAGCGCGAGCCTCTTCCTTGGGCTTGCAGTAGGCTAGATACCATTTCTTCATTGTTGTTCTGTTTTTTCGTGTTGCCGTGCTTCTGGCTATGATAACGGGGGCAAAAAAAAAGGCCACGCTTGACGTGGCCTTTTTTACAGAGTGAGTGATTACCAACCTTTTACCAGACCACCCTTGAACAGCTCGGTCCCCTTCTTGTAGACCTCGTCGGTCTGGAAGGCCTGGACGAACTCCTTGACCTTCTCGTCGTCCTTGTTGTTCTCGCGGGCAACGATCAGGTTGACGTAGGGGGACTCCTTGTCTTCGACAAACAGGCCGTTCTCGGTCGGGGTCAGGCCAATCTGACCGGCGAAGGTGTTGTTGATGATGGAGAGATCAACATCTTCCAGGGAGCGGGGCAGCTGAGCGGCTTCCAGCTCGACGATCTTGAAGTTGCGCGGGTTGCTGGCGATGTCCAGCACGGTGGCTTCCAGACCGGCACCTTCTTTCAGTTTCAGCAGGCCCTGCTTCTCCAGCAGGATCAGGGAGCGACCCAGGTTGGTCGGATCGTTCGGCACCGCGATCTGGGCGCCGTCTTTCAGCTCGGACAGGGCCTTGATCTTCTTGGAGTAACCGGCGATCGGGTAGACGAAGGTGTTGCCAACCGGCACCAGCTTGAAGCCGCGATCACGGATCTGGGCATCCAGGTAGGGCTTGTGCTGGAAGGCGTTGACGTCGACGCTGCCGTCGTTCAGTGCCACGTTCGGGGTGACGTAGTCGGAGAAGGTGACGATCTCGACGGTCAGGCCGTATTTCTCCTTTGCCACCTTGGCCGCGGTCTCGACCAGTTCGGTCTCGGGGCCGGCGATGGCGCCGACTTTCAGGGTCTTGCTCTCTTCCTTCTGACCGCAGCCGACCAGTACCAGAGTTGCCAGCAGCGCAGCCGCAGCGGATTTAATGCCCAATTTCATAAAAACCTCCTGTCAGAAATCGACGATTAACGATGATCACATTGTTTGACCAGGCGCTCACCCGCGCTCTGGATGAGTTGAACCAGTACCACCAGAATGACCACGGTGACCAGCATGACGGTAGGGTCGAAGCGCTGGTAGCCGTAGCGAATACCCACATCGCCGAGACCGCCCCCCCCGATGGCACCGGCCATGGCGGAGTAGTTAACGAGCGTGACGAGGGTGATGATGATGCTGTTGAGGATCCCGGGCAGGGCCTCAGGCAGCAGCACCTTGGCAATGATTTGCAAGGGTTTGGCACCCATGGCCTTGGCGGCTTCGAGCAGGCCGTCCGGCACTTCCATCAGGGCACCTTCCACCAGACGAGCGATGAAGGGGATGCAGCCCACGGTCAGCGGCACTATGGCGGCTATAGTGCCGATGCTGGTGCCGACGATCAGCCGGGTCAGTGGAATGATGGCCACCAGCAGTATGATAAAGGGCACGGAGCGGCCGACGTTGACTACGATGCCGAGGATCTTGTTCAGCAACGGGTTGGCCAGGATCTGGCCCGCCTTGGTCACGTGCAGTGCCACGCCGAGCGGCAGGCCGAGCAGGCAGCCGAACAGGGCGGAGGCAAACACCATGATCAGGGTGTCGCCGAGGGCTGTGATGAGCAGATTAATCATGGCTTCGGACATGAGTCATTACCTCCAGCTGGATAGGATGGCTGAGTCGCCGAGGATTGGGCGCAGCAGATTAGTCATTGCTTCGGACATAGCCCATTACCTCCAGCTGAATGTGGTTGTCGATGAAGAACTGCTGGGTGGCCTCGCACTGGGCCTCATCCCCGAACAGCTCCGCCAGCAGGAAGCCGAACTTGACGCCACCGGCGTATTCGATGTCTGCGCTCAGTATGCTGATGTCGATGTTGAAACGGCGGCTCACCTCGGAGATGAGCGGCGAATCAACGGTGGCGCCGGTGAAGCCGAGCTTCACCAGGGGATAGCTGTTCGCCACCCGCTCGGTGCTCATCCTGTCCTGGTACTCCTGGGGCACCTCCAGGTGGATGGTGGAGTGGATGAAGTCACGGGCCAGCTGGGTCTTGGCGTTGCTGAAGAACCAGGCCACCTCGCCCTGCTCGATCAGGCGACCGTCGCTGATGATGGCCACTTCGTCACAGATCCCCTTCACCACATCCATCTCGTGGGTGATGAGCAAGATGGTGAGCCCCAGCTTGACGTTGATCTCCTTGAGCAGGCTCAGGATGGATCGAGTGGTCTGGGGGTCGAGGGCCGAGGTGGCCTCGTCGCACAGCAGTACCTTGGGGGCCGGAGCCAGGGCGCGGGCGATGGCGACGCGCTGCTTCTGGCCGCCGGAGAGCTCGGACGGATAGGCGTGGGCACGGGCTTCCAGCCCAACCAGGGCCAGTAGTTCGTCGACCCGGGTCTGGATCTGTGCCTTGTTCCAGCCAGCCAGCTCCAACGGGAAGGCGATGTTGGCGAACACGGTGCGGGAGGCCAGCAGGTTGAAATGCTGGAAGATCATGCCGATCTGGCGACGAGCCTGGGTCAGGTCCCGCTCGCTCAGGGCCACGAGATCCTGACCATCGACGATGACCTGGCCCTGGGTGGGACGCTCCAGCAGGTTGACGCAACGAATAAGGGTGCTCTTGCCGGCACCGGAGGCGCCGATCACCCCGAAAATCTTGCCTTGTGGCACATGCAGGCTCACGTCACGCAGGGCGTGCACGGCGTCACTGCCTTTACCGTAGACTTTGTTGAGACCGATCAACTTAATCATGGATTCTTCCGTGCTAACAGCCTTAAAGCACAGGGCGCTACAGGCGGGTGAATTGGGCAGAGGTTTCACTGGGTTGCTCTGCCATCATGGAGGATGATGCTAAGATGTCCGGATGGCTGTGTCAACGCATGTTTCTACGTCTAGACGTCTAAAAAATGGATAAGGATTCCCGCTCGCTGACTAAGGGAAGAGGAGTAAACCGACAGCTTCAATATTAGATTCTGATTTTAAATCATCCTTCCGAATATAACCTGGATAATCACCCTTGAATCGATGATTCCCCCGTTTTGTCACGGCCTACCCCTGGGCGCTGGCAGTCAGTTGCCAGCATGACAGGGAGGAATCTCTTTGCCCACTTCTCTTCGTTTTCTTCTTTTTCTTTCCCATCCCTTTGATGTAGAACAAAAAACGACCGTTTTTATCCGGGGAAGGAGCGGCGTTTTTTTATACTGGCAGGAGGTGGACGGCAGGAGGAAGCAGAGATGCGATTTCAACAGATCAAGGACCTGATGCTTTACCTCGAACAACTGCATCAGCAGCAGGGGCGCAGTTACGGGCGCCTGATCCCCCAGGTGGATGGGGAGCGCAGCCGGATGCTGCTGGCCTATTTGCAAGGACGGGAGGACGCGGCGGCGGCCCACCTGCACGACTATCGGGAGCAGATGGGGAGTGCGGTCAAGGAGACCTGGCTGGATCAGGGCTTCGGTGAGGATCTGCTGGCCGATTGCCAGCGTCTGGCATTGGCGGCCGGTACTCAGCCCGAGGAGATAGTGGCCATGGTGTCGCGGCAGGAGGAAAAACTCGTTGGCGAGCTGGGGCGCCTGGCTCGCGAGTGCCCCACGCCGGACACGGCCGCGTTGCTGACGTCGCTGGCATCCATGGCGCAATCCCGGCTGACCCGGCTGGTGCACGGAGCCCATCGGCTCGACGACATCTAGCGGGCCATGGCAGAGGCCCGGTCCGGGCCTCTTGCGGCGTTGTCGGGAGGAGAGTCAGTCCTCTTGCCGGGCCGCGCCATAGAGGGCGGCCCCTATGATGCCGGCCTGGTTGAGACTGGCCGCCGCCACCAGGGGGGCACGGGTTTCTATCCGGTCGATGAACTTGTCGAGCTTGGCGGCGCTGCCGCCTCCCAGGATGAAGAGGTCGGGGGAGAAGAGGAACTCGAGGCGGGCCAGGTATTTGTTGAAGCGCTTGCCCCAGCGGTTCCAGGAGAGATCCTCGCGTTTGCGCACCGCGTCCGAGCAGTAGTGCTCTGCCACCATCCCTTCCAGGATGAGATGACCCAGCTCGGTGTTCGGCAGCAGTTGGCCGTTGACGAACACGGCGGTGCCGATGCCGGTCCCCACCGTGATGAGGATGATCACTCCCTTGCGATCCCGGCCGGTACCGAAGCGCATCTCGGCCAGCCCGGCCGCGTCGGCGTCGTTGAGCACGTGGCAGGGCAGGCCGGTCACATCGGCGAACAGGTGGGCGGCGTCGGTCTCGATCCAGCTCTTGTCGATGTTGGAGGCATTCTTGGCGATGCCGTTGTGGATGGTGGCGGGGAAGCCACAGCCCACCGGGCCCTTCCACTGGAAGTGCTCTACCAGCGCCTTGAGGGTGTGCGCCACGGCGGCCGGGGTGGCCGGTTGCGGCGTGGCAATGCGGTGGCGCTCGCCAATCAGTTCGCCAGTCTCGGTATCCACCAGGCAGCCCTTGATCCCGGAGCCGCCAATATCTACTCCCAACATCTGCATCCGAATCTTCCTTTTATTGTGCCGATGGCCAATGGTCGGCAGAGCATGAAAAAAGTGCTGTCATCCGGCAAGGACCAGATCACTTATGCGTGATCCGGCAGGCCTTTTTCGATGCAGCGGATCAACAAACGGGTCTTCTTGTCCTCTTTCTCCTGGCGCACGGCCAGGGTCGCCAGCGCCCACTCGATGTGTTCGGCCACCATGGGCTCGGCACTGGCGAGCGCCTGTTGCAGTGCGGCCATGGCATCGCTGCTGGCCGGGCCGTTGCCGAGCGCTACCGCCAGGTTACGGCGCCAGCGCCGATAGCCGATGCGGCGGATGGGGCTGCCTTCGGTGTGCTTGAGAAAGTCGCTCTCGCTCCAGCCCCACAAGGTCAACAGCGGCGGGCGATGCAGATTGGGGCGCGGGCTGAAGTCGGGCTCTGGGCTCGCATCCGCATAGCGGTTCCAGGGGCAGATGAGCTGGCAGTCGTCACAGCCGTAGATGCGGTTGCCCATCAGCGGCCTGAACTCTTCCGGGATGGGGCCGTCGTTCTCTATGGTGAGGTAGGAGATGCAGCGCCGCCCGTCCACCACGTAGGGCGCGACGATGGCGCCGGTCGGACAGATGTTGATGCAGGCCACGCACTTGCCGCACTGCTCTTTTTCCACCGGTGCATCGACGGGCAGCGGCAGGCCGACCAGCAGTTCTCCGAGAAAGAAGAAGGAGCCGGCAGTCTCGTTGAGCAGCAGCGAGTGCTTGCCCACCCAGCCGAGCCCCGCCTTGGCCGCCAACGGGCGTTCCAGGATGGGGGCCGAATCGACGAAGGGGCGCCACTCCCCCGGGGTTGCCTGCGTGGATGGCAACAGTGTCTGGCAGCGCTGCTCGATGCGCTCTCCCAGCTGTTTGAGCCGGTTGCGCAGCACCTTGTGGTAGTCGCGCCCGAGGGCATAGCGGCTGATATAGCCCAGGGTAGGATCGCGCAGGGTGGCGGCAAAGCCCGCCTCGAAGGGGAGATAGTTCATCCGCACCGACAGCACCCGCAGGGTGCCCGGCAGCAGCTCGTGGGGCCGGGCCCGCATCATGCCGTGGCGCGCCATGTAGTCCATGGTGCCGTGATGACCCGCATCCAGCCAGGCCTGCAATCTGGGCTCCTCGAGGGCGAGATCCGTGTCCGTGATGCCGACCTGGTCAAATCCTAGCTCCCGTGCCCAGAGCTTGATATCGTGGGCCAGTTGCGCGAGTTCGGCGGCCGTCATTGTGCCTTACCTGCCTGCTGGCAGCGGCATGGCGCCCGCAGCACTGAGGGTGACGAGGGCCGTGCGCCGTCATGGCACGTCATATGCCAAGCCAGGAATCGGGCCAGTGGATGATGAAGGTGGGGAGCCGTCATGGTAGAGGGTATCGAGGACGCTATCGGCAAAAAACAAGGCATCAGTCTAGCACAGCCGCTGTGGCGGGCCGAACAGATCCGCAAGATGGAGCAGCGCTGGGCCGAGCGTGAGGGGCAAGCTCTCTACGCCTTGATGGAGCGGGCCGGTGCCGCCCTGTGCAGTTATGCTCGCCATCACTGGCCCCAGAGTCACCACTGGTGGATCTTCGTCGGCTCGGGCAACAACGGGGGGGATGGCTATGTGCTGGCCCGCCTCGCCCGTCGACTCGGCCTCGAGCCTCTGGTGATCGCCGCTAGGGCCCCGGGCCTGCTCAGAGGAGACGCCAGGCGGGCCGCCGATGAGTGGCTGGCGGCGGGGGGGGAGGTGATGATGGCCGATGCGCTCGAGGGGGCGTCGCTCCCTTCGCCGGATCTGGTGATAGATGCACTGCTCGGCACCGGTGTCCAGCTCCCCCTCTCCTTGCCAATGACAAAGATCGTCTCAACAATCAATGGTTTGAATGCTCCCGTTCTGGCGGTGGACCTCCCCTCCGGGCTCAATGCCGACACCGGCCGTGCCATGGGGGCCCTGGTGCACGCCACCCGTACTCTCAGCTTCATCGGCATCAAGCAGGGCATGCTCACCGCCGACGGGGTGGACGGTGTCGGCCAGCTCGACTGGGATCCCCTCGGGGTGGTGCCCGAGGCCGGCCTGGTGCCCGCCGCCGAGCGCCTGGATTATCCCCGCCTAAAGAATCTGCTCTTTCCCCGTCCCCGCTCGGCCCACAAGGGCAAGCACGGCAAGGTGCTGCTGGTGGGGGGCAACCTGGGGATGCAGGGAGCCATACTGCTGGCGGGGCAGGCCTGC